>JAZQPH010000001.1:0-6059 GCA_045628385.1 Succinivibrionaceae bacterium
GCCTTTTTGAATCACTTCTACGTCTTCTTGCAGGCGTATGGCCTTTACAGGAACGTATTCAAAAGAAAAATCTTCTTTGAAGCAAGGAACCCTGCCCCCAGTGAACACGAAGCATACTCGGTGTTCAGCAACTTCGTCATCAACCAGATTGTCCTCGGCTTCGCGCGGGATATAGTCAGGATCGTCCATTTTGACTTTGCAAAGCTCAGGATAAACGATGTCGTTTATGAGCTGAGAAATGCCGATGCCGTGGGATGCCGCGATTTGCTGCGGCTCGCCGAGACCGAGAGAATAAAATTCCGCGCAAGCCACGTCAGCGTTGATGCCGTCGATTTTGTTGGCCACGAGGATTACGGGCTTAAGCGAGCAGCGCAGGTGATCGGCAATTATTTCGTCGCCAGGCAGAATGCCTTCTCTTGCGTCGACGAGAAAGAGAACAATGTCTGCCTCGTTCATGGCCTTGAACGACTGATTGGCCATTTCGAGTTCGACGCCGTCCTCGCTGCCATCAACGCCGCCCGTGTCGATTACAATAAATTCGAGTCCGTCAATCTCGGCTTTACCGTACTTTCTGTCGCGGGTAAGACCGGGAAAATTCGCGACCAAAGCATCACGGCTATGGGTAAGACGGTTGAACATCGTCGATTTGCCGACGTTTGGCCTGCCTACAAGGGCTACGACTGGTGTCATCTGATTCTCCATTTAAAAACCCGCGGCAGAACGTCCGCGGGCATATTCATTCTGTTAACGCCACTTGTTTCTGCGTTCGCGGGCTGCCCTGAGCTCTTCGTCTTCATCGTCGTCAGAAACATCGGAACCCGAAGAATCTGACTCTTTGATTTCATTTACGACCGCTTCTTTCAAAGTCAGCGCGTACAGCGTTCCGTCTCGCGTCTGCAAGTAGGCCACGCCATCGCTTACGACAGGAGGAATGTACAAGCCGTCGCTGTCGTAATCATCCATGGATTGGATGGAACCGTCTATAGTGCTCAGCCAATACAGATATCCGTCTTCGTCACCCACAACAACGTAATCGTCAATTACTGCAGGAGCCGTGACATTACGGTGGGCAAGCTCTCTGTTGACCCAAGCTTCATTGCCCGAGGATCGGCTGACTGCATGAACATATCCCTGATCGTCGACCGCAAAAATCATGGTGTAATCGTACGCCAAATTTCTCAGGGTGCTGATGTTCGCTTTCCAAGGCATGTCTCTCGGCGAGCCGCTCTTAGTAAGGCTTCCGTGATAGCCAGCCATATACATTTCGCCATAGACGATAAGCGGCGTAGAATCGACGTCGCTGAGCCTTGCAACCGTATTCATGCCCTTTGGCAAGCTCGCAATCTGATTGTTGATGAGAAGACCCGTGTCAGATTCGACTGCTGCAATTTTGCCCTGCGCCGTGCCGTAAAGAATTATTTTTCCGCGCTCGACAGAAAGAAGTTCCGAGGTTCCGCGCATAGAAAATGCTGAAGCCTCTTCGGGAGTTTTCCAAATTTCCGATCCGTCTTCGTCGTTATACGCAAAAAGCTGCCCCTGAGCGCTCATTACCACGACTTTGTCGGCAAGAGAAAGCGGCGAGGACAAAATTTCCTGACCAGGGTTTGCCATCCAAAGGAACGAACCGTCGTTGCGGTTCAATGCGTACAGATAACCGTTTTCCGAAGCAACGAAAACTTTATCAAAGCCCACTGCAACGCCGCCCGAAAGACGAACCGAACGCCTGTCGTCAGCTTCTTCTCGGTCATCGAGATCAATGCTCCAAACAACCTTGCCGTCAGCCTTGTCAAGGCAATAGACCATGCCGTCTCGGGATGCCGTAAAAATTTTTTCGTCGGTGACGTTCGGCGTCAGCTGGCTGTGATATTTTCCCACGCCGGAACCGACGGAAGTTTTCCAGAGAACTCTCGGCTCAAAGCGATTCTCGATTTCAGGGACATCCGCCACGACATAAGTATCCTTCTCGAACCAGGAACATGACGAAAGCGCTGCGCAGGAAGCGGCCAAAAATACTAGCTTAAACGGTTTTAAAAACATGGAAAGATGCCATCTCGAGCATAAACACAATTGGTGTGATTATACCATTTGAAACTTTTTGATGTCGATCGCAGTCTGTCTTTGTCATGTGGAGCGACAGATTATAGAGAACAAAAAAGCGCGGACAAAGTCCGCGCCTCGCCAGAGAATGCAATATAAATCAGTTCAGATCGTCGAGTTTAATCTTAAGAACGGTATACAGTCTCTCTGACTGTGTGCCTTTAACAAGTTCAAGAGCCTCGGCGTAGACCTTTTTTGCTTCATCGTTCTTGCCTTGGCTTAGCAGCATGTCGCCGCGGATTTCAAGAGCGGATGGCTGATAGACCTTCTCTTTTACCGAAGCAAGAGTCTTCTCGGCTTCATCATATCGGTTCATCTGAATGAGAACGCGAGCCAGACGGAGCTTTGCCACGCTTGCAACTGCAGCGTCGCGGCTTTCAGCAGCGATTCTGAGATTCTTTTCTGCAAGGGCAAAATCTTTTTCCTGCTCAACGGCAAGCGCAGCCAAATTAAGCGACGCCATATCCGAGTAAACCTTGCCCTTATTTGCTTCGATGAGAGCCTCGGCGGCATCGACGGTGTTCTTGTTGTAACCCGTCTTCATCTTTTCGACGACAGACATGTACTGAGCAGTTGATTCTTCCATTTTTTCAGCGCGGAATTTCTGGAAATACTGCCAGCCCAAAATGCCGATGATTCCGACAAAAATGCCGAACATGATGGTTTTTCCGTTTGACTTCCAAAAGTCGCGCAGCGCTTCGGCCTGTTGTTCTTCGGTGCTGTAATCAGCCATTTTGCTTAACCCCCAATAAAATTCCCAATTCGCCAGCCAATGCGCTCAGACTGACGTTTTTCTGTTCTGTTTCTTCGCGAAGGTTCTTGAGACCAGCGCTTCCCGATGCAAGTTCGTCGTCTCCGAGAATCACGGCATACGCGGCTCCAGAGCGATCGGCGCGCCTAAACTGCTTTTTGAAATTGCCGCCTGAGCAATTTACCATAACTCTTACGCCCGGAAGCGAATTTCTGAGATTCGATGCGATAACCTGAGCCTTGATAGATGCTTCGCTGCCCATGGCGCAGACATACACATCCGCGGATTTTTCTTCTTTGGCGTTGCCTGCAGCTTCGAGCAAAAGCACCAGACGCTCAAGACCGACGGCAAAACCGACAGCAGGTGACGGCTGCGCGCCAAGCTGTTCGACGAGTCCGTCATAGCGACCGCCGCCGCACACGGTACCCTGGGCACCCAAGTCGGCGGTAACCCACTCAAAAACCGTGTAATTATAATAATCAAGTCCGCGAACAAGTCGATCATTTATCTCATATTCGATGCCGGCTGCATCCAAAATAGCCATGAGACGCGAAAAATGCGCTTTAGTCTCCTCGCCGAAAAATTCAGAAAGCACAGGAGCATCCTTGAGAAGTTCCTGAATGACGGGATTTTTGGTATCAAGAACGCGAAGAGGATTCGTGCGCATGCGCCTTCTGCAATCGTCGTCGAGGCGAGATTCGTGGGCTTCAAGGAACTGCACGAGTTTTTCTTTGTATGCCGCTCGCTCTTCGGAAGATCCCAATGAATTGAGCTGCAGGCTGAGCCTGTCAGATATGCCCAATTGCTTCCAGAAGGAAGAAATCATTATCAGCAATTCCGCATCGATATCGGCATCCGCTATTCCGAAAACTTCAACACCGAACTGATGGAACTGGCGATAACGTCCCTTTTGCGGACGCTCGTGCCTAAACATCGGACCGACGTACCAAAGTCGTCTTTCCTGATTATGGATTATGCCGTGCTCGACGCAGGAACGAACGCATCCCGCGGTGCCTTCCGGACGCAGGGAAAGAGATTCGCCGTTGTCGTCAAAGGTATACATTTCCTTCTCAACGACGTCGGTGACTTCGCCGATGGAACGGACAAAAAGACCCGTGGCTTCGACAATCGGCATACGGACCTCGGAATAACCGAAAGAAGATACCGTATTGCGGAGAACTGTCTCTGCCTTCTGCCAAAGCGGCGATTCGTCGGGAAGAATGTCTCTCATTCCCGTTACAGCCTGAATCTTAACTGCCATTTAAAATTTCCGTTTGTCTGTAAATTTGCATCAAACGATCATACTGCCCGAAGCTGCGCCTTCTGCTTTTAAGGCATCAACCTTGGCTCTGATCCTTTTTTCAAGTTCATCAATGAGATTCTCGTGCGCAATGCGATCGGTTCTTACGCCGTTTTCATAGTAGCCGACCATCTTTTTGGCTCCCGCGACGCCGATATCGGCAGATTCGCATTCGCCAGGTCCGTTGACCACGCATCCGATGACGGCAACGTTGAGCGGATAAGCGACGTCTGATAGTCTTTTTTCAAGTTCAGCCACCGTGCCGATAACATCGTACTCCCTGCGCGAACAGGTCGGGCAGGCAATAAAATTAATTCCGCGGCTTCTGATGCCTAGCGATTTTAAAATGTCAAAGCCCACTTTGACTTCTTCTACGGGATCAGCCGCAAGCGAGACTCGCAGCGTGTCGCCGATTCCTTCGGAGAGCATCAATCCAAGACCGATGGCGGACTTGACGGCTCCCGATCTTGCACCGCCCGCTTCGGTGATTCCGAGGTGCAAAGGCTGCTCGATTCTCTGAGACAAAAGCCTATAAGCATTTACCGTCAGGAACATGTCCGAAGCTTTTACGCTAACCTTGAAGTCAGGGTAGTCGAACCTGTCGAGAAAATCGACATGTCGCATTGCCGATTCTACCAGCGCTTCTGGTGTCGGCTCACCATATTTTTCGAGAAGATCTTTTTCAAGCGAACCGCCGTTTACGCCGATGCGAATAGGAATTCCGTGATCCCTTGCACTGTCGACGACGGCTTTGACTCTTTCAGACGATCCGATGTTGCCGGGATTAATGCGAAGGCACGCAGCGCCGTAATCTGCGACTTTGAGCGCAATTCGGTAATCAAAATGTATATCGGCAACGACAGGAACGCTGACGCGGGCGACGATATCCTTGAAAGCTTCTGCTGCATTCATGGACGGCACGGACACTCTTACGATGTCAGCGCCTGCCGCAGCAGCTGCATTGATCTGGGCAACGGTTGCTTCCACATCTTCCGTCAGCGTATTGGTCATTGTCTGCACGGAAATTGGGGCATCACCTCCGACCCATACATTGCCGACGCGAATTTTTCTGGTCTTGCGGCGTTCGATTTTTCCGAATTTATTTTCTGACATGTCCGTGACCTATTTTGCTGATATTTCGAGTCTGTAGAGCGACCCGGGTTTTGCGCCGCTCAGATCGACTGGCTTGCCGTTTATCGACAAAACAACAGCCTGCGGGGCGCCAAACTTGAGAGAGACAGGAGCTTCCTGCGCTGTTGCTTCCAATGATGAGCCTGCAGGATTGAGCTTGCTTGCAACGACTTTGCCGGCCGATTTGACCTCTACCCAGCATTCTTCTTTGAAAGAGAAAGAAATTTTGTAAGAGTCGGCTTTATCAATCTCCAGCGTGCCCTTAGATCTTGAGCCTTCCGGCTTCAGCGCAGATTTCTGCGCTTCCTTGGAAACGATATCCTTGGTCACAGACCCCGCGTCCGCCGCATCCTGCTGAATCTGTTCTTGCTTCTTGTCAGAAGCTGCGTCCGATGCCGCATCTTCCGACTTTATTTTTGCAGGCTCATGTTTTTCTGAAACAATCTGCGCTTCGTCCGGCTTTTGTTCCTTCTTTTCAGCCTCGCGGCCTGCCGATGCTTCATTCATCGGAATTGCCACTTCAATCTCGCCTTCTTGAGGTTTATCAAGTAGTTCATCCTGAATCAGTTTCTTTGGCGCATTCGGATCTTCGCCCTTAGGAGCTTCGGCTTTAACAGCATTCTTGATTTTGGTCTTTTCATCAGCTAACGCATGTTTTTCGTCGGCGGACGGAGTTTCTACCTTGATCTTCTCAGACGAAGGCGCGGTCACCTCATCCTCTTTGCCCTGAGCCTTCGGTTCTGATTTGGCATCAGACAAAGAATCCGGGGATGGCTCTTT
>JAZQPH010000002.1:0-2131 GCA_045628385.1 Succinivibrionaceae bacterium
GTGTATTGTCTTCCTAAGACCGCTTGGCCTCCGACTTGGTCTCAAAGCCGCACGTCGCGCTCCGCAGTTCAGCAAGCGCTGATCCGAATTCAAAAAACACAATATTTGTGCAGAAAAAGCGCGAAAACATTGGTTTTCGGGCTTTTTTCATACGGATTTGTTGTATATTGCATCAGCCGGGTTCTGATAAACTTTGTCCTTTTTTGACTGGTTTTCTCCTAATTTAGCCCAATTTGTCGGGGCTATAAATGGGCTAACCGCCTTTTTTGAGCTTCCGGGGCTATAAAATGGGCTAACTTTTCTGCATTTTCGGGAACTCTTTGGGTCTGTTTTTCAGTGGCATAAGCTCCTCCCTTTTCCCCAAAAAGGACGTTGTCCGGTTTTGTATAGACCTGTACCAGTTTGTCGTAGTTTAATCATTTTTATCATACGTTTTGCGCCAGTCCGTCTCCACCCGGAAACAGATTGGCGCTTTTTTCATGCCCACATTCTGATGAAAGGAGGTTCGACACAATGAAAGCATACGGAAAATCGTGGAACTATAACGTCTATGGCTGCCAGTATTGCACTTTCTGGAAAGGGCGAAAAAAAGGATGTGTTTTTTCTTTGCGCTCTTGCTGTTGCCCCGTTCCACAGAAACCGCCTCTTCGGTTTGGCATTCCGATTCGGTATTGTGAGCCGAAGCCCGCTGTCCTTCCAAAATCAGAGTGCGATGGATGTCCATATGGCAGAGATTCCCCCTGTATCGGTTGGTGTACCAAAGAGGTTATGAAGGCAGTAGGTCTTCCACGGGAGATGGTGATATGACATACGATTACTTTTATGGCAATCAGTCCGATCAGTTCTCCTTCTATCGTATACCCAAGGCACTGTTTACCGATGAGCATTTCAAGACAATTTCCGCAGAATCAAAAATACTCTACGGTATTCTCCTTGATCGGATGAACTTATCGCAAAAGAACGGCTGGCTTGATCCAGACGGTCGCGTATACATCATCTTCACCGTTGAAGAAATCACAGAGGCATTTCATTGTGCCAGTCAGAAAGCGGTTAAGCTGCTTGCCGAGTTGGAAACCAAGGCCGGTTTGATTGAGCGAAAACGGCAGGGGCTCGGAAAGCCAAACCTGCTGTATGTGAAGAATTTCATCGCTTCGTCAGAATCACAATTCAAGAATGGTGAAAATCACAATTCTGGAATGATGAAAATCGAAACTCCTGAATTTCCGAAATCACAATGTAATAATACTGATCCAAATAATACTGAATTGAGTGATACTGATTCTTTTCTTTTCACTTCGTTCAAAGATGCGGACGCGAAAAGAACGGATGTGAATCTGAGAAATGAGTATCGGGAAATCGTAAAGGAAAATATCGACTATGAGATTTTACTTCACGATTATCCGAGCTCTGCTGATCTGTTGGAAGAAATCCTTGAGCTGATTGTCGATGTGATTTGCTCCACAGCACCATACATTCGGGTATCACGGGACGAAAAACCTTTGGAGGTGGTGAAAGCCCAATTCTTGAAGCTCAATTCAGAGCATATCCAGTTTGTTCTGGATAGCTTGAGAGACAACACAACCCGCGTTCGCAATATGCGCCAATATTTAATCGCTACTCTGTACAACGCCCCGTTGACTATCGGCAATTATTACCGAAGCCTTGTGAATCACGATCTGTACAGGGACTAAAACAGCGAGAGTTCTGAATTGATTATGGAGGATAAAAATGGCAGAAGAAATTAAGAACGATAAGACTGCACAAGCATTTTTCAAGGAATGGCTTGTCAGATTGTCTGATAACACGAGGTTGGCAGGTCGAATTGAGCGCGCCAGCCCGTCAAATGAATATTCCCTTTATGTCATCCATGCTTCGCTGACATCTCTTGTAAACGGCAATCAAACCGAGCTCGCCTATTTCCTGATTAGGGAGCTGTTCAATATCGTCGAGGGAAAGATCCAAGTCGGAGGCCAAGCGGTCTTAGGAAGACAATACACCAGTTCAACTCCTTGGCTCACAGAACGACATGGCTACGATCCGACTTCGCTGACATCTCTTGTAAACGGCAATCAAACCGAGCTCGCCTATTTCCTGATTAGGGAGCTGTTCAATATCGTCGAGGGAAAGATCC
>JAZQPH010000003.1:0-6567 GCA_045628385.1 Succinivibrionaceae bacterium
TACCAGGAATGAGTTATCGAATATTAGATGCAGATACTTTTAAAGGTTATAGCAATTGGATATACAACAAAAAGATAGATGATAAGAACAACTATATTGATTTAAAAAATCAGATTGATGAAAAACTGGGACAGTTTTCAAGACAGGTAACCGCTGTAAAACCAGATGTGATTATTGGCAACCCAAATGGTCCAGTAAGTATTGAAAAATATAAATTAAAGAAATATGTAATATTTTCTATTGCTAGTTTTGTTTTTGGCATTTTTGCATTATCTGGTTTGTATGTTTTGTTATATCTTTTTCCAGGCAGAATTCGCGACAAATCAATGTTCTCAAGAAATTTAGGAATAAGAACACTTGCAGTATTTACGTCTAATGAAGACGAACAAGCCTGCAAAATTCTTTCTGAGTATTTAGATGTACATGCTAAAAATACGAATAGCATTGCATTAATGACATCTCTCGATAATAACGAAATTTCAAAAATTGCTGAAAATATTGTTAATTTGCTGTCAAGCAAACATATTAGTTCTACTGTTGTAAATAAAGGGCAAGTTTCAATATTGGCAAATAGTGATGCTGTAATTTTGCTTGAGAAATTAAATTTTTCAAAAAATAATAATGTTCTTGAGGAAATAAATTTTATAAACGATCTTAATAAGAATATATTGGGTTTTGTGTACATTTAGCCTAAGATTTTTGCAAATCTAGCACTACACGGCTTGTAGCACTACAAGCCGTGTTGTCACCATGTTAGATCCCCTGATAAACGTTCTCAATTTCTTTTGAAAAATGTTTAATGTTTATCGGCGATTTCTTTATTCCGAGAAGCTTACAAAACTCCTTTGTTTGCGTATTGGGAGTTTCTATTAGCATTTCGTCGTTTCTTTTGCTGTAAAAGCACATCCATGACTGAGTTACGCCGAATAATTCGGATATGGAAATATTCGAAGCTCTTATTTCTTTGCGCAGAAGCAAAAGTATTATCGTATTTATGATATCCGCAAATATCTTGCCTCTGACGGAAGTTTCGTTCCATTTTGAAAGCGGCAGCAAATGAAGATACTCTTTTGACGTTTTAAAAACATTTTCGATTTTGGTTCTTTCGAAATATTCGCAAAGAATTTCTTTCGGAGTGGAGTCCTTGCTGGACAGCAAAATAAAAAATCCGAATTTGACCGCAAGCCAGTTTTTCTCCTTATCGGTCATCTTGTTAAATTCGTCTTCGTGTTTTTTTATAAATTCGTCATATCTTATCTGAGCCGCCATGCGGTCCACGTAGACATAAGCGTTTATTTTGGTTCCGAACAGCTCAATCGTTTCTTTTTTGCCGAAATACGAATGTCCTTCCCTGAGAAAATCGCATTTGTGATTGGCTATGTTTCTTTTGTTCTTTTCGTACAGCTCTTTGTGCGGATAGCCCTTTTTTGCGGGCATTCTCGCCGTAATCGCGCGGATTCTTTTTGCCTCTCCTTCGGACGAACCCAGAGACTTCAGCAAATCCCGAGTGACGTAGCCCGCGTCAAGCACCGCGGACTCTATGGTGACGCCGATGCTCGAATACACGTTCTCCGCGATGTTCGCGACGGTGCTCAAATCAAGGACGTTTCCGGGAATTATCTCGTACCAGACCGGCAGTCCCGTTTCCCGGTCGAGAACGAGAACCAGACGGGTCTGGACGGACGCGCCCGCGACTCCGTGGCCGCACAGCGCGTTGAAAGGATTGTCCTTTATGCCGTTCGGCAAAGGCGTCGAATCGACAAAACATCCTTTTCCGAAATCGGGATATATCGTCTTCAGATGATTTGTCAGATTTTTAAAAAATTCGAGCCTGAATTTGTCGGAGCCCATGTCCGAATAAAACTTAAAATCGCATTCGAGCGAAGGAAGAGAAACGTCGCGGAGAAAATATGACGCATAGGATTTCTGAATAAAGTGGGAACATTTTATTTTGCTTCCGTCTTTCAGTATTCCGTGAAATATATGCATCAGCAGGCGTTCGTATTGCTCATTTTCGCCAAAAGAATTTCGAAGAACTCCGAGCAATTTTGACGTTCTCAAAAAATTCAGCAAAAGATAGCAGTCGCCGAATACCGTATGAACGTTCTGCTCCGGAAACATTTCTTCGGAAAGATGTTTTATTCTTTCGTCATTTTTGTCGACCGGGCTGAATTCGTCGGCAAAAGAATCGTAATAAACAATACCCCTCGTCGGCGATTTGAATATGCCTTTTTTCCTGTCATCCGAAAGATAAAGAATCCTGCCTAAATTTTCTCTTGTGACCGAAACTGAATGATACGGCTTCTTTGAAGAATCCTTGCTCTGAATCCATTTTTCCTTTGGAAGGTACCTGCTTTCCTTGATTGAAGCGGTGCCGGAAGTAATTTTTTTCGTGTCAGAATCGATTTTTAGGTTCTGAATTCTTAAAGTAGGCATATAAAACTCGAAAAAAATGCAGTGTGTAGTGTATTACTAGTACTACATTTTATCATCGTTTTAAACAGATAAAAAGAAAAAAGTGCTGATTTTTCTTTGAAAATCAACACTTTTTGATCATTTGCACTATGTGTAGTGCTAGAATTTAAAAAATCTTAGGTTGAATGCCTTGAAGACATATCGAGTTGTCATAGAACAAAAAATTTTTTAGAATGTGTCAATAAATTTTTTGGTTCAGTTTTTTGTTTGGAGAGATAAAATCTACCTCAGAAGCTATTTACACTTTGCTCCTAGGCAACTTATCACCCTGTAAGGCACATCAGTGATGAGGACATTTTTGATGAATTTGTTAGCGCCAACAAACTCAACTACCCCACAAAATTCTGTATAGACCCAATTTTTTAGCACCTAGATCATAAATCTCTTAAGATCTCGGGCATGATAAATTGTTGTATGTATTCTTGGCTGATATGGCATTATGATGAAATATTCGGACATTAAATAATGTTTAAAGCAAGCAGTTTAATTCTAGAATTTGTTATATTCTTTGTTCTTGGAACAATTTCTCATGTTTTTGCCTTTGCGGACGGAGACTCTCAAAGAGAAAAAATCAAAATTGGATATTATGAGAATGAAAAGTTTCAGGAAGGCGCTTCGGAAGGCGAAGATAAATCTGGATATTCCTACGAATATCTTCAAAAAATTTCATCAATAAATGGTTGGAAATATGAATATGTGTATGGTTCTTGGGCAGAGCTGTACAATTTATTCCTTGAAGGCAAAATAGATCTATTAGCAGGATTAGGTTATTCCGAAAATCGCTTAAGTTTATTTAATTATCCTGATTTTCCAATGGGATATGAAGGTTATTACATATACATACGCGATGACGATAAATCTATCTCGATAGACCATAAATCTATGAATGGAAAGAAAATTGGCACCATTCACGGATTATTGGAAAAAGTAATCAGAGAGTGGATCAATGATAATAAAATCAATGCAGAAATAATTGTGTATGACGAAATTCAAGACAGAGATAATGCATTGTTGGAAGGCAAAGTCGATGCCTTTATCGGCGAGGGTGCATCTGTAACCGCAAAAGATAATATATTTCCTCTTTTAAAAATCAAGAATGTAGACATGTATCTTTGCGTTGCAAAAGGCAGAACGGATCTTCTCGATGAACTCAATGAGGCATTAACCGAACTTGATAATCAAGAACCGTACTACATTTATGAGCTTTCTCGAAAACACTTTAATAATACCGCTGTAACCAGTCGAGTAAGCGCGGTTGAAGACAAATGGCTGGAAAATCATGATTACACGATCGAAGTCGGTTACCTGGATGATTTCATGCCGTATAGTTCAACAGACAATAACGGCAATGTTATTGGAATAATTGTTGATGTTTTAAAAAATGGCTTTGGTAATCTTAAAACAAACAAGCCAATTAAGCTCAAGTTTAAGCCTTATAACAGCACTCAAGAAATGATCGCTGCTGTTAAGAATCATGACATCGAATTGATGTTTCCGATATCGGACGATCTCAACTATTTGGAAAAACTCAATCTTTTTAGTTCTAAAGATGTCATCTCTTCTGCTATGAATCTGGTTTATAAAGATAATTTGACAGATTCGGAAAAAGGTACGATTGCAGTAAATGTTAATAATCAGATTCAATTCCATTACGCAGAGGAATATTTTTCTAAAAATCATAAAATTTATTTAAATTCTGCCGAAGAATGTCTTGATGCAGTAGTGTCAGGGGAAGCAGATGCGACTCTTTTAAGCGGTCTCAGGGCAAGCATAATTCTTAATAAATCCAAATATGATGGTTTGTCATATGTTGAATTGCAGCATAACTCAATTCAGGCATTCGGAGTCAGTTCTTCTCATAAAGGTATTCTTCCTCTTATAAACCAGGCGCTAAGCTCTTTAGAAGATAATGAAGCTCTCAGTTATTTAAATAAATACATCGAACAGTCAATAGATTACACTTTTGTTGAATTTATCAAAAAGCACAGTTTGACATCATCTTTATGCTTGTTTTTTATACTAACATGCATAATTGTTTTAATTGCCTTTAATAGAGTCAAACATAGAAAGCAGCAGCTGTATTACCAATATGCATATACTGACGGTCTTACAAAGTTGCTTAATCGAAGGGCGTATGAGGAAGAAATAGGCAGATATGCTTCATCTGTGCCTAATGATTTAATCTGCGTTTCAATGGATTTGACTGGTTTAAAAAATGTTAACGATACAAACGGTCATGCCGCTGGCGATGAACTGATACAGGAATCGTCAAGGCTATTAACTGCAGCCTTTGGAGAGCTTGGAAAAATTTTCCGTACTGGCGGCGATGAATTTTATGCCATTCTTTTTACAACAATCGAGAAATTTGAAGAGAAAAAATCGCAATTTCAAACTTTGTGTAAAAGCTGGAAAGGTATCTATAGCGATAAACTCAACGTTGCTATCGGTTATGCAACTCCAAAAGATAACAACAACATCATAGATATAGAAAAAATTGCTGATAAGAGAATGTATGAAGCAAAGTCAAATTGGTATAAATCTACAGGTGTTGACAGAAGAGGCAACAAGATTGCCTATGAGACAATCTGTTCTCTATACTTAAAAATTCTCAAAATAAATATAACGAATGATACGTTCAACATCGTGCATATGTCTAAAGACGAAAATTTAAAAAATAAGGGCTTCTCCGAAAAAATTTCCGAATGGTTTTCAAATTTTGAAAAACTCGGAAATGTCCATCAAGATGATATTGATGTTTTTAAGAGAAAGACTGATTTAGATTTTTTAAGAAATTATTTTAAAGAAGGTAATTCAGTTATTAATATTACGTATCGTAGAAAATGCGATACTAATTATAATAGAGTTCTCATGGAAATGATCTTAGCTGATGATTATGATAATAATAATCAAACTTTATTTTTATGCGTAAAACAAATAAATGATTTGAACTAAGATATATCAATCATAAGAAAGTAGAAACAAAATTATTGCAGAAGAAGTTTTCCCGAAAGAATGGATACCGACATCTACGGTGAGTTACATGAGAACGGGGGAATTCGGCGAGATGTCGTCGTATTTTGACGACATGATCGTAACTTCGTATTTGGGAGATTGCCTGTTGATTGAGGTGACGGCGCTTAACGGCGAGTTTATATTCAATTTTCAGCAATTGATCCTAGAAGACTGCTATTTTGAAGGATATATAAAAGAACTCCAATCATTGGGTTTTGAATGCAAAAGACTGCCGTCGGAGCGATGGAAGATGCCAGTATGCTATGTGCCTAGACCTGAAGGCTACAGAGGACAAGACAATAGATGTAAAGTTTAGTGTCTGAACCTGCCATATGAAGATTCAACTTTTTTATTCTGAGACTTTGAAAGATCAGCAAATTTTCGCAAAGTCTTGCATTCTTACTTATGCTCAAAACAACAAATGCAGGTGTGAAGAAAAGGAAGGCAAAATTGGCATTCCCTACGGGGTTTGAACCCGTGTTTACGCCTTGAGAGGGCGTCGTCCTAGACCACTAGACGAAGGGAATATTGATTGTTCTTAAATTATACAGAGACTGTTAAAAAAAGCAACAGTATTCAAAATGGCATTCCCTACGGGGTTTGAACCCGTGTTTACGCCTTGAGAGGGCGTCGTCCTAGACCACTAGACGAAGGGAATATTTGAACGGGTGAATTATAGCGAGCATTTTTGTTTTGGCAACGATGATTATCATTAGTCAATGCTGATTGCTTTGTTTTTGTTCAATCTCGGATATCTCCTAAGTTGAGGGATGTTGGGTCATCGAAAACGAAGACCCGTCTTTTGACTTTCTCACTAGAAATCTTTAGAACCACCTCTCCAAATCTCTCTTTGTAACCTATTGAAAAATCTTCCTTTTGTTAAAAATTACGGTATTTGACAACTTTTTTATATGTTATAATTCACATGGTGAGAAGGGTGAGTATATTTTGACAAGGTTTTCTTATGGCTTACTTCTTAAAAAAATGGGCTCAGTCCAGATTTTTGTGTTCTCCTAGATCATTCCCGATCTGAGATTTCCATCGTTGCCGCGTAGCATCGAACAATTTCAGAAAGAAATA
>JAZQPH010000004.1:0-12634 GCA_045628385.1 Succinivibrionaceae bacterium
ATACTGGACTGCACCGACATTTTTGCTTGTTTGTGTTTCGTCTGGTTGATTCGCGAGTCTTGCAAAATACCCGAGTCTGACGGAAATGTGTAGGGCGTCAGTCAGATGATCAAGACGGTTGTCGCAGAGCGAGACGCTCCAGCTTTCCACCCCCAAAAAACAGATTTACCTTGTTTATTCTTGACGTGCATTTCGGATATTTTGGCGCCGTGATGCTATATTCAAGTACATTTGCAAACTTGATATCAAGGAATAGATTATGAACAGATTTGGCTTGGCTGCATTGGCAGCCGGTTTTGCCGTGCTCGCAGGATGTTCGACCATAGATTCCGCCGTAACGTCTGTCAAAGATGCCGCAAAGGCGGGAATGGATGCTGAGGCCAAGGCAAAAATCGCCGAACAGACGGCAGCCGAGGCAATGCTCAAAGCAGATGAGAAAAGCGAGAAAGCAAAAAAGAAGGGACCAGTCAGAACCGAGCCTGTCAAAGCCTGCCATGTGGTCACTGACGCCAGAGTGATAGAACTTAATCCGGCCGAGTTTAAGGAAGATTTCAAATTGGCATGCAATGGCGGCAAGAGCAAATTGTGCGATGTCCGCATGTATCAGATTATGACTGAATCGTTCAGACACGGAGACAAAGGCACATCTGGATATGGAGTTGCATGGGGACCTTCCGATCACAAAGGAAATTTAAGAGGTGTCATCGATTCCCTTGATTACATCAAGTCCATGAATTTCAACGCCATCTGGCTTACCCCTATTTTCATGTCGAAAGCGGACGCAAATCAGGATATGTTTGCCGACAGGCTCGACGGCACGGGATATTTTGCAACCGATTACTTCAAGATCGATCCTAAGTTCGGAACGCTCGAAGAATTAAAAGAACTGACCCAAAAAGCCCACAAGATGGGAATTGCGGTAATTCTTGACGTGGCGCTTGGCCATTCAAAAGCCAATGTCATAACGAAGAGTCCTAAGGGCAACGAGCTCGTTACCAGAAAACGCTGCCGCGATGCTTGGGGACAATTTGATAAGCCTGGCTCCAACTTCATTTGTTCCGATCCAGGGCCGTCAATGGCTTTCATCAATGAATTTATCAATTATTGGATGGATACCGCGAAGGTCGACGGATGGCGATTTGACCAAATGTATCAATTTGAGCCTGAACATTGGAAAGTCATCACGGCCACGATTGAAAAGGCTGCCAAAAGGAACAAGACTCTCGGCTACAGCGTCGGCGAAATGTGGACAAACAAGCCAAAATACATTCAGGACTTTGCTTTTAAAGACGGCAACATGACTTCTGCCTTTAATTTCCCTCTGCGCCACCAGCTGACGAAGGTTTTGGCTACTCACGATGACGCTTTCCAGGCAGATTCCTGCGGACAGCCTGCTTCTACGCTTCAGGCAGCGTACAGCGATATGGCCATTTACGACAAGACCGCGATGCCGAACATGTTCTTGGGAAATCACGATTTTCTGCGTTTCGGCGATTTGATTCAGAGAGCGGGCTTTTCCGAAGACGGTCTGAACAATGAATCGTATTACAGACGCCACAAGGCTGCGCTGAGTTTCATCGCATCGGCAAGCGGCCCTATCACGGTTTATTACAACGAAGAGATTGGCGCGGATCTTTTGGACTTCATAGATCAGCCTGGCAATTGCGGCGATGTTTGCCTGTGCGACGATCATGTGGCCAGAACGACAGGAAAATTCAGCAATTTCACTCCGTACGAAAAGGATCTCAAAGAGTACGTGTCTGCGATAATGAAACTCAGAGCGACACATCCAGCTTTGTCTCGCGGCACCCGCACGGGCGTTTACTCCGACAGCACGGTATATGCCGAACTCAAGAGTTCAGGTTCGGAACAGATCCTATATATTCTGAATGCTGCCGATGCCAAAGCGACGTTCAAGGTGGCAGACGGTTTTTGGAAGTCCCTTAACGGTTCATCGCAATGCACGCTCACTGATCTTGTGACAGGAGACAAGAGCGACGGCAAGACGATCGAAGTCGGCGGACTGAGCGGAACGTTCTTTAAACTTAAGTGCAGTAAATAAAACTGACTGTCAACAATGTTTCAAGTCCCTCAGCGAGGGACTTTTTGTTTATTGTTACATTGAATGGCGCTTGTTTTCATCAGCAAGCGAATTCTTTACTGCCGTTCTGATGTTTTGAACGATCTCTTGCCTTAGTTCATCCGATTGGCTGTACTGTACATATCTTGCGATGAAGGCGGCGCGTTCGCTGACGTCTATGGTTGCGAAGGCAGCGGGTTTTGCCAGCATCCATGCAAACAGGGCAGGAAGCGCAAACTCAAAATCTCTGTTGCCATCGCTCAAAGCTTCAAGATCGCGCATATTTTGTTTATCGAGGGATGCTTCAGGATCCCCTCCTCTGAGAGCGACATCTATTATGCGCGCATCCATTCGGCTCAGCGCGCGCGGCGCCTGGACGATCGCATCGCGAAGAAAAGACGAGCGCCATTCACCCAATACCTGTTCGTGAAGCCTGCCGCATGTGCAAAGCATCATGGCAGAACTTAATCCAGTTGCGGCATCGGCCCTTGCGCCCAACCTGATGCAAGAAAATCCGAGCGCATGCCAAAACTCCATGAGTTCGCTTGTTGCGCCGAACGAGACGCCCAAAAAGTCGATGTTTTGGGGCATGGTTCTTCGAAGGTTGTCGACAAGAGCTCTTCCTAAGCCATGCCGCCGCGCCTTTGGGGATACGGCTATTCTTACGATGCGCATGAATTCGTACCAGGCGGCGTTTTTGAATCCTGCATGGGCCATCATCGTTTGGGGCAGCAGGTTGCCGCGCGGTCTTCTGCGATTGAGGAATATGTCGTGAGTTATTTTTGAATCGGCTTTTTCCATGCAAGCCCAAAGAGCTCCGATTACGCGTCCGCTGCCGTTCTCCATGATTCTTATTTCAGAGTCGGCGCCGTCTAAGAGTTCGCGAAGATCCGATGGTTTGGTTCTGTAATGATTTTCCCGAAGAATTCCGAATGTTTCGCTGAGGAGCTCGTCATCGGCGGCAAGTTCTGCCGAAGTGACTCTGCGGATCGAAAAATTTTCATTTTCGAAGTTTGTTAACGAGATTGGCTGTTCGGAACAAGGTACGAATATCTTTTTCCACAGCTTAGACAGTTCGTCATCAGGCTCGTGGCGGAATACCTTTGAAAGGTTCAGTCTAGATACTTTTATGCCTGATTTTGTTAGGTTCTCTTCGAGTTTGATGCCGAATCCCGAACCAGCTCCTTCATACCCTTCCGATGTCCCCGTCATGATGCAGATTTTTCCGCTTGCGCAGGCGTTTTCCAATTTGGCTAGCGGAATGGATCCGGCTTCGTCAATGAGTATGTATTTTTCGCTGGCTCGTGCCGCGTCATCGGCAGAAATTTCTCTGACGCTGCCTGCAAGAGATCTGAAACGCTCAAGGCAATCCAAAGAAGGCGCCGCTATGGCGCAATTTTTATATTCGAGAGTTTTGGCGGCATAGGCAAGTCTAGTGCTCTTGCCCGATCCCCGAGGACCGATCAATATTGCCGCGCCTGAATCAAGATTGCCGAGAAGCTCGTCGATTTCTGGAAATGCATCGGGTACCGAGGAACCATTTTTATGAGACCTTGCTTCTAGGAGCAATTTATCGAGATCTTGGATATTGCTTTGTGTGATGACGGCAGCTTCTGAAGATGCGAGCATGCGTCCCAATCTTCTAAGATAGTTGCTAGGAGCCGATTTGCCGTTATGCGATCTATGCGCAAGCGAGGCTTCGTCGAAGTACTTCGATCTGTCGCCGATGTCTTCGGGATTTTCAACCGGCAGCGCCAAAACAAGAATTCCGCCTTCGCTGATCGCGCCTTCGAGTGAACAAAGAAGATTGGCATCGATTTTGTCGGAGGCATCATAAGCCGCGCATGTGTATTCGTGACCGAGATGAGCTCCCGATTTGGCCAAGCGTTTTGCGTTGTCTTTATTTATGAGAAGGTCGAATTTGCCGCAAAGAGACTCTGCTATGAAATTTTTGTTCCCCAAAAGCAACACTAATTTCCTCATAAATCTCTCTCCCGAATGCACGAATTTTGCCTATATGTGCGCACAACCGCGCAATTCTAGCATACCGATCACATCTCGCCATTTTGAGACAATCATGCATAAGGTAAAATGCGCCAATGGTGTGCTCTCATTTGCAGAGTACGTGTTTTTATTTTGAATGGGCAGAAAATGTTCTCTTTTGGCAAGAGCAGCGGCAGCGCCGTTGCGATGGTTTTGGGCATCGGCGGATCGAAGATCTACCTCGCCACAAAAATTAAGGGAAAGGAATTTTTGCAGGCAGCGGCCATGAATTCCGAAGAACGCTATGACGCTGTCAGAAAACTTCTTGCCGAGGCCGGTGCCAATTCGCGAACCGGTGTCGCAGTTGTGCTTTTAAAAGGCATGTTTACTCCTGTTCAGATTGACAAACCGAAAGTGCCTGAAGCCGAAGTCGGCAAGGCAATTACTTTTGCGATTAAGGATTTCGTTCAGGACAATGTCTCCAATTTGGTTGCGGACTACGTGGATATGCCCAAATCCCCGTCATATCCAAATGACAAGATTCTGGTGATTGCCGCCGCTAAGACTTTTTTGAAAGGTCTTTGCGATGTGCTGAATCCGATGGTGAAAATAACCTCCATTACTTGCGAAGAAGTGGCGATAGCTGAAAGGTTTGACGCCAACGACGAGCAGGTTTCTTTGGTGCTGTACCAGCCTGAAGGCAATGAACTCAATATGCTCGTATACCGAAAGTCTTCGCTGTTTTTCAGCCGCACGCTCAGAGGGTTTATAAATTTGCCGAAATATCTGCCGGGATCTCTTGATTCGGACACTCTTGATTCGCTGTCACTTGAATTGCAGCGCTCCATCGACTTTCTTGTATCGCAGATTAAGATAACGCAGCCTAAAAAACTGACGCTGGCTCTTGATTGCCAAGATGTTCCTGCAATCAAGCAATATTTGGAAAGCACGTTCGGATTTGAGATAAGCGATGCTTCCTCGGAAACTGGCGGACACATAAGTTTCCTGCCGCTGATGGCTGTGCTGCACGGGAGCAGATGATTAAATGAAGAACAGAATAAACCTGTATTTTTCTGAATTTCAGCCTCCGAAAGATCCGCTGTCCCTGGGTCGCGTGGTTTTGATTTTTTGCGTTGCCTTGGCGCTTATGATCGTTGCTTCGTATTTTGCTCACGCACATATGAAAAAATGGTCGAATCTTGCATATGAGGCAGAGCAGGAAAGAGCGGCTGCGGAAGAAGAAGCGGAAGCGCTCAGAACGGCTGCGCAGTCAAGAAAAAGCGATGAGGGACAGAAAAGACGTCTTGAAAATCTCAAGAAGCACTATGAATCTCAATCGCTTCTGCTCGATTCGATAAGCAAAATAAAGGCCGACACCGACATTGCTTATTCAGCTTTCATGGCTGATTTGGCCAGGACTTCCGATGCAGAAGTGCAGATTACGGATTTTTGGGCCAAAGGCCAGAAAGTCGATTTGGCCGGCAAAACGCTGCGTCCCGAAGCAATACCGGCTATGCTCGAAAGATTTAAGAATGCCGAGACTCTCGGAACAAAATCGTTTTCGGGTTTCCGAATTGTTGAGCCTTCCCAGACAAATCAAAATGCAGAAAGCGACGGTCTGTACGGCTTTGAATTAAAAGGCTACGAGCCGCCGAAGATAAATTCTCAGCAGCGAAAGCCAGCTTCGGATGAGGAGAAATAAAATGTCATCCCCAAAAAAATCCGGCATTGCTGACAAATGGCGAGCTTGGTCGGAAAAATTCTCCAAGCAGAAGAAAAGCGAAAAAATTCTGATTCTGGTTGCTGCTTTGAGCCTTGCTGTCGCCCCGTTATACCTTAATGTCGTAGACACCTCGCTTTCAAAAGCAAAGACTTACAAAAGCAAGATCGAAGAGGATCAGAGTGCAGCTGCCGCGGCCAGAATGGAGGCTGACGGTTGGCGCGAGCGTTTGCAACAGGATCCTGCCGAAGCGGCAAAGAGAGAGATTGCCGAACTTGAGGCAAAGATTGCTTCTTTGCAAAAACGCGTCAAAGAATCTTTTCTTGATCTCATCCCCGCTTACGAAATACCGGGAGTTCTTCGCGATGTTCTTTCTGACATGCATGGTCTTCGTCTGATTTCCATATCGAACAGCAGTCCGGAAACTATCGTGGAGTATGAAAAAGAGAGAACAGGATTGTATCGCCACACTACGGTAATCAAATTTGAGGGCGGATTCATGGATACCATGCGTTATCTTCAGGCGCTTGAGAATTTGGATCGCAAATTTATTTGGGGCCAAATAAGGTATTCTGTCAAAGATTATCCGAAAGCCGAAGTGGAAATCGAAGTGATAACGATAAGCGACAATAAGGAATTCATCCGTGGCTAAGATATCAGCGATCTGCGCGGCTGCGGCCGCTCTCGTTTCGACATTGTCAAGTGCAGATGTGCTTCGCGATCCGACTGCGCCTATAAATTATGTACCGAAGGTCTCTGTCCCAGACGGCGCATCAAAATCATCTGGCGGTCTGACGCTTAATGCTATTTTTCTGAATTCTCCGGCGCGAGCGATTATTTCAGGAACCAGAGTTGGTGTCGGCGACGAAGTGGATGGCTACAAAGTGACGGGCATATTCCCTGGCAGAGTAGAATTATCCAGAAACGATGAAAAAATCACGCTCAAGATGCATGCTGATGTATTAAAGGCGAATTGATAAATATTTATTATTTGGCTGCGGCTGATGACGTAGCCCGAAATTAACGAAATTTTAAGAGCGATTCTGAAAGTGACGACAATGAACAGACTTTTGAGAACGGTAACGTCTGCTGCAGTGGCTGCGGCGCTTGCAGGCTGCGTATACAATCACAGGCAGCCTGAAGAAATTCAGCAGGAACTGCAGAAGAGTATTCAGACGAACGCCATGGAAATTCCTTCGGATGTGGCTGCTGAACTCGGTATGGGAAAGACAGCGGTATCTGAGAAAAATTATGTTTCCTCCAAGCGACTCAGAATACAGGCTCAGAATGCGGAAGCGCAGGAGTTCTTCCCGTCTCTTGTGGCCGGCAGCGGATATGGCGTCGTGGTGCATCCTGAAGTGTCAGGTCTTATAAGCCTTGATTTAAAAGACGTAACCCTGCAGGAAGTCATGAATGCCATAAGTTCGATATACGGTTATGACATCGAACTTAAAGATAAGATTTTCTATATATATCCGTCGGGAGTTCGCACGGAGGTTTTCTCGGTTGATTATCTGCTCGTGAAGCGTTCGGGAAAATCATCTCTCAACATTACGACGGGCGGCGTGACGCAGGAAGACAGCTCTTCTGATTCTGGATCTGGCTCGGGGGATTCCGGATCGTCTTCATCTGATTCCGATTCAGATTCAGGAGATGGGTTTGACGGCGATTCGGGAACGTCGGTATCCACTGCAACTTCGCATGAGTTCTGGACATCTTTGCAGACTGCGCTGACCGCTTTTATCGGTAAATCGTCGTCAGGCGGATCGGAAAAAAGTGTTCTTGTGCAGCCTGAAGCCGGAATTGTGGTTGTAAGGGCTACTCCTGCCGAACTCAAAACTATTCGCTCGTTCCTTGATCAGGCAACGAAGCGCGTGACAAGACAGGTTCTTCTCGAAGCCAAAATCATGGAAGTCGTGCTGAGTGAAGATTTTCAGTACGGCATCAACTGGAAATCGCTGTTCGGTCCGAATGAACACGGAAGCGGCGCTTTCCAAGCGTTCAATCCTCTTGTTTCGGATGTCAATGCCAGCATCGGCGGCGTGACTTCATTCGTGTTTGGTGATTCTAACTTGAGCGTCATCGTTGACATGCTGAAGACGCAGGGTGATGTCAGCATCCTGTCAAGCCCTCGCGTAGCCGCAAGCAACAATCAAAAAGCAGTCATCAAAGTTGGCGAAGACGAATATTTCGTGACTGAAGTGTCCTCTAGCACGACATCCTCCGCAGCAACGACTACGACAGCTCCGAACGTGACCTTTACGCCGTTCTTCTCGGGTGTCGCGCTTGACGTAACTCCTCAGATCGACGACGACGGAACTGTCACCATGCAGGTACATCCTGCGGTCATCGACGTCAAGGAGCAGACTAAAAGCTTAACCATATATGACCAGGAAATGTCAGTGCCTATGGCTAAGTCGACTATCCGCGAAGCCGATACGGTTGTTCGGGCCAAGTCGGGAGATGTCATAGTAATCGGCGGTCTCATGACGGAAATCATCGAACAGGAAAAGAGCGGTGTTCCGGTCCTTGGAGACATTCCTGTGATCGGCAATCTGTTTTCGAACCATTCAGACAGAAAGAGAAAAGCTGAACTTGTTATCTTGCTAAGACCGATTGTCGTGGACAGTTCTCAGGTTTGGAAAGACGAAATGCGCCGTTCCAACGAATTGCTCGAGAAGTGGTATCCAGATGAGCCTAAGTCATTCACAGAAGGACTTCTCAAGTAAGCGATGTACAGGGAATTTTTTGGTCTTGCCGAATTGCCGTTCAGCCTGACACCAAATACCGATTTTTATTATGGTCTTCCGCCGCATAACGAGGCGCTCGATACATTGCGAGTTGCTTTGCTTGGCGGGGAAGGCTTTATAAAAGTCACTGGTGAGGTAGGCACGGGTAAAACCATGCTGCTTCGTAAGCTGCTTAACTGTGAATGGATGCAGCAAGGATTTGAGGTTGCTTACCTGCCTAATCCGTATCTCACTGCGGCCGAAATGCGCGCAGCGTTAGCCAGCGAACTCGGGATAGAACTCGATTCCTCCGATTCCCTCAACGTAACGGATGCGATTAACCGCAAACTGATAGAACTTAATGCAGCCGGCAGGCGCGTTGCCGTCATTATCGATGAGGCGCAGGATCTGCCATCGGATACGCTAGAAGCCATCAGGCTTTTTGGCAATTTGGAAACCGAATCGGCAAAACTTGCGCAAATTGTTCTGTTCGGACAGCCTGAACTCGACAGACGCCTTGCTTTGCCGGAATTCAGGCAGCTCCGCCAACGAATCACTTTTTCTTATGAGCTGAGACCGCTGACGCGAGACGAAACTGCGGCGTATGTTGAGTTTCGCATGCGCAAAGCGGGGTTGCAGGGAATGTCCGTATTTTCTCCGAAGGCTCTGAAGGTTTTATGGAAAGCAGGACGCGGCGTTCCTCGGCTTATCAATGTTTTGGCTCATAAAAGTCTGATGCTGGCATACGGTGCAGGGTCGCATCAGGTAAAAGCTGGATTTGTAAAACTGGCAGCCCGCGACACTGAAGACGTGAGAGCGAATCATCACGGATTTGTGAAAGCGGCGTTGTGCTTGATTGGGTTATTTGCGGGCGCTGCGCTTATAGCCTACGGACTGAATTTATTTTAAGGAGCGGTTGCCCGCCTGATATTGCATGAGCGTCATCAATAAAATGCTGAATGATCTCGATAAGAGAAAACAGACAGAGCAGAGCGGCGTGTATGTGGCTCCAGAGACGAAAACCGGGCGTGTGCCGCTCGTTGCCGCATGCGTCGTATCTGCCGTGCTGACCGCGGCAGTCGGAGTCGGCACATGGTACTTTGCCAAAAACTCTGACGCGAATGTTGCTGATTCTCAGCCGGCAAAGAAGGCTGAAGTGGCGCTTCGTGAGGATGAAGTTAAAAAGGAGCAGCCTGTCGCTTCTGAAAAAACAATTGGAACTCCTGCGGACGATCCCGCTCAGTCTCAGTCAAAACCGGCTCCTATCATGAAGAAAGCAACGGCAATCGAAGCTCAGGAGCAAGATGTCAAAGAGCCTTCGGCTGTTGCAAAAACTCCTGAGGAATTGAAGGAACTTGAGGATTACGTCTACGGTCCAGATGAACCTAAATCAGTTCAGGATACTCGCGGTTATGAGAAGTCAGAGCCGAGGAAAGAATCAGTAATCCGCGTTACGGAAGCAAGGCTCAGCAAAGCCGAAGAGTCAGCGCTCGATATGAAAGATGCCGAAACAGCTATAGCTCGAGGCGACATGAAATCGGCCAAGAAGAGTCTGGAATCCGTTTTGGCAAGAGAGCCAAAAAATACAGAAGCTCGCAAGCGACTCGCGTCGCTGCATTTCGGAACTGGCGATATTGCCAGGGCAAAGGAAGTTTTGCTGCAGGGCATCAAGCTTGATCCGACTTATTCCGATTACCGGCTGTTGCTTGCGCGCATACTAGCCGATCAGGGAAAACACAAAGAAGCGCTTGCCGCGCTGGCTGCATATTCGCCAAAAGCCGAAGAAGGCAATATTGATTACTATGCCTCGGAAGCAGCTTTGGCAATGGATTTGAAGGACACAGGCCTTGCCGTCGCATCTTACGGCAAACTGACGAAAATTGCTCCTTCGGAAGGCAGGTGGTGGATGGGTCTTGCGATTGCATTTGAACGGCAAGGCGCGTTATCTGCTGCAAAATCAAATTACAAAAAAGCGTTGGCTGTCGGGTTGCCGGATGCTTCGCGGGCATTCGCGCAAAAACGCTTGGCTGAACTGGGGGAGTAAAACATGGCGCGTCCTAAACTTCGGATGAGATTGGGCGATCTTCTTGTCGCAGAATCAGTCATTACCGATGAACAGCTTACCAACGCTCTCGCATACCAAAAGAAATCCGGATTAAAACTCGGAAAGGCACTTATCGAACTCGGATTTATCGATGAAGAAAGCATGCTGAGATTTTTGTCGCAGCAGCTCGGCGTGCCGTTCTTGGATCTTACGCATGTATCGATTTCCACAGACGCCGTAAACCTAATACCTGAAGTTCATGCGCGCCGTTTCCGCGTTCTTGCTATCAACGTCGATGTTGACGATTCGGTTCTCGTGGCGATGAGCGATCCCGCCGATCTGCAGGCAATCGATTTTATTTCGAATATTCTTTCTCCTAGGGAAATGAAGATTGCCGTAGCCCGCGAAAGCCAGCTTCTGCAGTACTTTGATCAGCTCTACCGTAAAACACGCGAAATAGAGTCTTTCGCCCAGCAGCTTGAAGAAGAATACAAAGGATCCGATTTTGATATCGGCAGGACCGACGTGGCCGCAAGCGAAAGCGAAGCTACGGTCGTAAAACTCCTGAGAACAATTTTTGAAGACGCAGTGCAAGTGCACGCTTCGGATATTCATATCGAGCCTGATGAAAAAGTTTTGCGCATCCGCATGCGCATAGACGGCGTTCTTCACGAGAACGTCATGAATGAAATCAAGATTGCCCCGGCTCTCGTGCTCAGGCTTAAACTCATGGCCGGTCTTGATATTTCCGAAAAGAGATTGCCGCAGGACGGTCGTTTTCGCATGCGCGTTAAGGGCTGCGACATAGACGTCCGTATTTCCACGATGCCTATCCAAAACGGCGAATCGGTGGTAATGCGTCTGCTCAACCAGTCGAGTGGTCTGCTAAAACTCGAAGACGTCGGAATGCCGCCAGAAATTCTTCAGCTGTTCAGAAGGCAGTTGCACAGACCTCACGGACTTATTCTTGTCACGGGTCCTACTGGTTCGGGTAAGACGACGACTTTGTACGGCGCATTGTCGGAGCTCAATACTCCAGGCAATAAAATCATTACGGTTGAAGACCCTGTCGAATACCGTTTGCCGCGAATATCTCAGGTTCAGGTCAATGCCAAAATAGGCCTTACTTTTGCGCAGGTTCTACGAGCTACTCTGCGTCAGGACCCCGATATTATTCTCGTGGGCGAAATGCGCGATCAGGAAACGATGGAAATCGGCATGCGAGGAGCGCTGACAGGTCACCTCGTTCTTACGACTCTCCATACCAATGATTCTGTTTCATCGGCCCTTCGACTCATGGACATGGGCGCTCCTGGTTATCTCGTCGCTTCTGCGCTAAGAACCGTCATAGCTCAGCGTCTTGTAAGAAAAATATGTCCGTTCTGCAAAGAAGACCACTTGCTCGACGCATCCGATGCATCATATGTCGATGCCGTGATCGGGCCTGGCGCTTCTGCCGCGGCATTCAAGCGCGGAAGAGGCTGCCAGAGCTGCAACTTTACGGGTTATCAGGGACGAATCGGCGTGTTCGAAGTGCTCGAACTGACGCCTCCTATGATGGATGCGCTGCGTGCTGAAGATTCGGAGCGTTTTGCCAAAGTCTGTCGTGAAGATCCGTCTTATCGTCCGCTCGTGCGCATGGCGTATGACTATGCGGTGCAGGGCGTGACCTCTGTTGAGGAAATGCTGCACCTTGCCGAGGTAGTGAAGTAATAAAGGGGACTTGCCATGGCAAATTACTCATACCGCGGATTTGATGCGTCAGGACAGCAGGTTACGGGAACGCTCGAAGGTCCGAATGAAGGCGTTGTTGCGGATACGCTGCTGTCGCGCGGCGTTACTCCGCTCACAGTCACTCTTGCAAAAGAATCATCAACCGGCAATTCTGATGTTTTGGGTTCGCTGTTTGACGGAAGTGTCACCGCGAATGATCTTTTGATGTTCTGCCGCCAGATGTATACGCTGCAAAAAGCGGGCATTCCGCTTATGCGAGCGCTGAGGGGTCTTTCAGAAACCATCAAGAGCAAAAAACTTAAAGAAATATTGCTGGCGCTGGAAGCCGACCTGGCAGGCGGTCT
>JAZQPH010000005.1:0-2031 GCA_045628385.1 Succinivibrionaceae bacterium
GTCTTGACCTGACAGCCTTCGATAAGCGGCAGCAAATCTCTCTGCACGCCTTCTCCAGAAACGTCGGGGCCGCGGCTTTCGCCTTTGCCGCAGATTTTGTCGATTTCGTCGATGAACACGATGCCGTTGTTTTCGACCGCATTGACGGTCTGCTCGGCGACATCCTCGGCCTTTACGAGATCTTCGGCGGCCTCGTCCGTCAAAGCGCGCATAGCATCCTTGATTTTCATCTTCTTGGTGCTCTTTTGGCCTTTGCCCATCTGGTCGAACATTTTCTGAAGTTCGCCGGTCAGATCTTCAAGCCCCTGAGCAGGGCTCATGACTTCGACGGCCATGCGAGGTCCGCGCACGGCGATTTCGATTTCGCGATCGTCGAGCTTGCCTTCGCGAAGCTGCTTTCTTAAAAGCTGTCTGGTGTCTTCGGCCCTCGAGTTGTCGCCCCATCCTTCCTTAGGCGGGGTCAGCAATACGTCGAGAATCTTGTCCTCGGCGGCATCCTGCGCTTTGTTCTTGTTTCTTTCGATCTGCGCGTCCATCGTCATCTTGTAGGCAGATTCCGTCAGATCTCTGATGATGGAATCGACTTCCTTGCCGACATAGCCGACTTCGGTAAATTTGGTCGCTTCCACTTTGATGAAAGGAGCATGCGCAAGCTTGGCAAGGCGTCTTGCGATTTCGGTTTTGCCGACGCCCGTAGGTCCTATCATCAGAATATTTTTGGGGGTGACTTCATGGCGCATCGGTTCGTCAATCTGCATGCGGCGCCATCTGTTGCGAAGAGCGAGAGCAACAGCCTTTTTGGCCGCATCCTGGCCGACTATGTGCTTGTTGAGCTCGCTTACGATTTCGCGCGGTGTCATCTCGGTCATTTAATTCTCCCATTCCTCTCTGTATTCGATCGATTCGACCGTCGAATAGCCGTTTGTGTATACGCAGATGTTCGATGCAATCGCGAGCGCTTTCTCGGCGATTTCTTTTGCCGAGAGCTCGGTGTTGTCAAGGAGCGCGCGGGCCGCTGCTCGGGCAAAATCGCCGCCCGAGCCCATGGCAATCAGATCGTCTTCGGGCTGCACGACGTCGCCGTTGCCCGTGATGATGAATGATTTGTTCTCGTCAGCCACCGCAAGCATCGCTTCAAGCTTGCGAAGCGCCTTGTCGGAACGCCAGTCGGCCGCAAGCGCCACCGCAGCTCTTTCGATGTTGCCGCTCGTTGCCTTGAGTTTTGCCTCAAAACGCTCAAGAAGGGTAAATGCGTCTGCCGTGCCGCCTGCAAATCCCGCAATCACGCGGCCGTCGGAGAGTCTGTGAACTTTCCTGGCGTTACCCTTCATCACCGTGCTGCCGAGCGTAACCTGTCCGTCGCCAGCCATCACTACCTGCCCGTTGCGGCGCACCGAAACGATTGTCGTCATGTAAATTCTCCGGGCGATAACGCCCTAAAGCCAATATGCAAATTGAGGACAGAAAGAAACCGCGGATGCCATCGCAAATCCTGGCGCAAAATTCGCCTGTCCGTGTCTACAGAAGAAATGGGGGCGGTTCGGGAGTTTTTCAACGCCGCTTCACCGCAATGAACAAAAAAGGGTATTTGCGATTTTGCCGAATCGGCAAGAATTTCAAACTCCGAGTTTGATACTTATTTGCCGACAATGCTCTCTCGGCGAAGAATCTTGCAAGTTTATGGCGTTGTGTACACAGAATTCATTCATAACTTTACGGCGAAGTCCTCAAGGCTATTCAATTCATCAAATTTGGGCGGCTTTGTTCCGCAGACGATGACAAATAACGCCTAAAAAACTCAAGCTTTCTTATCCGAGTCTTTCAATTTTGCACTGATGATCTTTTGTTTTGGAACTGTAATTTATCCCGACAATAATGATATTTCCGCGGTCTTGCGCAGTATAGCGTTTGAAGTATTCCTGCGTCTTTATCTGGGCAATCGCCTCTTCGGCGGAAGAATCATATTTAAACTCAATCAGAATGAGCGGCGCGGTTCCTTTGATTGTCGGCTCGTACGCCAGATCGAGCCTT
>JAZQPH010000006.1:0-2333 GCA_045628385.1 Succinivibrionaceae bacterium
TTGCGCCGATCATCCAAGAAGAAGCTGAGGGCGCAGAGCGCCTTCTGCAATGGCTTGATTTTGAATCTCCGGGCAACCATGACGATCGCACGATAGCGATTCTGCACTGACAAGGATAGATTATGGGCAATGCAGGAACGCCTGAGATCATAAGGGTCTTGACAGCGAGCGGCAAAACCGTCGAATTTGAAAATAAGGTCGCTGCTCAGGGCGGCACCAAGCACGTTTATTTCTCCCCTGACAAGTCATATGTCGTGGCCTTTTATTTCAAGGGACGCATCGATGAGATAAAAGCTCGCCTTAAGGAAATCTGCGGTGCTTACAGAGAAAAAATTTTCGATCCGTCAAATTACGGCGAACATTGGAAGTCGCTATTTTGCTGGCCGACCGATTATGTCGAGTGGAACGGAAAAATCGGCGTTGTCTGCCCGACCTATCCGCCGCAATATATGTTCAGGGAAGGTCTTTTAAAAAATAAAGAAAAGAAAGGCAAATGGTTTGCGGCTCCGCGCCTTCGGGAAAAAATGCTCAGTCCATCCGATAAAGGCGATTGGTGCTCGTATTTAAGACTTTGCAACAAAATAGCACGGGCGGTTAGAAGATTGCATGCAGCAGGTCTTGCCCATTCAGATCTTTCGTTCAACAACGTTCTTATCGATCCTGAAACGGGATCGGCTTGCGTCATTGACATCGACGGCCTGGTGGTTCCCGGAAAATTTGCGTCAGAAACGCTCGGCACAGGAGAATTCATCGCTCCCGAAGTGCTTGCTTCCATGCGGTACGAAGACTGCCCCATAATTCAGCCTTCGGCAAAAACCGACAGACATGCGCTTGCTGTTCTTATTTATCAATATCTGCTTAGAAGGCATCCGCTTCAGGGCGGAAGAGTCTGCGACCCCGATGATGCGAGCAATGATGAGATGCTCTCGATGGGGGAAATGGCGCTCTTTATTGAGCATCCGTCGGATGCGTCAAACAGGCCTAATCACGAATCTCTAAAAAGACGCAATGCTGACTATCCGAGCACGTATGTGGATAAACTTCCATATACGCTTTGCGGACCATATCTTAGCAAGCTCTTCGAAAAGGCTTTTATTGACGGGCTGCACGAGCCCAAAAACCGCCCGCGCGCCGAAGACTGGGAACTGGCAATTCTGAAAACGATAGATACAATCCAGCGTTGTCCGAATCCCGATTGCGAAGACAGATGGTTCCCGTATGTCTCGGGAGATGCCAGGTGTCCATTTTGCGGAATGGCTCTTAACGATGAATTTCCCGTGCTAGATCTTTTCTACAAAACCAAAAAAAGCGAATCGTATTTGCGGGAAGATCACACCATTACCGTTTATTCGCAGATTAATCTGTACAAGTGGCATACGGATCATTACGCAGTAGCCAATGAAACCATTAAAGATTCGGAAAAGCAGCCGCTTGCGGATATTCAGTTTTTCAAAGGTCATTGGCTGCTGATTAATCGGCATCTTTCGGGGCTTGCGGAAGTCGCCGAGGACGGGACAAAAAACGTGATTCCGGAAAACCGCTATATCGTCCTGTACGAGGGCACGAAAATTTTATTTTCTGACGACGCGAGCTCCAGAATGGCGATCGTTAGATTTTGCAATACTGGCCCGGGCGGAACCAGGTTCGTCAAGCCTTCGAGCTAACGCGCTTTGGGTCGGCTCCCCCACGGATGATCGGTCCTCAAGGATGAAAGGTGCCGCTCTTTGGCGATTAATCTTCAATTCTTGTTTGGCAATATTATTGCGCGTAAGCAAGATTTGATAAATTTGGGTTGGGTCTGCTTAGTTGCGCCAAAAGCAATCGGCAACAATATAAATAGCAAGACGCTCGCGTGTTATAAAAAATTTTTTGAGATCTTGCTCCTAAGAGCGGCGAGAGTATGCGGGACTACTTGACGATGATTCGAAGGACTCATCGTTACATGTATTTACGAAAGAGGGAATTCAATCAGACCGATGCTCTGGGCAGAACTTACGTCATTTCCTACTACAACAAATGGAATCCCGAAAAGAAACAGTCCTGCGCAGCCAAGAAAGTTCATGTGGGAAGACTGAATTCCGACACCGGCGAAGTCACGTGTTCGGAAAAATACCTTAAAGTGCATCCTGAGCTTGTCGGAAAAAATATTTTCTTCGAAAACAGAAAGCTCGTCGAAAGAACTTCCGAAGAATCCGAAAAGATAAAAAAAGATATAACGGGTATTTTGCCATCCGCACCAATGCCGTGAAAAATCCGTCCGACAGCCAAGTGACTTACCGCGAACGCAACATCGTCGAAACCTGTTTCCGCGAGTTCAAGATTCTGAACGAAGG
>JAZQPH010000007.1:0-2669 GCA_045628385.1 Succinivibrionaceae bacterium
CTATTCGGGAAACAGCAAAAACCTCGCCGGGCGTTATTATCACAAAGCGCTCGACGACATGAAATACTACAAATTCTCCCAGTTCCAATCAAAGCTCTACGGAAGAAAGTTCAAAGACACAATTTACAAAAAGCACGAAATTGTTGGTAAATGCATTGCATCGGATATGGCAAAAGCAGTGCCCGACAAAAGTTACACCTCTGTTGGAACATGGAGAATCCGCATTCTTAACGACAATGACGTCAAGGTTGCGGCATTCGGCGACAACACGATGTTCATATCGCAGGGACTGCTCGAAAAATATGATTTCAACCAGGACATCGTCGCTTTCCACATCGCGCATGTCGAAGCCCATGCGGTGCTCGGGCACACCAACGAAAGACTCGACGAAGTTGAGGTTGGAGTGACCGGCACGCTGGGATCGATGCTCGAAGCAAATGAAGACAATTTTCAGGACATGTCGCTTCGCATAGCCGGAGCGCCTCTTGACGGCAAGAAAATCATTCCATACTCCGAGCAGATGGAGGAAGAAGCCGACATGATTGCGCTCAATATCCTGGCGCTTGCTGGATACCGTCCGAACCAGAGCGCGATAAGCCTTCAGGCCGAAATCGGCTCCGAGGAAGACACGTATTCAAAACAGCACAAGATGACTCAGGAAAGATTCGACAAACTGATGTACTCGCTGCAGGCGACCGAACATTTCCAGGAAATTTCCAAGAAGCGCGGTTACGCCCCACAATGCGAAAACCTTCAGTGATAAGCGCAGCCATTCCCGATGACGCGGATGAACTTGCCGCCATCCAGTTCGACTGCAGAACGGCTCTCGATCTCAAATTCGGGCTGGATCTCGGAAATCTTTTTCCCGACAGAAGCTGCCTTAAACGAATCTGGTCCGCAAGGATGATGAGGAAAAAGGCAAAAATTTATTGCTTGAGGGCTGCGAACTCAGGTCCGATTCTCGGTTTTTGCCAAAGCGGGCTCGATGACTCAGGCGACATGCATCTTAGCGCCCTATATGTGCGGCCCGCATTTTGGCGCAGAGGGTTCGGCACCGAACTTATGAAAAAAATTTTTTTTGATGCCGCGTCGGAACGCTCTTCGCGCATATGGCTCGAGGTGCTCGCGTCGAATGCGGTCGCCAAAAATTTTTACGCAAAATTCGGATTTTTTCCCGTTTCCGACGGCGACAGAATCGTCAGAACGGGAGAAAAATTTTTTCAATTCAAACGCATGATTTACAGGATCTAGGCATGGAATTCAAAACAACGGAAGAAAAAGTCTGCTACGGTTTCGGCCGCCAGATGGGCAGGCAGATTTATCACGAGCAGTTCGAAGGCTATTCGATGGAAGCGTTCCTTGAAGGCGTAAAGGATGCGCTTCTTAACAACCCGCTGCAGATCGACAAAGACGTTCTCAACGAAGCTTTTTCCGTTTTTCAGGAAGAGATGGACAAGAAAAACCGCGAAAAGAACGCGGGCGCCATCGAAGCCGCGGCCAAATTCATGGAAGAAAACAAGAAGCGCGAGGGCGTCATAATCACCGAATCGGGACTTCAGTACGAAATCATGAAAGAAGGCGACGGCGACGTTCCCGGCCCCAAGGATGTGGTGCGCGTTCACTATCACGGAACGCTTCCCGACGGAACGGTGTTCGATTCTTCTGTCGAAAGAAACGAGCCTGCCGAGTTTCCGGTTAACGGCGTAATCGCAGGATGGGTCGAAGCTCTTCAGCTCATGAAAGAAGGTTCAAAATACCGTCTTGCCATTCCGTACAACCTGGCGTACGGCGAGCGCGGCGTGTCCTCAATCCCTCCGTACTCTCCGCTCGTATTTGAAGTAGAACTTATCAAAATCGTCATGAGGTCAAAAGAATAATGGCAGATTTACGTATTGCGATTGCGGGATGCAACGGCCGCATGGGCAGAAATCTCATTGAAGCAGTGAACCGCGCCGAAAACTGCGTTTTTTCGGCGGCAACAGAAGTTCCGGGTTCGTCGTTCATCGGCATGGATGCGGGCGAACTTTTCGACGGCAAGAAAAACGGCGTAATCGTATCTGACGATTTAGCAAAGATTGTCGGCGATTTCGACGTTCTTATCGATTTTACGAGACCGCAGCCTTCGCTTTACAACATGGAAGTGCTCGCGGCAAACGGCAAGATGCTCGTTCTCGGCACCACGGGCTTTACCAAAGAACAGCTCGAAAAAATCGACGAAACAGCAAAGAAGATCCCTGTCGTTTTCGCATCCAATTTCAGCGTGGGCGTCAACCTCGTATTCAATCTTCTCGAGCAGGCTGCGAAAGTTATGGGTTCATACGCCGACATCGAAGTCATCGAAGCGCATCACCGCCATAAGGTCGACGCGCCTTCGGGTACCGCTCTTAGCATGGGCAAGGTGATTGCCGCAGCCCTTGGCAAAGATCTCGACGACATCGCCGTCAAGGAAAGAAACGGCATCATCGGCGAGCGCAAGCCTGGAACCATCGGTTTTTCGACGATCAGAGCATGCGACATCGTAGGCGAACACACCGTGATGTTCGGCGATATCGGCGAGCGCGTGGAAATCACTCACAAAGCATCAAGCCGCATGACTTTTGCAAACGGCGCGGTTCGCGCGGCAAAGTGGCTGAGCGAAGGCAAGAATGCGGGTCTTTACGAAATGAAAC
>JAZQPH010000008.1:0-6249 GCA_045628385.1 Succinivibrionaceae bacterium
TACGCATCACACCTAAAGTATAACGACGAAAACTCGCTTGCCTGCGTCCTGACCATGGCCTATTTCACGGCTCCCGCTTATTACAACGTCATAAGAGAACTGCCGGCGGGCAAAGGCTTTGCCGACATTGCGTTTATTCCGAGGCAGGATGCGGGCGATCGCCCTGCCATGATAATCGAGCTCAAATATGACCAATCGGCAGAGACTGCCATTAAGCAAATCAAAGAAAAACGCTATGCGGGCGCTTTGAAAGGATATGCCGGAAAAATTTTGTTGGTGGGCGTAAATTACGATCCGGAAAGCAAAGACAAGAAAAAACATTCCTGCGTCATCGAAGAATACAATGAATAACGATGAAATTCGTCTGCGTGCCCATGAGATGCTTGATTTGAACATTGCCGAAAGAAGTTCTCTTCGGCAATGCCTGCAAAACGCAATCACGAGATCGTCTAATCTTACAGATGATTCTGTTTCCTAAGCTCAAATCCATAGCATCAAACTTGCTTGCCGCATGAAGTCGGCATTGCAATCTGTGGTATCCGCAAATCCAATTTCTGATACCCATGAAACCAATGGGGCAACAATCATCAAATGCCTAATGTCTCTTTTGCCGCAACAGCGAGCTGCCTTATGATTTCTTTTCTGGCAGGCTCGGATCCCCAAGCCACATGCGGTGTGACGATGAGATTATATTGTCTGAGATCAGCCGCAAGCAGCTGATTGCCATGTTTTTGAGGTTCTTCCGTCAGCACGTCCGTAGCAGCGCCTCCTAATTTTTTGGAACGCAAAGCCTCTGCAAGGGCAACTTCATCAACTACCCCACCCCTTGCAACGTTGACTATATATGAGCCATCCTTCATGGATGCAATCTCGTCAACGCCGATTAAGCCTCTTGTTTCATCGGTAAGCGGGCAATTAAGGGACAGCACGTCGGCATTTTTTAGGGTCTGTCCCGAAATATTTTCTTAGATTGTCCGGTAAATCCAAAATCATTCATTCATGAAGTCATATGCTCCGACACTTGTTTCATTAGACGCATATTTGCACAAATCACGACCCAATTTTTGTTCAGGAAAATCGGCATGTTCAAAGATATGCCGGATGATAAAAAAATTTCTTCAGATGAAAAAAGAAGATTCTGGGCCATTCATGCCATGGAATTACAATAAGGTCCAAATTAGTTTTAGACCTTATACTACAGAATCAATATTATAGTAATTATGCTAAAATCACAAGATTGGTATTAAAAAAGCACTATCGCAAATATCCTTCTAGATTCTGGGGTGTGGGAACATTAAATGGATAGCAAACTAAATCCAAATAATGATGATTTTTTCGAATATATAAAATCTGACAACATCATATATGTAGATAAAACAGATTTTATTTCTGAAATGAATAAATATGTCAACACGCCACAAAAATATATATGCTTTACACGTCCAAGGAGATTTGGTAAAACCGTTACCGCAAAAATGTTGTCCGCATACTACTCAAAAGGTTGTGACAGCAAAGAATTATTTGATGACTTAAAATTATCTCAAGATCCTTCATTTCTCACGCATCTCAATAAATATAATGTTATTTATATTGATATGAATAACATACAAGAAAAGTTCGATCAATTTGATAAAACACCCAAAATTCAAGACATTGTAGATTTTTTGCGTTATAAAATCGTAAAAGAATTAAAAACAATCAAAAAGTGGAAAGAATGCATAGAATCCGATGAAGATATATCGTCGACATCCGTAATGGATGCGATATCCATTATAAAAAACAATTTAAAAGAACAATTCGTTTTTATAATGGATGAATGGGATCTCATATATAGAGAATACGAAAATAATACAAAACTCCAAGAGAAGTTTATAAATTTATTACGAGCTCTGTTTAAAGCAGATAATCAATTTTCTTTTGCATACCTTACAGGCATACTTCCCATAAAGAAGTACATATCTCAATCGGCTCTTAACAATTTTGATGAATACAATATGTTAAAACCGACCCCTTATGAGCGATTCTTCGGTTTTACGGAAGACGAAGTGTGCAAGTTAGCAAAAAAACATAATTTGGACTTTGCGGAATTAAAACTTTGGTATGACGGTTATGAACTTAACGGAATCAGCATTTTAAATCCCAATTCAGTCATATTGGCTGTTAAAAGACACTGCATTCAGAGCTACTGGACCGAAACATCGGCAATCGATTCTTTCAAACATTTGCTGAACATGAATTTCAAAGGATTAAAAGATGAAATTCTAGATATGGTCGCAAGCGGCGCAGAAATAGAATTTAATTGCTCCACATTCCAGAATGACATGGTGTCAATTAATAACAAAGATGACGTTTATTCCTTATTGGTTTGCTTGGGATATCTAGCCTGCAGAAGCGCGCCACAAGATCCATACATCAAAATGGCGTACGTTCCGAACACCGAAATCCGCACATCGCTGCAAAAGTTCATTGCATCGGAAGATTGGTTCATGCAAATGCGGGAAGTCAAACGTTCGCAAGAATTATTCAAGGCTACCTGTGCCTTAGACTCGGCAAAAGTGGCTGAGATAATTGAAGAGTTTCATACCAATCCGCGAATAGCGGCTGAAACTTACAACAATGAGCTGTCTTTGTCATATTGCGTGACTACGGCATATTCCTTGTCGATCATGCATAATTACGACATTATCAAAGAAATGCCGGCAGGCAAAGGCTTTGCCGACATAATTCTCGCGCCCAAAATAAACACCAATCTTCCGGTCATCATTGTTGAATTAAAATGCGGACTGAGCCCGAAAGATGCCATTACTCAAATCAAAGAGCGGCAGTATGCAAAACGCTATGAGGATCAATTTGCGCGCATAGTATTGGTCGGCATCAACTACGACAAAATCACCAAGAAGCATGCTTGCGTAATCGAAGAGTTCACTGAAGAGAAATCTATCTGAGACATTCGGGGCAATGAGAATGCTTGTGTTTAATGAAGATGCTTGTCCGCAAGATCTGACTAATCGAAAGAATGCATCGTAACTGATATCAGTCGAGCCAACGGCCCATACTTTGATGACGGATGCAACAAATCGTCTGCAGTTGCTTTGAAAGCGCAGGCATCACCCCCGCAATTAACAATTTCGCTTAAATCGGCTAAACTTGCGCCGAAACAATGCGGCATGAATTCTCATGATGCCGTACGCACGCCCATAGACAAAATCTTCACATCAGGGACGGACCTCAGACGGGAAGTCCGAAGCGGATGAGCTAATGAACACGCACCAATTTCCGGGTCTCTCGCAGTCTGAAGCCGCAGCAAGCAGACAAAAGTTCGGCAGCAACGAACTTACGCAAATTCCTCCCGAGGGTCTTGTCAAAAAACTTCTGAAAGGATTTCGCGATCCGCTCATCGTCATTCTTCTCGTCGCCCTCGCCATCCAGCTTATCCTGCTCTTTTGCGGCCAGGCGGAATGGTTCGAGCCGCTCGGCGCGCGGCAAAGATGCTCAAGAATTTTTTAAATCTTTAACGGTGCCTAACAGAAACGGCAACGCGCATTTGCTTTATACCTAACGGAAAGAAACAAATTCATTTGCGACTAACAAGGCCCTATCGCCGATATTGATATATCGTATCTATTCTTGTCTATTGTCGGAAACAAAATGATGAAGCCTGTAACGATGATATAATCCCGTATGGGATATTGTCGGGAGAAAGGGTTAATGGGAAATTTATTTAATCCTTGCAATGACGGTTTTTCAAAAGACAGAAATTATAAAATTTATGCAGACAAAACCAATTTGCTTGATTTTTTAAATCAAAGACTATCGACGCCCAAAAACTGCATTGCCCTAAGCCATGCCAGAAGATTCGGCAAATCCCACGCAGCAAGGATGATTGACGCATACTACAGCAGAGGCTGCGATTCTTCGAAGATTTTCGATGGCACGAAAATCTCCCAAAATCCGGATTATCTAAAACATATGAATCAGTACAATGTGATTCACATTGATGTATCCACATTTTGGGATTCATATAAAGCAAATATTATCGAAAAAATTGTCGAATATCTGTATAGAGAATTCAAAGATGTTTTTGATAATGAATTAAATTATGATGACAATATCAGCTATACTCTATTAACAATATACAATAAAACAAAAATCCCATTTGTCATCATTATCGATGAATGGGATTGCATTGTACGAAACAGCAACGACCAAGAACTTATCCACAGATATTTGCAATTTCTCCATGCGTTATTCAAATCGAATGAATCCTGTTCGTTTTTGGCTTTGGGCTATATAACCGGTATTCTTCCGATTAAGAAAATTACAGATGAATCTGCATTAAACAATTTTAGCGAATATACGATGCTTCGCTCCAAACCAATAACTGAATATTTTGGATTCACCGAAGAAGAAGTCGAAAATCTCTGCAGAGTTTATGACATGGATTATCCATCCATGAAAAACTGGTATGACGGCTATCTCATAGACGGAATGCACATGTCTAATCCAAATTCCGTAGTTGAAGCCATCGAAAACCGGGAATTTGCATCCTATTGGAAATATACTTCATCATTTGAAACCATAAATAGCTTCATTACATTGAATTATGCCGGTTTGAAAGATGACGTCATGAGCATGCTTGCGGGGAACATGTCAAGAGTAAGAACAGATACCTTTAAAAATGATTTCTCTACGATTAAATCAAAAGACAACGCCCTGACGGCTCTTATTCATTTAGGATATTTGGCTTACGACGCAGTCAAGAAAAAGGCTTATATTCCAAATTACGAGGTAAGCACCGCTTTTGAATCGGCAATCGAGGATTGTTCGGGACAATGGGAAGATGTGGCCAAAGCAATATCTACTTGCGTGAACTGTTGGACGAAACAATCGAAGGAAATTCCGAAAGAGTGGCGGAACTTCTTGAACTGGCCCATGACACATATTCTCCGGCATTGAAATACAACGATGAAAACTCACTAAGCCGCGTTCTCACCATGGCTTACTTTACTGCCCCGGCATACTACAACGTCATACGGGAATTTCCTGCGGGAAAAGGCTTTGCTGATTTTGTTTTCTTGCCAAGACCAAATGCAGGTTCGCGTCCTGCAATTGTCGTGGAGCTTAAATATGACAAATCGGCAGAAACGGCCATAAAGCAAATCAAAGAAAAACGCTATGCCGGCGCCTTGACCGGATACGCAGGCAAAGTTTTATTGGTTGGCATAAATTACGATAAGAATGCCGCTGACAAAAAACATTCCTGCATCATTGAAGAATATCAGCCATGACGACGTTCCCTCATGAACTCTGCAGGAAGCGGTCCCATTTCCACCTTTTCAAACCTGTCGGAATCTCCGACAAGTTAAGATTTCATCAAGTTCTCATTCTTCATTTGCATGAGGGATATGCTCGACAAAACTGATTCGAGATGTTTTGCCCAACTCGGCCATATGCTGCTAAGACAACCGGACTGTTCCTGCAGCAAAACGGACGTCGAGCAGTGTCTGTAATCTTCGCTTAAACCAATGATGACATCGCATTCATTGTCAGCTGGCATAAATCCCGATACCCCAAGCATTCGAGACTGTCTGAAACTGCAGGATCTTCTTGATAGTCAAAATTAGCAGGCAGCAATTTTAACCTTGACAATCTCAAGGAAGGAGAGATTGCATGTAATCGCAATCGCGTACTATGCGAATCCCTCAATCAAAATTTACCTCGCGCTTTGCATTTTGGAAACGTCCGAAAAATTGCCTGCCAAGAATCTTCGGACATCATTTAATGCATTTCCTATCGACTAATCCCGAAAGTTTCTTTTACGGCGACCGCAAGCTGCCTTATGATTTCTTTTCGGGCAGGTTCCGATCCCCAAGCAACATGCGGGGTAATGACGAGATTGTATTGTCTGAGATCATCGGACAAGAGAGGATTTCCGTGCTTGGGAGGTTCTTCCGTCAGAACATCAGTTGCTGCTCCGCCTAATTTTCCCGAGCGAAGAGCATCGGCAAGCGCTGTTTCTTCAACTACCCCGCCCCTTGCGACGTTGACTATGTAAGAGCCGTCTTTCATCGATGCAATTTCATTTGGACCGATGAGTCCCTTGGTCTCAGGCGTAAGCGGGCAATTAAGCGACAGCACGTCGGCATTTTTTATTACTTCCTCGAAAGGCTATCTTCCCTGTCTTACCGAAGAGGCCTTCTTTCTTTCGGCAATCATCACGCGCATGCCAAGGGCGCTGCCAAGACGCGC
>JAZQPH010000009.1:0-1706 GCA_045628385.1 Succinivibrionaceae bacterium
CACCAGTTCAACTCCTTGGCTCACAGAACGACATGGCTACGATCCGACTTGTTCGCCTTTTTCAGTTTTGTCTTTGCCGACGGCATAAAATTTAAGTTCGGAATTTTCGTCTACTTCGATAAGAATGTCGTCAGAAGAAACCTTGCTTGTTTCGCCCGGAATGAATTCAAGAGTCGCCTTGACGCCGCTTGAAATTTTGACGGGCTGGCCTTCTTTATCGTATACGGTTTTGCCTGATGCATCTGTCTTGATTCTGATGCCGTCAGCTTCCACGGTGCCGGTGTCGAAGAGTTTGCCGCCCATGTTGCCTTCGAGGTCGACGCCGCATGAGTTTTGATAATTAAAAGCTCCTGCCAAAGCGACTGCCATCTGGCCTACTTCTCTTTTAGCTTCATCAATCTCATCTCGGCATTCAAACAGCGCGCCGATTTCTCCGCCGAGATTTTCGGAACTGATCCAGCGAGGAGAATCGTATGTGGCATTCTTAAAGGAGCAGTAGAGCTCTTTGGCATTTGAATCGTAGCGGCCGTCGCGAACTGACAGTTCTGCATATTCTCCGCCTTCGAGCACCAGGGACTGTCCCGAAGACAAAAGAACATAGGTAACGTTTTTGTCGTTTTCGTCCTGATATGTTCTGATGTCCATCATCTCGGACAGTTCTTTGATGGCCTGATCTCTTTGATCAACCAGGTTGTAGGTCTCAGTCGTATTCTTGTCTTCTGTCGAACGCAGCTGCTTATTGAAATTCGCGATGCTGGCGATAAGTTCGTTTGCGTGCTTGATGCTTTCTTCGATCTTGGAATCGTTATACATCTGAGAATTGTTCAGATCTTCTGCAAGCGAGGTAAACCTGTCCGCGAGTTTCTGCGCATCGTTCATGAATTCCATGCATTCAGCTTCAGATGCCGGATTGTTGGCGGCAGTATGAAGTGATGTAAACAGATCGGTCATCGGAGAACCGAGCCCCGTGGCTTCGCTTGAAAAATACTGATCGATAGGCTTTAGCTGATCGTAAACCGTCTGATAGTAGGATACGGAAGTGGTATCGCGCCAGACTTCCTGCTGCTGGTATTCATTGTTGAGTCTCTGCGTGAGAACTGAACCCACGCCGAAGCCCAAAACATTGGTGAGAGTCTGCGTGCGCTGGCGGGTATAGCCGTCAGTACTGACGTTTGAGATATTGTTGGAGGTAACGGCAAGCTGACTGCACTGCGCCATCACGGCCTGTTTGCCGATTGATAACATGCTGACCATAACCCTGACTCCCAATCTTAAAATTCTTTGCTTTTGGGCAATTGCCCGAAATTCGGCATCTCTTCGGACGCCTGTTTGTTATTGCAGATAGTTTTATGCAAATTGCTTGCCAAGATTTAAAAACAAATTTAAGTAATTGATATTTAAAGATTGATTGGATATTTATGAATGGGTTTGCGACACAGTTAGCATAGCTTATGGCGTATGCAGCGCGTCTTGAGAATTGCCTCCAAGATCCTTAAGCAAGATCTGACGTCAACGCAGGCGCATCAGAAAATCTCGGGCATCACATAGCTGTTTCGGAAGCAAACACTGGATTTCTTGCGATGCTCTTCAGTTTTTCGGCGTAATGCGGATCCGTCGCGTATCCTGCTTTCTGCAGTTCTTCAAAATACGTATCCCTGTCAAAAGCGGATGCGGCAGCTTTGCTGTAGCGCTTATTGCCCGTGATG
>JAZQPH010000010.1:0-3670 GCA_045628385.1 Succinivibrionaceae bacterium
ATCAATGATATATGGCACAAGTGTTTAGATAATGCAGCTTTGGCAAATAATTTGCAATGTTTCGGTACGAGATTGTATAGACTTGAGTTTGTACGAACGTCGTATTTGTTTCAGGCTGCATGAAAGCCGAAATCGGGAGTAAGGTTATGGTCAGCATGTTATCTATCGGCAAACAGGCCGTGATGGCGCAGCGCAGTCAGCTTGCCGTTACCTCAAACAACATCTCGAACGTCAGCACGGACGGCTACACCCGCCAGCGCACGCAGACACTCACCAACGTATTGGGCTTCGGCGTGGGTTCGGTTCTCACGCAGAGAATCAATAACGAATATCAGCAGCAGGAAGTCTGGCGCGATACGACTTCCGTATCCTACTATCAGACGGTTTACGATCAGTTAAAGCCGATCGATCAGTATTTTTCAAGCGAAGCCACGGGGCTCGGTTCTCCGATGACCGATCTGTTTACATCGCTTCATACTGCCGTCAACAATCCGTCATCTGAAGCTGAACGCAGCGAATTCATGAATGATGCCCGCAAATTGGCGGACAGATTCACGTCGCTTGCAGAAGATCTCAACAATGCCCAGATGTACAACGATTCCAAGATCGAAGAAAGCCTCAAGCACGCTAACGAACTAATCGCGAGCATCGCCAATTTTAATAAGCAACTGCGTTCGACCGAAGACAAGAACACGACTGAAACTTACAACCTCGTGGATCAAAGAGATCAGGCTATTAAAGAATTGGCCGATCTCATGGACATCAGGACTTATCAGGACGAAAATGACAAGAATGTCACTTATGTTTTGATGGCTTCCGGACAATCGCTTGTGCTCGAAGGCGGTGAACATGCCGAACTCTCTGTTCGCGACGGCCGTTACGATGCAAATGCCAAAGAACTCTACTTCACTTTTAAGAATGCCGAATATGATTCCCCGCGCTGGATAAGTTCGGAAACTCTCGGTGGGGAACTCGGCGCGCTGTTTGAATGCCGCTCCGAGATTGACGAAGCCAAAAGAGAAGTCGGTCAGATGGCAGTCGCTTTGGCAGGAGCTTTTAATTATCAAAACTCATGCGGCGTCGATTTGGAAGGCAACATGGGCGGCAAACTCTTTGATACCGGCACGGTTGAAGCCGACGGCACCAGAGTGAAGACCGATGCCGCTGGCAAGGTCGTATATGACAAAGAAGGGCAGCCAGTCAAAGTTTCTAACGGAATCAAGGCGACGCTTGAATTTATTCCGGGCGAGACGAACAAGGTCTCTTCTTCCGACATACTGATCGAAGTCGGCGACGGCACCCAACTTAAATTCTATGCGCTCGGAAAAGACAAAACCGATAAAGGCGAACCGCTTGCTGTCACGGCGCAGGGCGGCAAGTACATTATCGAAGATTTGGGCGTATCTATATCTCTTGACGGCAACCTTGCAGGCATTCAAAAGGGCGATTCTTTTTATTTGCGCCCGACCGCCGATGCGGCCACCAATTTCAAGACAGTAACCAATGATCCAGCACGTCTGGCGCTTGCGGGTACCGTTGCAGCATCTGCCGGCAAAGACAATATGGGCACCGCGACGATGAGCATCTCCGCCCTGGCTTCCGATGCTGCCATAACCTCCAAAGCCGGACAAAAGCCCGCCATAGACGCCAACGCTCCGACAAAAGTAACGGTTCAAAAGAATGGCGACGGTTATATGCTCAATGTATATTCCAAGAATAATCAGCTCTTCAGACAGATACCAGTTCCGAACGGCGATGAATCTGCCAAAGAAAACATTTTGTCGAAGCTTGATGCGACCGACGGCAAATCAGCCAATCTTGCCGAACAGTGGGGATTTGATATCTCATTGTCAGGCACGATTTATGCAATGGATACGTTTGAGGTAGTTCCGTCAGAAGACGGCATAGGCAACAACCTTAACGGTCTTGCCCTTGCCAAGCTGCAGACGGACGACTGCGTCAAGAACGGGTCGTATGACAGACAGATGAGCTTTTCCGAAAGATATTCGTCGATGACCACGCAGTTCGGTTCCGTGGTCAATTCGGCAAGCGTCAACCTTTCGGCGGCGGAAGCCAAACTCGAACAGTCTACTGCAAGCTATCAGTCTACCTCGGCCGTGAGCCTCGACGAGGAAGCGGCAAATTTGATTCAGTTCCAGCAGTATTACGCGGCGGCGGCAAAAATTATTTCGGCGTCGCAGTCGACATTCGACGCGCTCATCAGCGTGGTCTGATGTTGAGCATGGGAGATAGGCAATGAGCACCAGAATCGCGACAAGCACGATCTACTCAAGAAACACTTCATACCTGCAGAATCTTAACAATAAGATGAACAAGTATGAAGAGCAGTACCAGACGGGGCAGCGTTATAAAGCCGCAAGCGAGGCTCCTTCCGAGTACGGCGCCGCCATGCGCATGACTTCCGAAATCGCCATGTATGAGCAGTACAGCGACAACGCAGGCTATGCTTACGACAATCTTTCTATTGAAGAAACCAGCCTTTCGACCATCAATTCTCGTCTCGACAGAGCCAAGACTCTGATGCAGAGTGCGGTAAACGGCAGTTATTCAAAAGAAGAACATCTTGCGATCGCTGCTGAACTTGAACAAATTCAAAAAGAAGTTCTTGATCTCATGAACTCTCAGACCGCTTTGGGCGAATATGTGTTCTCGGGATCCAAAAGCGACACGCCGGCGTTCACACTTACCTATGATCAATCGACCGGCAAGGGAAAGTATGTATACCAGGGCGACAACGGACAACGAGAAATTCAGGCATCGCCGTCGGTAAAGGTTGCGGTATCGGATTCAGGACTTGGAGTATTCCAGAAGGTTGCAACGGCGAAATCCATTAAGATGGGCGACGATAACGATAAGTGGTCGTACTCAAACTATGACGAATTTGCCAAATTCTTTGATGTAGAATGCGAAAATGGCACTGGTGATTGGGAAGCTCGAAATAAATTTGTCGTTACTGACTATGGTAATGGCATAGCCAGAGTCACAAGAAATGGAAGTGAGTATGAAAATTTGTCCATAGATGATAATGGACATGTAAATTTTCATGGAATTGATATCGCAATGGACGGGAAAACAACCGTTTCGTTCAGACTTGAAAAACCTAGTACGGACAATGTATTAAATTCGATTCAGGATGCGATAGACGCTCTTAAGGATGAAAGCGTAACTGGAATGGATGCCGCGATGCATCTTCAAAAAGCGCAGATTAACCTTTCTAACGTTCAGACATCCATAAACACTACGTTAAGCGCAATCGGCGGAAGACAGAATGTTCTGCAGTCGACTATGGACTCAAATGAACAGATTTCTGACGTCAAAAAGGAAAATAGGGCAAATATTGCTGAAGTCGACATGTTCGAAGCTTCTTCGAATCTTCTTCAGGTTCAGAGCAATCTGCAGATGGCTATGAAGTCGTTCACCATGATTACCCAGACATCATTGTTTGACTATATATGATTGTTGGCGGCTTTGTCAGAATAATGAATTTCCTGTACAGATAAAATTTGCACGGTCTGGTATCGTCTCCTGTAGGGGACGATTTTTGTTTTGGGATAACAGCCGTTATGTCAGGCGTTATCGGATAAGAAGGATTGAGAACATGTCATCGGTGGCAATAATAACAGCAAGAGGCGGAAGCAAGAGAATTCCT
>JAZQPH010000011.1:0-2281 GCA_045628385.1 Succinivibrionaceae bacterium
TAATGTGCCCATACATAGCAGAGGTATTTTATGGCCAAAATCAGCAAAACTCCCGACAATGTTTTCGCCATTCCGAAGGGCGCGGTAGTCACAAAAAACGGTTATGTTTACGTGAACATTTCCAATTATTACATTCCGGCAAAAGACGGAAAAAAGGGATATACCTCTCATGAAAAAAAATGCGTCGGAGTGAATATCGACGGAAAAACAATGTATGCCAACGATGCATATTTTGTCATTTACCGAAAAGAAGATTTGCCGCCTCCTCCGGAGAAAAGCGACAGAATCAGAGTCGGAATAAAATCAATATGCGACAGGATTTCTGACGAGTTTAAGTTAAAAGAATTATTGGAAGAAACTTTCGGAGAGGAAGATTCGGCTTTAATTATGGATATGGCGATATATATGCTTGTTTCCGGCTCCGGATGCTTTCAGCATTTTCCGGGATGGGCATATGACCAGCTGCTGTATTCGGAAAGCGTCAGAAGCGATTCGTTTATTTCCAATTTTCTGGAAAACAATTTATCCGCGTCGAAAATAAAGAAATTCACGCAGGATTGGGCAAAAGCAAATATGGAAAACGGCGAAGATGTCTTTCTTTGCTACGATTCCACCAACGTGAATTCGCAGGCACAGGGCGTATTTTTGGTTGAAAAAGGATATGCCAAAGACGACCGGACTTTGGACCAGGTCAATTCGGATTATCTTATCAGGCAGAAAGACGGTTTGCCTTTGACTTTTATGACTTTTCCGGGCTCCGTGGTCGACATAGCGGAAGCCGAACAAATGATTAAATTCATGAAAGACGCCTCCGGCAAATCGCCTGCCGGCATTACCGTCGTGGCGGACAGGGGATACATATCCGAAGCAAACGTGAACGACCTGATAAACAACGGCCTCAGCTACCTTCTGATGCTCAAAGAATGCAGCTCCAAGCGCAAGATTCTGGAGCAGTGCGCCGACGAAGTTCGCGACCATCACAAGTATTTTCTGAGCGACCACGGAGTGTTCGCGGGAACCTTCAAATCCAAATTATTTTCGTCGGCTTCGCCCGACAATTGGTTCCACGTGATATGGGATCCTTCGAAAGAATCCGACGCAAGAAAAAGCTTTATGCATTCTCTCGAAAATGACAAAGCCAGAATACAAAAACATATCGACAAAAAGTCATTGATGTCTCTTCACGAAATTAAATTGCTGCAGAGAAAATTTAATGTCGAATATCAAAAAGCCGAGAATATTGACGAAGAACAAAATAACGAAATTTCGGCTTTTGACTATCAATATCAAATAACATCTTTCAGCGACAACGACGCTCTCATCGACGAGCAGATGAAACGCTGCGGTTTTTATGTTCTCGTGTCGTTAAAAGAAATGACGGCGAATAAAGCATTGGACGGTTATCAAAAAAGAGATTGCGTGGAAAAAGTATTTCGTTCGTTAAAAAGCTCGCTGGGAATGAGCAAAATCGGCTGCCATACCGACGACAGAATTATCGGAAAAAGTTTGATATGGTTTGTCGCCTCTATATTCAGAACCGTAATTTTTGAAAAAACCTCGGCGTTAAGAAAATCTGACAAGAAGAATTTCACAATGACTTCCGTAATTATGCAGCTTAATGAAATTATTGCCGACAAAGACCTGAATCAAAATACTTATGCAAGACGATATCAATTCACAAAACGGCAAAAAGAGATATTGAATTCTTGCGGCGTGGAACAGACTTCGATAGATGATCTGATTTCTGGAATGCGTTTCTAGTAAAACGGTAGCCTAAATCGTTCTGATCTAGGCTACGCGGGTATAATTCTCAAAAATTAGGGTATAAAAATCAAAAAACTCAACAAAATCATGAAGTAAATCAAAAAAAATAAAAAATACATGTTTAAAATTTTACACATATAGGTTTATAAGATTGGCTTAAATTTATGAAGGCAAAAGTATTTATATTAAGCACTATTTCATTATTATCTTTTTTTAATATTGCCTTTGCTAGTGATATCGAGATATGTGAAAGAGAATTGAAAAATAAAAATTATACAAGAGCATTTCAATACTGCGAAAAAGCCTGCAACCTAAATGACGGCCTGGGCTGCGCCAGTCTTGGAGCGCTCTACGCCAACGGATATGGCGTAAAGCAAGACTACCAACAGGCAAAAACCTACTGCGAAAAAGCCTGCAGCCTAAATGACGGCTTGGGCTGCGCCAGGCTTGGATCGTTCTACTTCGGAGGATATGGCGTAAAGCAAGACTACAAACAGGCAAAAACCTACTTCGAAAA
>JAZQPH010000012.1:0-7764 GCA_045628385.1 Succinivibrionaceae bacterium
TCGCCGATTTCCTCGACCAGAAATGCTCTGAAATCGACAAGACAATTTCTGAAAAACAGCAGCAACTCGAAACATTGGCAGATTACAAAAAATCTCTGATTTATGAATGCGTGACGGGCAAAAGGGAGATTGCGTAAATGGTCAACGGAGTCCTCAGGGAAAGAGAAGATTTTCAGAAACAGTTTTTGGAAAACCTGGCCGCAAACGGCTATGAAATTTATAAACAGGACAGGGAATTCAAAGAAAAATTTCCGCACGAAGCAATCGAAAGAAAGGCGCTGATGCGGTTTCTCCGAGCGACCCAGCAGGACACGCTCGACAAGCTCGAAAAAATATACCGCAGCGCTTTGGAAGACACCATAGTGAGCGCCGTGAACACTGCCGAGTCTCAGCCCGGCGGAAGCAGGCTGCAGGTTCTAAAAAGCGGTATCGACCTTGCAAATTACCATCTGGACCTTCTTTATACAAAACCCGAAACCTCGTTCAACCCCGAAGCCACCAGGCTTTACGGGCAGAATATTTTTTCCGTTTCCGAGGAAGTTTATGCGACGGACGGCAAAGAAGATCTGCCCGGCGAGCGCATCGACCTCGTAATCTTTCTGAACGGCCTCGCGATAATCGTCATCGAGCTCAAGAGCAATTCCGCCAACCAGAGCTACCGCGACGCCATCAGCCAGTTCCGCAGAGACCGCAGTCCCAAGCTGAAACTTTTCAGATGGAAATCGGGCGCGCTCGTTTTCTTTGCCATGGACGACCAGGAAGTCCACATGACGACCAAAATCGCAGGCAACGACACGTACTTCCTGCCGTTCAACAGGGGCAGGGGCGAAGGAGTGAACACGGGCGCGGGCAACCCGATACCCGCAAACGGGGAATTGGCGGTCAGCTACATGTGGGACGATATCCTGAAAAAAGATTTTCTGATTGAAATCCTGCATAAGTTCATGTTCGTCCAGGTGACCGAAAAGAAAGATCCCGAAACGGGAAAAACAAAATATTCCGAGGCGGTAATCTTCCCGAGATATCATCAGCTCGACGCGGTCAGAAAGCTTCTTGCCGACGTCAGGATCAACGGAACCTCGCAGAACTACCTGATACAGCACAGCGCGGGCAGCGGAAAAACGAACACCATCGCCTGGCTGTCCCACAGGCTCGCGACAATCCACGACGAAAACAGCAGGGCGGTTTACGACAACGTCATCGTCTGCACCGACCGCGTGGTCGTCGACAGACAGCTGCAGAAGGCCGTGACTGACCTGGAGCACAAGTCGGGAATGATTAAGGTCATGGACGAAAAATGCACGTCCGCCGACCTAAAAACCGCCCTCGAGGGCAATACGAAGATAGTCGGAACCACCATCCAGAAATTTCCGTACATCGTCGACCAGGTCTGCAACCTGAAAGACAAGAAATTTGCCGTCATCATCGACGAAGCGCATTCGTCGACGGCGGGAAAAAACATGCTCGCGATATCTGGCTCGCTGGGCAGCGGAAACAAAGACGAAACTGCGGAATTCGATTCCGAAAAGATGATCGAAACTGAGCTGATGGCCCACGGCAAGCGCCCCAACGTTTCATTCTTTGCGTTCACGGCAACTCCCAAGAACACCACTCTCCAGCTTTTCGGAAGAGACTCCGCGGTCAACGGGAAAACCGAAAAGACCGCGTTCCATCTGTATTCGATGAAGCAGGCCATCGAGGAAGGATTCATCCTCGACGTGCTTCAGAACTACGTAACGTACGATACCTTCTACAAGCTGAACAAGACCATAGAGAACGACCCTCTGCTTCAGACAAACAAAGCCAAGAGACAGATAGCCAGATTCATCCAGCTGCACGAGACCAACATCGCCCAGAGAATCGAAATTATCGTAGAGCATTTCAGGTCGGCGGTGATGCATGAGCTGGACGGCCAGGCGAAAGCCATGGTGGTCACGGAATCCCGCGAAGGCGCGGTCCGCTACCACAAGGCGCTCGGAGACTACGTGAAGGAAAAAGGGTATGCCGGCATCAAGGCGCTGATTGCTTTTTCCGGCAAGGTTTCCGTGGACGGGGAAGAGCACACGGAGACGAAGACGAACGGCTTTGCGGAAAAGGACCTTCCCGATAAATTCGCAACGAACGAATACCAGGTGCTTCTCGTGGCCGACAAGTACCAGACGGGTTTTGACCAGCCGAAGCTCTGCGCCATGTACATTCTGAAAAAGCTGAACGGAATCAGCGCGGTGCAGACCCTGAGCAGGCTCAACCGCATCTGCCCGCCGTACGACAAGAAGACGTTTATTCTGGACTTCGCCAATGACTACGAGGACATCGAAAAGGCGTTTTCCAAATATTACGCCTCGACGATTCTGTCGAACTCGGTGACGCCGCAGTCGGTTTATGACCTTGAGCATAAAATCGACGGCTACTATATCCTTCAGCCTCTCGACGTCGAGCATTTCAGCAAGCTTCTCTATGCGGAGAACAAGAGCTCAAAAGAAAAAAACATCATGAACTCGTACCTGCAGAGGGCCAATGCCAGAGTCGGCGACTTCGGCGAGCAGGCCAAGATAAAAGAAATTCTGGCCACGCTGAGAGGCTTCGTCAGGCTGTACGAATTCCTGTCGGCCGCGACGAGGTTTGAAGACGCCGAGCTTCACAAAAAATATATTTTCATAAGCTACCTCATAAGCTACATAAAAATCGACGACTCGGGAGCGGGATTCAGCCTGGACGGCAAACTGAGAGCATCTGGATTCATCCAGAAAAAAGCCAAAGAAATCAAAACGTCAAAGATTGTTCCGGACCCGGTGGTCAGTCTGCCGACGGCGCATTCGATAAGCATCGCCGAGCCCGAAGAAAAGAAACTGTCGGAAATCATCGACGAAATCAACGCCAGAACCGGAAAAAATTTTGACACCGACGTCGCCAAGCGCGTCGCGACGCAGATACGCGACATGATGAAGAAGGACGAAGATCTGCGCAACAGCGCCCAAAACAACTCGGAGAAAGATTTTGAGTTCAGCTACTTTGACCGCATCGACGACGCTTTGCTCGACGCGATGGCGGAAGACAAGGAATTCTCATCGTTCCTTCTCAAGAATGAAGACATCAAAAAACAGCTTATGGGAATTTTTGCCCAGGAAATATACAAGACTTTGAGAAATTGATGTTCACAGGATTTTTGTTCGCCTAATGAACACATGCACAAGATATAAAGGCACTCAAAATTATATGCACAGCCATTCAGGAAAGTAGCTTTTGCCAAGAAAACAGTTTCTTAGCTGTTGCTTTGAGAATTACGCTGTGTTCTTCATAAAAAAGTTTATATGAACGCAGCGAGAACTCAAAAATTTTAAAGATTTGCATTAGAAGAAGGGGCATGCGGATGCGAGCCTGCAATTTCATTGAAGCTGCATCCCTGTATCATTGACACTGCCGATTTCAGAACTCAGGATGTTCTTCGAACCAGCCTTCCAATATAAGAACGGCAGATCCCGAGTCGACGCTTCCTTTTTTCAGCGCTCTGAATCCGCCCCGTTGGAACAGTTCGTCTCTTGCCGCTTTGGTTGTCAGCCGTTCGTCTTTCATCTCAACCTTGATCCCGAATCTGCCATGCAGCCTGCCTGCAAACTTTTCGGCCATTTTCGTCACGTACAGATCGGTGCCGTCCATGGCAAGGGGCAAACCTACGACAGCGTAGTCGGGCTGCCATTCTTTGATGATTTTTTCGAGAGCGTTCCAGTCAGGCTGCCCTTCCTTGGCAGGCAGCGCTTTAAGTGGAGAAGCCGTTCCCGTAATCGTCTGGCCAACGGCAATGCCGATTGATTTTGTTCCGAAGTCAAATCCGATAACCGTCGCCATCAGCCTAAATCTCCGTGACACGACTGCAGCGCGCTGAGCGCGACGAGCGCCGCCGTTTCGGTGCGAAGGACGCGCGGTCCGAGGCGCACCGGCATGTAGCCGCATTTTGCAGCCGCGTCGATTTCTTCGTCGGACAGCCCGCCTTCCGGGCCTATCAGAAGTCTGACGCATTTGTTTTTATCAAAACTGATTCCCGCGAAACCGTGCTCGGCTCTCGGATGCAGATTGAGTTTTACGTCCTCGTCCCCGAGCGGCAGGTATTCCTCAAGATCCATGGCGTCGTTGAGTTTAGGGATTACCGATCGTCCGCATTGCTCGCAAGCTGAGATGACGATCTTGCGCCATTGATCGATTTTCTTTTCAAGCCTCTCTCCTGACAAGCTTACGCCGCAGCGCGAAGAAAAGAGCGGGGTGATTTCGGAGATTCCCAGTTCCACGGCTTTTTGGATGGTGAAGTCCATTTTGTCGCCGCGGCTGATTACCTGTCCAAGATGGGTTTTAAGCGGCGATTCGCTATGAATTTCTTCTGCATCGGTCAGAAGAACGCTGACGGCTTTTTTGCTGACCGAGACGATTTTTGCCCGGAAGTCAGTGCCCGTGCCACCGAAGACGATGATTTCTTCGCCGGGGTTCATGCGAAGAACTCGGCCCACGTGTCCCGAGCCGTTCTCGCCGAGTTCGATTTCACTGCCGACCCCGGGAAGCGGTTTTTCTTCAAATATTCTCGGAACTCTCATGCATTGTCCTTATTTTTGTTTGGGATCGCGGCATCTTGATGTCACGAACGGATTGTCGTTTCCCTGAATGTTTTTAATCTGCCTGTTGCGCTCGCATTCCCATTTGCCGGGAGGATATTGCCGATCCCAGGCATCGAACAGTTTGCGCTGCGCCGATGACAGAGTCACGCCGTAGCGTTTTTCCATGTATTTATATGCTCTTGCGACCGTTCCTCTTGCTCTTGGCGGCGGCTGGGAGATGCGCAAGGAAAAATCCGTGACCATCTGGCAGGCGCCGTATTGAAAAGCGGATTTTCCGATCTTCATTTCGGCATAAACATCGCTTGGCACTTCGTGCATCAGATATTTTATGTAGCAGTCGTTAGGGTTGTCCGCGCCGAGGCATGAGTTATTGTACCCGAATGATCTTCCCTGTTTGGGCGAGGCAATCATGCCGTAGCGAAAATTGCTGCGATCGGCATTGACCTCTCCGACTGACGGGGCGAGGTTATGCATGTCGGCTTCCATCTTGTTGAATTCCGGAGACGTATCCTGGCAATGTTTTCTTCCGCCCGTTTTGCCCCAGCAGGCGAGTCTTGACCCGAAAGCGTGCGCGGGCATCATATGTTCCCATTCGATGCGCGTCGCTCTTTCGATATTGCGGCGAAGAAGATAATTGCAGGCGCTGAGAAGCGGGAATGAAGCTTTGCCGTTTCTGTAAACAATAGGGCATCCGCAATAGAGAGTGCGGTTGCTTTCGTCAGCGTATGGACCCTGAGAGTTGATGTAGTACAGATGATGCAGTTCGGCTCTGGCTTCTGCATAGTTTGCCGGTCCTTTGGACGATACGGGCATCTTATATTCGTCGGGGCCGTAACGTTTATGGGGGGCTCGTTTTTGGGAGCGGGGAGATTTCTTGTCTCTGAACAGATCGACCAAAGCATTGTTCAGTTTCGTGCACCAGCCTGATTTTGCGAGCCAGCCGTAGGTCGAGTCGCTTTCCATGGGCATGCAGACATAGCGATCGATCGTCTCGGCGACCGAATCTCCCGAAAGCTGGCTGACTCCGAATCCGATCGCGCCGAGAAACGACATTCGGCGCAGCCATTTTGTCTTTCTGGAATCCCGGTTTGAACCGAATACAATGCGAAAGATACTTTTTATGACGTATACGGGCGAAAATTTGCGAAAAAATGCCATATAACGCTCCGATATGCCTAATAAATGTTTATTTTGTGAATTTAGCAAACACAAATGAATATGTCTATACATATTTGTCCGGTATGTATAAAAATAGTTCAGCACTACATCCGGTGTTGCTTTAATAATCAGATGAATAATCTGAGTAATATTAATCTTCCTAAGATGCCGATTAATACAGATATTAATCTGAATATTGATGATTAATCGCCTTAAGACAATTAATCCGAGACGCAGGTTTATAACAACTAAATGCGATCTCATGCGTGAAAATGCGGCAAGTACACCAAGATATAGAAATAATGATTTTTAAGATAACTATATTTAGGATATTTGATAAATCTTGAATAGATTAATCTATTTTTAAATATCTGTTTTTTGATTAATCGCTTTGACTTTTGCTGGTGTTTTCTTGATTTTACCCAATTGAAAGCTGCTATTTGCTGACAGACTTTGCTTTCAAATTCTCTTAATCATTGCAGTAAATGCTGTTAACTTTGGGCAGTACTATATTAAGAAAATGGGCAAATTTTTATTCTGATGCATATTTAACATATTGAAAATACACAAAATAAAACGGCCGCAGCGCGGCCATAAGTTTTGGATTCATGCTAGGGTTATTGGTTTCTTTCGGCGGCATTTATGGCGCTTATAGGAAGTTCCGTAATTGCTGCATGTCTGTCGGCTACTTTATACGTGATGGACACGTTATAAGTGTGGCAGGCGTAAGAAAGAACTGCTCCGACCAGCAATGACAATGTCATGAGCAGACCCTTTAATATTATTGGCATTCGTTCACCTCTTTTTTATTTTTATGTCGGGTTGCTTATTATTGTTATTATTGTTTTTTCTATTGTTATTATTCTGCCAAGTTCGTTTTGCGAACAATTGAAGAATATACAAAATTGATTAAAAAAACATTAATTTGATTTTCTTTAGTTGTCTTTTTTTAATATCGATCACGATTTTTGCTCAAAATATCGATGGATCTGTACAGTCCGTTGATCAAAACACCTGTTTTAGACTGTTATGCAGTTTTTGTTACGTCCATTGATCGGCAAATATACAGGAAATCATCGATCGGACCGGGATCAGTGAATAAAACGTGAATGCGTTTTGCTTAATTTGTCGATGACGCGCAGGATGCATGCCGTTTTGATCAGCGCTTTGTGGTCAACAACCGATCGTTTATGCGGCAAGCGCAGGATCGCATCGCGGCTCGGCTTTTGCGATCGCCTGGAGGAGAAGTTTTGTTTTGACGGGCGATCTTGTAATCTCTAAATCCTTTCAGCGATCGAAGATTCCGTACAGCCTGTTTTTGCTGCTTCAGCCGAAGAGTGAAGATATTTGAGGCAGGTTCTCGTATGATGTTTTGCCAAGAGGAGCATTAAGATTGGCGCATGCCGCCCGTTTCATGAGTAATTATTCATGAGATGAAGAGCTTCTTGTTCTTCCAAACCGAACATCCCGCAGAATTTCTCATCGATTTCCCGCTGTATCGAAGATGCCCGTTCTGATGAAAGCTTGCCCTCAATGAGCAGATTCGCCCGTTCCTCGAACCAAGCCTGTTCATTTGCGTCGGCAAGTTTTATAGGAACCGCCTCGATGCTCGATCTCAGCGTCTTTACGCTGTCAAACATCCGTTTCATGTAAAAAGATGCGATGCAGGAGTTTAAGGCGCACAGCACATATTTGACCGACAGCCCTTTCATGCGCGGTATGACGATATTGGCGCTGTTCAGCGTGAGCCTCTGTCTGTCGTCGTACGCAAATGCGGTTTTTCGGCTGATAAATTTATATACGATTTTTTCTTCGGCTCTGTACATCCATTCCGGCCCCGTCTGCTGCATTTCGTCAGGGGCATACTTGATGTAACGCATCCTCTTTCGGCTGATGCGGAATTTTTCAACGTTCGAGCCGAGGATGACAGGTTCCTTGCCATGGGCAGGCGATTCGGACAAAAATTCATCGTTGCGTCCCGTGACGAGTCCCAGGCACCAGT
>JAZQPH010000013.1:0-2736 GCA_045628385.1 Succinivibrionaceae bacterium
GTCTCACTTTTTTCTGGGAGTTTGCCTGCATTCGGGCGGCGTGCGCAATGCCGGGAGAAAATCTATGCCGCCTTATAAACGAAAACGGAAGCCGTCATGGCTCCCGTCTTTCGAATCCTCGGAAATCCTTTTCCTCGGTCATCCCCGTCCTGGGGAAAATGCCGACATCCTTGTCGTCAATCGCGTCCTGCGACACTTGTTATTTTAGCCGTGCGTTTTGTCATTACAACCCGCCAAAAAATTGATTATTCACCGTAATGACGCGGTAATCGCTAAAAATATTTAATTATTTCAATATGTTATATGGATATATCTATATCATAACGCCATCATCATGGCGGCGATGTCGCTTTCATCTATGGTCAATGTCTCACAACCATTGCGGTTATTGCCGCGATCGGTCATTTTCTTCCCTCCCACCATTTTGTCGTTTGGGCTTCGGGATCGGAATAATCAAACTTTTCTCCGATCATCGGGGTAGCGAGGTTTACGCCGATATGCCCGGCCGCTTCGGTTATTCTTTCGAGAGGATCGCGCCACTGGTGATAGGAGATGGAATATTTGCCGTTATGGGCGGGCACGCTGCGCGCGGCGCCGATTGTTTTCATCGCTTCGGCCGATTCTTCAGGCGTCATGTGCGCCCACGGCCAGGCGGGATCGTATTGTCCGCATTCGATTATCGCAAGATCGAACGGGCCGTATGATTGGGCGATGTCGGCAAAATGAACGCCGAAGCTGCCGTCGCCCGAATAATAGACGGATCTGCCCCCCGCCTTTACCGCAAATCCCGACCAGAGTGTTTTGTTCTTTTCAAAAAGCCTGCCCGAAAAGTGCCTTGCGACGGTCGCGGTCACCGAAGCTTCGCCTCCTGAAACTGCAAGATGCGCCGTTTCGTCCCAATCGAGGGATATCAGATTTTTTTCGTTCCATCCCCAGGCGGCCAGATGGGCATCGACGCCGAGCGGGACGACGGCGAATTTTGCTTTGTCTCGGAGCGCCAGGATTGTTTCGTATTCGAGGTGATCCCAGTGATCGTGCGAGACGAGCAGCAGGTCTATGTCATCGGGAAAGTCCTCGGTTTCATAAATTCTGCTTCCTTCAAAAGCTCTGACCGCAAACGGCACGGGCGCCGCGGCAGAACCCAGAACGGGATCGATCAAAATTCTGACGCCGCCTGCCTGAATGAAATATCCCGAGTGCCCGAGCCATACGAGAACGTCCTCGCCGCGCGGCAGATTTTTTAAATCGGTTTTGACAGTCGGCACGGGATCAAGGGGCACGGTGTCGCCTTTTTCGGGAAACAGCATGCCGAGCCAGCCTTTCTGACGGCTTTCGGGCGCTTCGACGAGTTTATGCTCGAACGGTTCTTTGTTCCTGAACTGTCCGTCGCGGTAATTGGGAGACGCTTCGATTCTTTCGAGGATTTTTCCCGACGGCGCGGCGCCCATGCCCTCGGATGTCAGAAAATGCCAGACATACAGGCCGGCGCAGGCCGCGGCCGCAGATGCGATAACAAGAGTTTTGCATATCCATGGAGCCATTTGGCATCTCCTTTGATTTATCGGGGCGAGCGGCTTTCGAAAAGGCCTCACGCGCGGGCATACGCGCCGAGGCGAATAAATTTTCGCATTTTCTTTGCGAATGATTAAGAGATTCGCCAGCGCGGCATAGAAAAATTTTAATCGCGCGCGGAGCCTGTTTGCACAACTTGTTTAGGCAAATGAAGTTTCGGGATATCTTCCGTATTTGAAAAAGGATGCAGAGGCTTTGTCCCGGTTGGCTGCGGTCACACAAAACGCATGCTGCATCGGGGTAAAATCCCAAAATAAGGCCGTTTTTCGGATTCCGAAACGGCAAATCTGTCCTGGAGAAGAATATGCGCGCCGCGATAGAAGAATTTTTGAGAATTATCGGCATTTTGATGTTTTGGTCGGGACTTCTTCTGCTTTTGTACCACATCCCGCTTGCCGTCTCTCTCATGCTGTCGTCGCTCTTTGTCATGCCGAACGTGTTCTATGCCGTTTTCGGCGCCCATGCTCCGTGGAAGCAGGGCGTGAGAGCTTTGCTTGCGGCGGCTCTTCTTGTTTTGCCGCTCTATGGCTGGTATCGCTCTCTTTCAGGAGATCCTCTCGTCGACACGCATGCAAAAGCGACCGCCGAATATGCCGCCCAGCAAAAAGAAAAGGCAATGCAGCGTTTTCATGACAACCGCGAGACCATCATGAAAGGCATACGCCGCTATTACGAAGCGGGAAATTATCGATTTGCCTACGCGCATGCCGAAGAATTTCTTTATTCCGGTGATCCCGAACTTCTCGATCTCCATGAAAAATCCAAACAGATGATGATTAAGCGCGGAGAGTTCAAAGATCCTTCCGCAGGATCTTCGGAAGGAGCGGACGAAAATTGATAGAAGCGGGTCCTCTTTTCGTCAAAAGGCGACGCACGGCGGCGCTTTCATGCATTGCGCTCGTCATGGCGGTCATTCCTTTGTGGGAAGTTGTAAGCCCCATCGTCGTGCTCATCTGCATCGGTTCCGCGGCGGTGCGCGCCATGGAACTCGGCGGAAAAATAGAGAAACATCCAGTCTGGATTAATCATGCGGGCGCGCTTGCAGTCATGGCGGCCATAGGCATCGGTTTTGCGGGCCACGGTTTCCGCCATTATCTCGTGAGCGCCTGCGTCAACCTGCTGGTCGGCGGCACGGCGCTGAAATTTCTTGAAAACTCGAGTTCG
>JAZQPH010000014.1:0-1767 GCA_045628385.1 Succinivibrionaceae bacterium
TGACGGTGCCGAAGAATATTATGCTTCGGCAATAACCATTCCTCTGTGTCCGTCGCTTTCCCATGAAGTCGGATCGTAGCCATGTCGTTCTGTGAGCCAAGGAGTTGAACTGGTGTATTGTCTTCCTAAGACCGCTTGGCCTCCGACTTTGACGGTGCCGAAGAATATTATGCTTCGGCAATAACCATTCCTCTGTGTCCGTCGCTTTCCCATGACGAAATAGAATTTGTAATCGCAACTTTGAAAAAGGAAATCGCCGGCGCCCGCTGAATCTTTTAAAAACGCCTAAAATCGGTTTTTTGACGCTGGGTCAAATTTTTGGCATGCGATCGGCCGCGATCGCATGATCTTGCCTCTTTTGCGAATAAAATGCTTTTAACCATAACAGCATAAGAAGAATAAGAGGCGCTCTATGGATTTTCCCGGCAATCTCCTCATCATGATCGATGACGAGGAAGAAAAGAAACTGATTGAGACGATCGCCAGCTTTTTGGGCATAGAGTGGCAATCAGGAGGCGAGGACGATTGTTTGGCGCTTCTTGATTCTGGCGAGACCGATGCTGCCGTAATTACGCGCGGTTCCGGTAAAAATTCGATACCCGCGCTTCTTGTCAGATATCCAGACGTGCCTTTTATCGGCATCGATCTCGAGGTCGAATATTCAAATGCCAATATGGTAGGTTCGGTTTCGACTCCGTTCACTCTTGAAGATTTCAGCCAGAAGATCCGCTACTGTTCGTCGTTTATGACTTTGCATAAAGGGATGGCGAGCAAAAAACAAGATAACCGCGAAGAAACGCTAGCTAGGCTTCTTGTCGGCCAAGGCGATGCAATTCAGGAAATTCGCCACTTGATCGAGCAAGTCGCCGGCACCGACGCAAACGTGCTGATTTTAGGCGAATCGGGAACAGGCAAAGAAGTTGTGGCGAGGGCGGTTCATGAATTGTCCAAGAGATCAAAAGGAGCTTTCGTTCCTATCAATTGCGGAGCCATTCCTCCGGACCTGCTCGAATCCGAACTGTTCGGTCATGAAAAAGGATCGTTCACGGGCGCTATTTCGTCGCGAAAGGGACGTTTTGAACTCGCCGAAGGCGGAACCGTTTTCCTTGATGAAATCGGCGACATGCCGCTTCCGATGCAGGTGAAGCTGCTTCGCGTTCTTCAGGAAAGAATTTTTGAAAGGGTAGGCGGAAGCAAACCTATCAAGGCGGACGTCAGAGTGATTGCCGCAACGCATCGCCATTTGGAAGACATGATTGCAGAAGGCAAGTTCCGCGAAGATCTCTTTTATCGACTCAATGTGTTTCCGATTGACACGCCGCCGCTGCGTGACCGCGCCGATGATATACCTTTGCTCTTGCAGGAATTGGTAAGAAGACATTCTGAAAACCATCATGTCAGCGTCAAATTGACTCAGCGCGCGATGGCGTCACTTATGAAGCATCCGTGGCCAGGCAACGTAAGAGAACTATCGAACCTTGTCGAGCGTCTGATGATTCTTCATCCTAATTGCATTGTCGATGCTGTCGATCTGCCGGCAAAGTATCGTTACGATCTCGGCGACGGAGTTGAAAACGTTCCAACACAGATTGAAACTCAGCCAGGGCCGCATGACGAGCGGGATGCGCTGCTTTCTATCTTCTCGGCTTCGGATGATGATTCGGGTACTGCCGGAAAGAATGTTTCGGTAACTGCCGAAGAAGAAAACGAAGCTGCTGCCATGGATCCGCTTGCAGCCGAAGCATTTGCAGTCATGGATCCTATGCC
>JAZQPH010000015.1:0-2620 GCA_045628385.1 Succinivibrionaceae bacterium
ACTTATGGCTAACCCACCATTTTAAGGACAGACCCAATTTTTGACTGATCCAAATTTTGGACTTATTTATTAACTTGCGCCTTTTCCAAATAATACAACTTTAATAGTCAGCAGAATAATCTTGATATCAAGCCAAATTGACCAATTATCGATATATTCCATATCTAACCTGACTACATCATTAAAATCCTTAATGTTGCTTCTGCCGCTTACTTGCCACAACCCAGTCAAACCAGTTGTCATTGAAACGCGAGCTTTGTGTCTCGGTTCGTAATGCTCGTATTCATCAACCGTAGGCGGCCGTGTTCCTACCAAACTCATATCGCCCTTAAGCACATTAATAAATTGAGGCAATTCGTCGATACTGGTTTTTCTGATAAATTTTCCGACTCTAGTGATTCGCGGATCGTTTTCCATCTTAAACATCAATCCGCTCATCTCGTTGTCTTTCATGAGCTCTGTTTTGAGTTCTTCGGCATCAGATCTCATTGAGCGAAATTTGTAACACTTGAATATTCTTCCGTTTTTGCCGATTCTTGGCTGAGCAAAGAGCACAGGACCTTTGGAATCTAATTTGATAATAGGCGCAAAGATAAGGTAGGCAACGCAGAATATTAAAAAACCTACTATGCCGCCCGTATAGTCCAAAACCTTCTTGGCGAACTTTTCTTTGTAGGAATGATAGTTTCTGCTTATGGATACGGTATGAAAGGAGCCGATTTTGTCAATTTTAGCGTAGGAGGTTGGCGCATAGTTGAAAAGATCTATGTTCACGCTGATCTTTATGCCCATTTCCTCAATTTGAACCAATTGCTCTCTAAGATTTTCATCGTTGTGAAACGAATTAACGATGACAAAAATTTCATCTACATTATTATGCGAAGTGTATTCCAAAAAGTTGTTTCGAGAACAGACTATCTGTCTTCCTTCAATTTCTGGCAACTTGCTTTTGTCAGCAGCCGATGAAACATTGTATGTCCCGTCTAGGATGCATACGCCGCAAATCGCTCTTGACCAATCAAAATAGTTGGACAGCGACTTTAAGACTTGCTCTGCATTTGCCGTGTCCGTGACGATGAGAAGTTTGCTTGAGAACTTGCTGTTATAGAATACCTTCAAAAGGAAAGACTTGGTGACCGTTCTCAATGCGATATCGACAAAGAAGAATATGACGGCAAAGAATCCAATAACCAGTCTATGGCTGTCAGATAGCGAATGGCTCCAAAACAAGATAAGAATCAATGTCGATACTATGATGCATATTTCTTGGAAAACAATCACAGCTTCTGAATAGAGCCGCCTTTTGAAGAAACTTTTGTTGTAGCCCGTGATGGTGTTTATGACAAAATATAATAAGGCTAAAATCGAAAAATATCTTAAAAAGGTTGGCTCCGAGAATGGCGAACACCATGCTTTGTGGTAAATGCCGACTATCGTATAGAGGGAAACAAATATACCGACAATGCCGACTAGGGAAATTATCAGTTTCGATAACAGCTCTCTGGATGAATTTATATACATAGAGTCGGACCACCAAAATTTTGTACGCTCCTATTAATTGTACCATGAACGACTATAACCTTAATCACGCACGGCAAGATGACAATTGAAGTCATGTATGTCTAATGATATCTTTGAGTCGTACAGAGGTAATAGGACATTTACTAAGGACTGTGTTGCGTTACATGCTTAATGCAAGTTTAGAGGATCTGAACATCGCAGCAGATGACTAAAATCTGGTCTCGAGAGGCAATCTTTATTGTTATGACTATGACTTATGCAAGCGCACAAGCATAAAGATTCTGGATTATTCATAAGTTGGGCAGTTGCGTGCGGAGGGCGCCTTTCGGTTTGCCTGGACTCGTCATGCCAATATTCTGGCGAATAAGGCATGAGAATGCATTCCCTCAGAACATGAAGACAGGAGATGCTTCGCATGTGTAGAATCATCTTTTGAGATCAGATATTTTGTTGTAAAGTCTGAACCATAGGCCCGTATGGAATTGACTACGCGGTATCGAGCGAGGACTAATCGCTTAACTGAGATTTTTGAGTTCGAGAAAACGGACAATTTGTCCGGCTCAACCTGTTTTCCGAGCGTTGCGGCAGATGCGTATTACAAATTTGATATATTTTTTGTTAAGCAAAATTTCAAGAAAAAAGGTTTTTTGGGACGGTTTTGCTTTAGCAAACGGTTTTGATTCAAAAGATCGTTTCAATTTGTACAGAAAGTTTTTTACTCAAAAAAACAATTCTCGCGGAAATGGATTTAATCCATCGGAAGATGTTTTTTTTAAGGAAGGATACCTTGCCGAATACCCCGATGTGGAAGAAAGCGGCGCTGACCCATGGGTGCACTACGTAAAACGCGGAAAGCAAGAAGGCAGAGACAACGGCCTGCATCCGTCCGAGGATGTGTTTTATAAAGATGGCTATCTTGCTGAATACCCCGATGTGGAAAAAAGCGGCGCGGACCCTTGGCGGCACTACGTAAAATGCGGAAAGCAAGAAGGCAGAGACACCGGCCTGCATCCGTCCGAGGATGTGTTTTATAAAGATGGCTATCTTGCTGAATACCCCGATGTGGAAAAAAGCGGCGCGGACCCTTGGCGGCACTACG
>JAZQPH010000016.1:0-2360 GCA_045628385.1 Succinivibrionaceae bacterium
ATGGTGAATGGCAGGCGTCTTTGGTCTGATAGGTTTTGGTTCACGTTATTTCATGAGATAGGGCATATCTTAAACGGAGATTTTGGCATTTCCTTCGATGCAGAAACGGGAGAACAGGAAGATGTTGCCAACAAATATGCCGAAGACATGCTTATTCCTTGCGAGCAATATCAGCGCTTCATCGACGAAAACAGATTTGATTCTCAGTCAGTCAGAGCGTTTGCAAAATCAATAAATCGGGATCCCGGGATCGTGCTCGGCCGACTGCAAAACGATAAAAAAGTCGGTTACGGCGACGCGAAACTAAGTGAATTTAGACGGCAATACATGGTCAGAGAATTTTGATGTTAAGGAATGCCTGAAATGAACAAAATCAATAATGCTGACGAAATGTTTTCAGATCTTGTTTTGAACGATAAATATTACTTTGATAAGACATTGTTTATCAAAGATATAATGCTCCACCATATATCAAAAGTATTGCTGTTAACGCGCCCGCCTAAATTCGGAAAAACCGTAACATTGAGCACCTTTTATGAGTTTCTCAGGATAAATCCAAACAATCCCGATAATCCAGAAGACACCTCATATCAGCAGCAACTGTTCAAAGGCACCAAGATTCTGGAAGACAAGGAATTTTGTCAAAAGTTTATGGGCAAGAAGCCCGTAATCTTCGTTTCGTTCAAAAATGTTTATGGCGATGATTTTCAAAGCGCCTATGAGCAGTTGGTAAATACTATATACGAGCTTGCGTCAAACTACAGGTATTTGCTTGATAACAAGAACGGCAAGATGGATGAATTTGAAATTAGGGAGATCGAGGTACTTTTGGATCGAGACTATTTGCTCGACTTGAAGAACCGAGTTTGTGTCATGGATTCGCTGAAGAGTCTGACATGGTTGCTGCACCGTTATCACGGCGTTAAACCGATAGTGCTTATAGACGATTATGACGTGCCTTTTGCTAAAGCTATAGTCAACGGATATGACGATAAGATGACACACATCGTATATGCGATGCTGGACAGCGCGTTAAAAACCAATTGGGATTTGGGCAGGGCGGTGATGACTGCCCGTTTGCTGGCAACAAAAGGCGACGCCATCAGCGGCGGATTAAACCATCTACACATATGCAACGTCATGAGTGACAACCATGATGATATATCTGCAGGAATTGGCTTTACCAAAGAAGATACAGAACTGGTTCTTAAGCATTTCAATCTGGAAAAATATTCCGACTTGGTTTGGGAAAATTATGGCGGCAATTATTTTGGAAGAGTGCAGATGTTCAGTCCGTGGGATGTGATGAATTTCTGCCGCGATAACTGCCAAAATGCCGACAAATCTGACAAGGAAATAATTGCAGCCAATTATCGGAAAGGGTTATGCGGCAATAATTTGGTCGAAGAATATATGGAATATATTCAGAGAGGCCATCTTGAGCAGATGCAGTCCTTGATGGACGGCAAATCAATACTTAGCGAAGAAAGACTGGGGCTATGGTACAACGATTTAATACATCATGACATCGATGATTTTTGGATGCTATTAGTTCATTTTGGATATCTCACATATAACCACAAAAGCGTCGGAGATTCTAAATCGATTTACGGTTGGGATATGTACGAAATGAACATTCCGAATAAGGAAATGAAATCATGTTTCAGAGAAGAAATTTTGAGTTTCTATGAGCATGATGATGCGACGCAGAAATACATGGCAGACAGTGTCAAAGGATTATTCAGCGGCGATGCAGAAATGGTATCGGATAATATTAACGGAGTCCTCGCCAAATATGTATACGTCAGAGATGTTCCAAAAGAAAATATGTATCACGCGCTTATACATTACCTGTTAGATAATCGCGCAACAATAATTTATGAACATAATGCAAGCATGGAACCTGATAAAGGCTATGTTGATATTGTGGCAAAATCCAATGTTGGCAATGCTATCGTCATATTAGAAATAAGACAAATATTGAGTGACTGGCTGTCTAGAACCATAAAAGCACAAGAATCAGTAAATCAAATTAAAAAAAGCGATTTAATGGAGAAGTTTTTGTCAAATTCTGAAAATTTAATTGTAGGCGTTTATGGAATTTGTTTCTGCAAAAATGTATGTTCTGTGTGTTTAAAAAATTAATTAATCATACGCGTTTGCAATAATTTTTGAATTGGATTGATTAATTTTTAGTGGTTTTATTACAATAAGGCCCAAATTGGATTTTAGACCTTATACAATGCATGAAATTGTTCAAAATGACTATGATTGACGTCTTTAATGTTTTAAGGGAATGCGTAATATGAAAAAAATTATTGTCGGCGACGAAGTTTTTTCGGATTTTATTCTGAAAGACA
>JAZQPH010000017.1:0-5362 GCA_045628385.1 Succinivibrionaceae bacterium
GTTTCCCTGTTTGTCCGCGACAATGACGTCGTCGCCGTCGGGTTTTGCCTCGTACAAACCGTACAGCATGCGTATGCTTATGAGATTTTTCTCCTCCATCATGCCGAGCATGAGATTGGCGTCGCGGAACAGCTTTGTTGCCTCGTCGGCCGTGTCTTCATGGCTGAGCACTTCGGGAAAATGTCCTTTGATGCGCCATGCCGAAAAGAACGGCGTCCAGTCGATATAATCGACAAGCTCGCTTATTTTGACGCTCTTTTCAAATACGTTGCCTTTTGACAGATCGCATCCTGAAGCTTTTCCCGCTTCGGCATCGAATGCGTATTTGTTCGCGCGCGCTTCCTCGTAAGAAAGCATTTTGAGCGCGTCTTCCGCCGACTCATGTTTCCTGCGGATTTCGGCGTATTCTTCTTTTATCGATTTAACGTATCCGTCATGCAAATCTGCGCTTGCGATGCTCTGGGCGACGCCGACTATGCGGCTTGCGTTTTCCGTGTAGACAACGGGGCCTGAATACGCAGGATCGATTTTGAGGGCCGTATGCAGTTTTGACGCCGTGGCGCCGCCCACAAGAAGCGGAATCTTCATGCCGCGGCGCTCCATTTCAGAAGCGATGCGCACCATTTCTTCAAGAGACGGGGTGATGAGACCCGAAACGCCGATCATGTCGGCATGCTCGCGCTCGGCGGTGTCGAGAATGGTTTCGCAAGGCACCATGACGCCCAAATCGATGACTTCGAAGTTATTGCACTGAAGAACGACAGTCACGATATTTTTTCCGATATCGTGCACGTCGCCCTTGACCGTCGCCATGACGACTTTTCCCGCGGAAGCGCCCTGTCCCTCTCCCTTGCTTGCTTCAATGTAAGGCTGCAGCCAGGCCACCGCCTTTTTCATGACGCGGGCGGATTTTACGACCTGCGGCAAAAACATTTTGCCCGCGCCGAACAGATCGCCCACCTCGTTCATGCCGCCCATCAGCGGTCCTTCGACGACCGCGACTGGCGATCCGAGTTTTTCAAGGGCCTCGGCGACGTCTTGGTCGATATATTCGGTCACGCCGTTAATCATGGCATGGGCAAGGCGCCTTTCGACGCTTTCCTGCCGCCATGCCGTAGATGCGGCCTGCTGGCTTTGGGCGGCGCCTGCCCCCTGAGCGCCGCGATAGCTGTCGGCTATGGCAAGAAGCTCATCGGTCGCCCCCGGGTGGGTGTTGAGCACGACGGCTTCGACTTTTTCTTTGAGTTCGGGCGGCAAGGCGTCATACGGCTCAAGCTGGCCTGCGTTCACGATGCCCATGTCCATGCCGTTTTTGGCGGCATGATAAAGGAACACCGAATGAATGGCGCGGCGGACCGGTTCGTTTCCTCTGAACGAAAACGAAACGTTGGACACGCCGCCAGAAATCATCGCATAAGGCAAATCTCTTTTGATGTCGGCGACGGCATTGATGAAATCAAGCGCATAGCCGTCATGTTCGCTCATGCCGGTCGCCACCGCGAAAATATTTGGATCGAAAATGATGTCCTCGGGCGGAAATCCCAACTCGTCGACGAGAATTCTGTAGGCTCTCGTGCAGATGGACAGTTTCCTATCGCGGGTGTCGGCCTGCCCCGTTTCGTCAAAAGCCATGACGACCGCGGCCGCGCCGTAGCGGCGGAGCTTTTTGGCTTTTTCGCGAAAGAGCTCTTCGCCTTCCTTCATGGATATCGAATTGACCACGCATTTGCCCTGAACGCAGCGAAGTCCGGCTTCCAGCACTTCCCATTTAGACGAATCGATCATTATCGGCACGCGGCAGATGGCGGGTTCGGAAGCTACGAGGTTCAAAAATTTCGTCATGGCCGGCAAGGCGTCAATCATGCCGTCATCCATGTTTATATCGATGATCTGGGCGCCGTTTTCGACCTGAAGCCTCGCGACGTCCAGCGCTTCGTCGAACTTTTCCTCTTTGATCAGTCTTTTGAATTTGGCCGACCCCGTCACGTTGGTGCGTTCGCCCACGTTGATGAACATATGGCCTTTTTCGAGCACGAGCGGCTCAAGACCCGAAAGACGGCAGGCAACCGGGATGTCAGGTCTTATTCTCGGGCGCATTCCCGAAACGGCGGAGGCTATCGCCTTGATATGCGCGGGAGTCGTGCCGCAGCAGCCGCCAGCGATATTGATGAGTCCCTTTTCCGCCCACTCTTTTACATAGACCGCCATGTCTTCGGGCGAAAGGTCATATCCGCCCATGGCATTGGGCAGACCCGCGTTGGCATGCACGGACACAAACTCCGAACAGAACCCGGAAAGCTCGGCGACATGAGGGGCAAGCTCGTCGGGACCGAGCGCGCAATTAAGGCCGAACGACAGCGCCTTTGCATGACGAAGCGAGTAATAGAACGCCTCGAGCGTCTGGCCCGACAAGGTTCGTCCCGAAGCATCGGAAATCGTTCCCGAAATCATCACGGGCAGCCTTTTTCCCGCTTTTTCAAAAGCGTCTTCGACGGCATAAACGGCAGCTTTTGCATTGAGCGTGTCAAATATGGTCTCAATCATCAAAAGATCGCAGCCGCCTTCGATAAGCGCCATTGCCTGCTCTTCGTATGCCTCGGCAAGCTCGGCAAAAGTTATGTTGCGCGCCGCGGGATCAGTCACGTCGGGAGATATCGAGCAGGTTCTGCCCGTAGGTCCCAAAATTCCCGCAACAAAACGCGGCTTATCCGGATTGGCCTTTTCAAATTCGTCGGCGGACTGCCTCGCGATTTTGGCGGCCGCGAGGTTTATTTCGCGGACTTGGCTTTCAAGGCCGTAATCGATCATGCCGATTTTCGTGGCGCTGAAAGTGTCGGTTTCGATGATGTCGGCGCCCGCTTCCAAGTATTGCCTGTGCACGGACTCGACGGCATCGGGCTTGGTCAGGCAGAGAATGTCGTTGCAGCCTTTAAGATCCTTAAGCGATCCTCTGAACAGTTCGCCGCGGTAGTCTGCCTCTTTAAGGCCCATGGACTGAATCATGGTGCCGAAACCGCCGTCAAGAACAAGGATGCGCTCGGAAAGAAGGTTTGCTATATCGGATGTATGGTGGCTGGTCATGATTGATTACCGTAACTTTGTAACTGTGGGACTTTCCAGTGCGTTAAATTTTAATAACTGCTTAACTTTACATTCTGCGCTGCGCAATCGGCCCAAAGACCATGCAAGCGAAACTTAATCTTCAAAAGATTTGACAGCTCGAACATCAGCTCTTCAAAAAGCCCGAACATCGCGGCCATCATCAGCAAAACTTGAATGAATGCCCGCTCTGCCGCAAGAACTCCGAGAGCTCATCGAGAGCTCATAGTGTATCAATTGAAAGAACCGATACCAATAGACGCGTCTGTATGACCGCCAGCGGAAAATCCCGCAAAATAAAATCCCGCAGGCGGCATGGCATTTGCCGATTGCGGGACAGCGGCAATGACTTGTCTTATGCCGTTTTGTTCGGCTATGCCTGCGACCCCAATTCATACGGCGTCATCTGATAGACATAGTAATTAAGCCAGTTGCTGTAAAGAAGCGAACCGTGGCTTCTCCACGTGACGACGGGTTCTTCGTTCGGATCGTCGTTTTTAAAATAATTGACCGGAATGTTCGGATTGATGCCTGCGGCCAGATCCCTGAAATATTCGTTGCGCAGCGTGTCGGGATCGTATTCCGAATGCCCCGTCACGAAAATCTGCCTGCGGTCGGGACTCACGGCAAGGTACACGCCGACTTCGTCGGAGCCCGCCAAGATCTTAAGATCGGTTCTCGATCTCACGACGTCAATCGGAAATCTCGCGTATCTCGACTGCGGCGCCCAAAATTCGCTGTCGAATCCGCGGACCAAAGGCTCTTCGGGACACATGGTCCTGTGGCGATAGATTCCCGAAAGCTTGTCTTCGCCATGAATTCTTTCGATGCCGTAGAACACCTTAAGCGCCGCCTGCACGGCCCAGCACAAAAAGAAAGTGGAAGTCACGTGCGTGCGCGACCATTCCATGATCTCGCAGACCGTGTCCCAGTACGTGACGTCTTTAAACTCCACAAAATCAAGAGGCGCTCCCGTAATGATCATGCCGTCGTAATACCTGTCTTTGACCTGATCAAAGTCGAGATAAAAAGACTCGATGTGCGACTGCGGGGTATTTTTTGAGACATGATCGTCGATGCGAAGGAGCGATATGCTGACCTGAAGCGGCGAATTGGACAGTTTTCTCAATATCTGAGTCTCTGTTTCGATTTTTTTCGGCATCAGGTTCAGAATCAGAATGCTGAGAGGACGGATGTCCTGATGTGCGGCCCTTGATTCCGTCATGACGAAAATGTTCTCGGCGCGGAGAGTTTCCGCTGCGGGAAGGGCGTCGGGGATCTTGATCGGCATCGATTTGTTCTCCTTTCAGTCCGTGCCAGTCTTTGAGAGCGCATGAACGCATATTGACATGGCCAAGAAGCCCTCCTCGCCTCTGTCCGCCGTAAAGCGGCAGGCTGCCGGGCATTCCTTTTTTAATTTTTTACCAATGAGCGCAAAATTAAGTCGCTCTAAGGCCTAAACGATGCGCTGATTATATCGCACTGGCGCTCGTGCCACCCGGTCAGGCTGCATATCAAATATGCTAAAATCCGCGAGAACAAGTAACCACACAACACAGGCAAATCAAAAGCATCAGGATGCGGCCATGAGAATCGAAACAATTTCAACGGGCGATGAGGTCATCACGGGATTCGTCACCGACACCAATGTCTCATGGCTCTGCCAGAATCTCTTAAGCCGCGGCATGCAGGTCGCAAGACGGCAGACCGTGAGCGACGATCTTCATGAAATCATGGCGGTTTTGGATGAAAGAAGCAAAGCCGCCGACATCATCATCGTAAACGGCGGGCTCGGACCGACCTCGGACGACAGAACCACGGAAGCCGCGGCCAAAGTCGCAAACGTTCCGCTTGAGCAAAACAGTCTTTGGGCACAGCGGATCAAAGAATATTGCGACGCCAGGGGCAACGTGCTTTTTGAAACCAACATCAAGCAGTCATTTCTGCCCCGAGGCGCCGAGCTCATCGACAATCCTCACGGAACGGCCTGCGGATACAAAATTAAAATCAACAATGCCGTATGCTATTTCACGCCGGGAGTGCCGTCGGAATTTAAAGCGATGATCGACAGTTTCATTGCCCCCAATATCGCAAAATTATGCAATGCTGGCCAAACATCAGTAAGACGCTATTTCGTGCTCGGAATTTCCGAATCCAAAATCGCGGGAATGCTCGATGCCATGACTTGGCCTGAGGGAATGTTTTTGGGATACAGAGCCGACTTCCCGCTTGTCGAAGTCAAGCTCATAGCGCACGGCGCCGC
>JAZQPH010000018.1:0-6409 GCA_045628385.1 Succinivibrionaceae bacterium
CTTGTCGGTTCAATGACTGGCTGGGATGCAACCAATCCTGTGGCTATGGAATACAAGTCCGGAAAATGGTCCGTAGACGTGGCTTTGGCCGCTGGTTCTGCGTTTAAGGTTCTGCTTGACAAGAGCTGGGCTAAAGACACAACCTATGGATTGATGTCTGACGGCGATTCGCAGCTGTGTACGGATGCTGAAGGTTGCGGCAAAGACGTTAAACCTGGTCTTGCAGCAGGTGATTACGTTCTGAGCGTCAAAGATCTGGATATGACATTTGAACTCAAAGCCAAGGAATAGTCTCGTATCCTAGTTAATAATTTTGAAGGCATGGCCGAAAGACCATGCCTTTTTCTTTTATGAGCATATATCTTTGGCGTTCTTGAAATTCCATCACGTAACTGATTAGGCAAAATAAACAGCAACAGTCGATCCGTATTTTCTGAATAACGACAAAAATAAAAAATCCCGAATTTCTTCGGGATTAAACAATGTATAAGAGTATACGAGTTATTGAAAATTACTTAGTAAATACGCAAACAGACCATGCTCCTGCAGTTAATTTACCGCCAGCTGCAGAACATTTGCCTTCGTATAGAGCACCTGTATCCAATACATTCTCTGCCGACACATCAAAAGCTCTTTCTTCTGGAGATGCATTGAGCATTACGTAAAGTTCGTTAGCGGTATCGGTAACTGAAGCAGGTTTAACGATCTTCATTACAATCATGCCAGGAAGCTGGCTTGAACCTACGTTCAGGAAGGAAACATTTTCCTTGATGAGATCAGCCGATCCCAAATGGGTAATGTTGTGTTCCTTTCTGATAGTTGCCAACTTCTTGTATGTATCGACCATCTTAGCTTTAACATCAGCGCCGACATCGGAGTTGTACTTGCTGACTTTGAGGATTGCACCCCAATCATCCAGATCCTTAGACTTATTAACCAACATTCCAGGAATGAAATCATTACCTTTGCTGGTATCGTAATTTACCGAGTTGCTGAAATCACCGGTGTTATAACTGTCGTTCTGGAAGAACTTGGTGCGGAGCAAATCAGAACCTTGCTGATCAAATACAGGAGATTGACCGAGAATTACCGAAGCCAAAGCAATACCTTGCATTTGTGCTTTCTCTTCCATGGTCTTGTTTTTCTTTGCCTTGTACATGATGAGGTCAAACAAAGTCTGGTTGTCGTGCTTGGACACATAGTTGATAGTTTCGATTGGGCTATCGCCATAACCTGCAATAGCAGCCCAATACATAATATCTTTACCGTTTTTTGTTTCATCAGTGTAGGTAGTCAAAGAGTAGTCTCTTAAGTTACCTGCCATAGAAATTCTGATGACATCTTGCCAGTTCAGCGGATGCATGCCGTAATCAGCGTCGTTAGTCGCAGAAGCATCGCATGAATAACCTGGATTGTCTGCCAATCTTTGATCATTCATATCAGTGCAGCGACCGGATGCAAAGCCTTGAAGTCTGATTAACGCATCACCGTGATCGAACGGACCGCTTCCTCTCATGCCATCGCGAATGCGATCGTTAAAGGTACCGATGCCTGTGCCGTGCATATTGATCTGAGTTGCGTTGTTTTCACCACCAACTACAGCTGCAGCACTGCCTGCATCCCAACCTTCGCCGAAGAAGTAGATTTCATTGTTGCCAGATCTTTCCCTGACATTCTTTAAGGTATCGATCATAACTTGCTTTGGAATGTAGCCCATGAGGTCGAAACGGAATGCATCGACTTTATAGTCTTTAGCCCAGGTAACAAGAGTATCTTCCATCAACTTAGCAAACATCTTGTTTTCTGAAGCGGAGTCAGCACAGCAAGTGTCTGCATTTACGTTGCCAGTAGTAGCATTCAATCTGTTGTAGTACCAAGGAACCAATCTGTCCAATACAGAAGATGGCTTATCAAGACCGGCACCGTCGGTGTGGTTGTATACTACGTCAAGAATAACGTTCATGCCGTAATCTTTCTTCATGGCCTGGAACAGCTGACGAATTTCTTTGATGCGAGTCATCGGATTATTGTCAGTTGCGTATGAGCCTTCAGGAGCGGCATAATGCCACGGATCATAACCCCAGTTGAATGCGTCAAGATCTTTAACATGCGCGCTTAAGAATGTATCGACGGCAGAGTGAGATTTGTCTTTTGCATCTTCCACGTATTCAGCGTCAGCGGCCGATTCGGCAAGAATATCGTATACAGGGTCTAAACTGCCGCAAACATCGATGCCTTCGGTTTTTTCCACGCCGATAGCAGCGCAGAATTCAGAACCTTTTAAGAATTCATCAGCTACCTTCTTTTCAAATACCTTGCCTTCATCAATTGAGGCAATGTCATACATCGGCAAGAATTCCATATGGGTTACGCCAGCTTCTGATAAAGCCTTGAGGTGTTTTCCCACATTGGTTGTAGTATCCAACAAACCTACGTATTTGCCTTGTTTGTCAGCTGGAATTCCCTTATCTGGACCAACTGTCAAATCACGAATGTGGGATTCCGTGATAAACATTCCCGCAATGTCAGCCTCGGTGGCTTGTGAATGCGGCGCCTTTAAATCATCCCAGCCTTCAGGCTTTAAGTCAGCGCTGGTCAAATCAACAACAACGCTGTTGTTGTCCTTTGATGTTAATGTGAGAGTATACGGATCAGTTGCCCATGTCTTTTCAATTTTTCTTACGGCAGGGTGATAAACTTCCAGCTGGTATTTATAAATGCTGCCAACTTCTGCTGTGGTGGATTTGTATGACCAAACGCCGGTCTCCTCATTGAAAGCCATATCGGCATCTTCATCGGATGAAGATGAACCATCTGCTGGCCATACGTGAACTTTCATAGTCTTTGCTGTAGGAGCCCAAACCTTGAAGAGCACGCCGTCAGATTCAACAATTGCACCCAAAGTTTCTTTGGTTGCCGCTTCTGCATAAAGTTCGTCAATCAGCGGAGCAGTCTGAATTACCGATGCGGTTTTGACATTGTTATCGCCGTCCAGACCGAGAACTACCATTTCGCCTTTGAGCATCGCTTTTTCGTCAAGCTTTGCTAAATCTTCATCAGAAATTTGATAGAAATTAAAGTCTTTTAAGTTCTGATGCTTGGCGATAATTTCTGCAGGAGCTTCATTCAGTTTAACTAGATCGATATATTCTCCGCTCAATTGGCCGTCATCTGTTGCCTCGACAAGACCATTCTTGTTGAACTGAAGTCTTAGATTCTGAGATGCGTACTTATCCTTATCTGCTGAGCCCCAAGCAATGATGTTCTTTGCGACAAAGTGAGCCGATGCGTCGGAAGTTTCAAAGCCGCCAGAATATTGTGCTTTGAAGGCATCAACGATAGATGCATAACTTTCAGCACTCTTAGTTCCCAAAGTGACAGCATGATCATTTGCCGTCCACAGAAGCCTCATGTCGCCGCCGGTGCCGAGCTTTTTTTTGTCCGCATCGCGGATGATGACATTCATGCAACCGTCGGCGTCATCTTGGGTAAGAGTCAAATTCCAAACTGCGCCGTATTCGTTCTGATATGCTGGAGTAATTGAAACGTCATCCCAATTTGCGCTTGTATTTGTTCCCGCTGCGCAACCGCCGTCCCATAAATAAAGGTTCAAAGTCGAGTGTTCAGAAGACTTTGAACCTTTGGTGCTGTAGTTATCGTCAAGATACTGCACAACTAATTTGCCAGCTACTTCTGCATTATCTGCTTCAGGAACTTTTGCACCGCTTGGAGATACAGGATCTCCGCCGCCGCCAGCGAAATAACTTGGCTTGGCAGGATCGTAAGGGGTTGGAGAACTGCCGCCCGATGAACTGCTTCCACCGCAGGCACTAAGACCCATAGCGATGACAAACGGCATCGTAGCCATCGCAAGTTTGCTTACTCTGATATGCATTATGTACGTCCTATCATTGTGATAAAAATTCGGATAAAAGTATCCAGAAATCGCTTAGAGATTACAGCAGACGCAAAATGCCTAGATAATGCAGGTACTTACTAATAAAAAAATCATCAAAAGCGTGATATTTAAGCGTGATATTTATGCTTTAAACCTCCCAAAATTCCGTCTTTAATTTTGATGCAAGAGCCTATGTTGTTTGCGGGTAAATGTGAAAAGGCGGGCGCAAAATCAAAAATAAAATCCGTCGTATCGATGCGATTTATATCGGAGCGTCTGCATCAGCGCGGCCTTTTGCTATCGACAAATTCGCACCATTTGGTCATGACCTCGCGGCGTTCCTCCAACAAATCGCTTCGATCATACGAGCGGCTTACGGCGTTGCCCCTAACGTGCGCCAAACATTCCTCGGCGACCTCAAACGGCACTTTGTTCTCGGATGCCCATGTTCTTCCTACGGATCTGACGCCGTGAACGGAGCAGATAGCGCGCACTGGTTCAAATTGTTTCCATAAGGTCATGCAGGTTATGTGTCCGCTTTCGGGTTTTTGCGGCGAAGGGAATAGCCAGCCGCTATGCGGCAATTGCTCAAGCAGTTTTTTGATCTGCGGAGTTATCGGGATTCGGTGCGGGCGTTTCATTTTCATATATTCGGCGGGCACGTCGATGCTCATGGTCTCAAGATTTATCCATTCCGCCCGCGCGGACACGATTTCGGAAATTCTGAGCAGCGTATATATGCCGAACATGATGATGTGTTGATATTTGGATCTCGCAAGCCCGCTTAATACCTCGTCGAACCGGGACGGGTGACAGGCCGTGCGGTGTTTTATATTCGCCGAGGCGGACGGGAATGCAGTTGAAATTCCTTGCAGGCACAAACTGTTTTTTAATCCAGTATTGACGGCAAAAATTTCGCACTCTTTTAAAATCTGAGCCATTTTCTGAGCAACGGACTGGGTTTTGTCTGCAAGCGGCTGCAAATGCGCGATGGCAAGCGGTGCGGTTATGGCGTCGATTGTCATTTCCGAGAGCGCAGGAAGATGAGCGTTGAACCTTCGTTGATTCTGCGCGCTATATTTGGGCGATATCCGTCCGTTTTTGATTTTCAGGTCGAAAACCCTTTTCATGACTTCCCGCATGGTCGGATTTTCTTTGGTCATTTCGAGCGCGTCCATTGCTGCCCGGGCGACCTTTTCGGTGATCCTGGGAAAATCTCCCAGGGCTTTGGTTATGACCTTGCCGCCGATGCGTTTGTGAACGCTCCAGGTTTTGCGGCCGCTCGGGTAAACGATGAGATACAAGCCGTTGCCGCACGGCTCGGAATATTTGGTTTCGGCGGGTTTTAGATTTAACAATTTGATGTGATTCATGCGTGGCCTGTTTGTGATTTTTGCGTGTTTTCGTGTTGTTTTGGAATGTTATTAAATAACAAAAAGAACTAGATATTGCCTCAATGGCATGGTTTATCGGTTAAGTTCCGCAAAATGACGTCCTTTATGGAAAGGGATGTTTTCCTTAATCAAACCCGCACGGCAAATTCAATGAACGCTCATGCATTATTTTTCGATTTTGCGATCGCGTGACCATGATGGCGGACAACTCATCATTGATTGTGATCCCCTATGCACAAGATCGTTGCGCATTTTGGTATCTTCTTTATCGTTGTCGAGGCGCCCTTTGGCGCGAAATTTTTATGATGCCAACTGACACTGCGGTCAAGCGGAGGAGCAATGAGTTCGTCATACGGAAAGAGGTCCATGATGACCCTTTTTTCTAACACAAGCGATATTTACAGCCACTTGGTGCGTTTCGTATTGGCGGAAAAAGAAGTTCCTTATGAGCTCGTAGAACTTGAAAACGGGGCGGTCACTCCCGAACTTCTTGATTACAATGCCTACGGAATGGTGCCAACACTGGTGGACAGAGATCTTGTTGTCTACAATGCTCCGATCGTCGTTGAGTACTTGGATGAGCGTTATCCTCATCCGCCGCTCATGCCCGTATATCCCGTGGCAAGGGCTGAAACTCGCGTCTTTGTATACAGAATTCTTCAAGATTGGTACACTCTCGTGCGCAAGATCGAATCTGCGCCCGATGACGAGAAATTGAAAAAGGAACTTGCCGACACGCTGCTGTCCACGGTCGATGCCATAAAATCGACTCCGTTCTTTTTAGGCGAAGAATTGTCGGTTCTTGATTGCTATGTAGCACCGATCTTATGGCGTCTTCCGGAACTTGGCGTCACGCTCAAAGGCAAAGGCTCAAAAGATTGGCAAAAATACATGACATCTATATTTGAACGTACCAGTTTTAGGCGTTCGCTCACTGCTGAAGAACTCAACACACGGGCGATCGCGGGTGGAGACATGATTTGAACAACGATGAAAATTTGACGGCGCCGCCCGTCAAACCATACCTTGTAGAAGCATACAGAAATTATTTTTCCGACAACGAGTGTCGCACGTTTATTCATGCAAGGGCCATATACGGCGGGCAGAACTATTTGCC
>JAZQPH010000019.1:0-4401 GCA_045628385.1 Succinivibrionaceae bacterium
TCCGACTGCGGCGGCTCGTCGATTGCCGTGTTCTCCATCGCTCTTGCGATTGTTTTGCGCGTCGATTACGAGTACCGCAAAGCGGAATGGCTGAGTGCTCATTCTCCCGTTGCGGCAGAAATCGGCGGGAGATCCAAAACACGCAAAAATAACGCCGAAGCAATGCAGGGAAAAGCAGATGCTCGCGGCAATCAGGATAATGACGCCGCGGCAAAAGAAACCGGCACGTCAACTTCTCGAAAAGCCAAAGCCGCGCAGGATCGCGGACAAAAGGTGATTGATTCGGAAGATGCGCAGGAAAGAGGCGCGATTTCGGGAGAGCAGCAATGAGCGAACCAAAAAGGCTTCTCGTCATGGCAGGCGGCACCGGGGGACATGTATTCCCGGCCATTGCCGTTGCCAAGCTCCTAAGAGAACAGGGGTGGAATGTGTCCTGGCTCGGCACGGCCGATCATATGGAAGCCAGGATCGTGCCCGAGAACGGCTTTGACATAGATTTTATCAAGGTGAGCGGCGTTCGCAGAAACGGTCTGCTCGGCAAAATCAAAGCCCCGTTCAAAGTTTTGTCCGCGGTCATGCAGGCCAGGAAAATAATGAAACGCCTGAAACCCGATGCCGTCCTCGGCATGGGCGGGTATGCTTCGGGACCAGGCGGCCTTGCGGCAAAATTATGCAATATTCCGCTAATCATTCATGAGCAGAACGCAGCGCCCGGTTTGACTAACAGGGTTCTGTCCCGAATCGCAAGCCGCGTATGCACAGGATTTCCTGGGGCGTTTCCGAAAATAAAAAACGCCGCGTACGCGGGAAATCCCGTTAGACCGGAAATTGCGGCCATGCATGACGCATCTTTGCCGGAACCTGATTCTTCAAGACCCCTTCGCGTGCTGGTAATCGGCGGTTCGCAGGGCGCTCAGGCTTTGAATTTGGGACTGCCTGCCATATTTAAAGAAGCAGGCGACATCGAAATTCGCCACCAGGCCGGCAAAGGCAAGGCTGAACAGACCAAAGCGGTTTACGATGCGCTTTCGTTGACTCGCGCCCCCGAAATTTCTGAATTCATCAACGATATGGCGGGAGCCTATGCGTGGGCCGACATAATCGTCTGCCGGGCGGGCGCCTCTACCGTCGCCGAAATCGCCGCGGCGCGGCGCATGGCGATATTCGTCCCCCTGCCGACAGCGGTTGACGATCATCAGACAAAGAATGCCAGATTTCTTGAAAGCGCCGGAGGAGCATTTGTGATCCCTCAGTCCGAACTAGGCGGCGGCAAACTTCTGGAATTGTTGAAACGAGCTTCTTCCGATCGGGATTTTGTAAGAAAGGCGCAGCAGGCGTCCGGAGATGCCGCCAAACTGAACGCAACGTCCGAGGTTGCCGCAATCTGCGGCGAACTTGCCGACGCATACAGAAGCAAAAGGAACTTGGGCTGAAAATCTTTTCAGGATGTCTTTTGCAAGGTCCTAACCGCAGGCTGCGCCAAGCGGTCAGGATTCGAAGAACTGACAAAAGACAGCAAGAATGAAAGTTAGAACCTGCCGGCGCGCGCCATGCGGCGGGCAGAAGAAAGACGATAGGAACGCAGATATGCAAACTAAGGCCAAACGACTTATTCCCGAAATGCGCAGAGTGCGCAGAATTCATTTTATCGGCATCGGCGGGGCCGGCATGTGCGGCATCGCCGAAGTTCTTGCCAATGAAGGATACGTGGTCACGGGTTCCGATCTGCGCGAAGGACCGACCACCGCGCGTCTTCGCGGATTGGGTGCGGAAATCTTCATAGGTCATTCCGAATCGAATGTTTTGGGCGCCAACGTGGTGGTTGTCTCTTCGGCCGTCAAAGAAAACAATCCCGAGCTGCTGGCCGCAAGAAGACTGCACATCCCTGTCGTAAAACGCGCCGAAATGCTTGCGGAACTCATGCGCTACCGTCATGGCATCGCGGTTGCGGGCACGCACGGCAAGACGACGACCACGAGCCTCGTTGCCAGCATCTATGCAAAGGCAGGGCGCGATCCGACTTATGTCATCGGCGGGCTTCTCAACAGTTCAGGTTCCAATGCGAAGCTGGGGCAGGGCGAGTGTCTGATCGCCGAAGCCGACGAATCTGATGCTTCATTTTTGCATCTGCAGCCGCTTGTCTCGATTGTCACGAACATCGAGGCCGATCATATGGATACGTACAAAGGCGATTTTTCGCTGCTTAAGCGCACGTTCATTGATTTTCTGCACAACCTGCCGTTCTACGGTCTGGCAGTCGTATGCATAGATGACCCTGTGGTTCGGAGCATCGTTCCCGAAATAGGTCGCGCCACGCTGACATACGGCATGTCGGCCGATGCCGATCTGCAGATTTCCGACTACAGGCAGGAAGGCGACAAGGCTTCGTTTGTTATTCACAGGCGCCTCGGATCCGATTTGCACGTTAAGCTGGCTCTGCCAGGCATTCATATGGCTCTGAACGCCGCCGCCGCGGTCGCCGTGGCTTCCGACGACGGGATCTCGGATGAAGACATTCTGTCGGCTCTTGAAAGTTTTGAAGGCGTCGGCAGGCGCTTTGAGCAGTACGGCGAATTCAAAATGAATCCGTCCGACGACAAAACCGTGAAACTGGTAGACGATTACGGCCATCATCCGAGCGAAGTGCGCGCGACCATCGCGGCTGCGCGAAAAGGCTGGCCGGACAGACGTCTTGTCATGGTATTCCAGCCTCACAGATACACAAGAACCCGCGATCTCTACGAAGATTTTGCCGAAGTGCTGTCCAAAGTCGACGCTCTCGTTCTTCTGGAAGTGTATTCGGCGGGCGAAGATCCGATTCAGGGCGCGGACGGAAAAAGCCTGTGCCGCACGATAAGGCAGCGCGGCGCCGTCGAGCCCGTGTTCGCGTCTTCGCACGAAGAAATACCGTCCCTGCTTGCGGATATTCTAAAGCCGGGCGATCTGGTCATTACCCAGGGCGCCGGAAATATCAATGCCGTAGCCAAGAAACTGGCGGAAATGAAACTTGATGCCGCCGCCATGAAGGCTTCGGCTCCGAAAACGGATGCATGAGGACAGCGGCATCGCTCCTTAATATGCAAGAGCATGGGAAATCGCAGCCCGAAAAGGCGCTTATTCCGAACATGAATCTCAGATCATAAGTTATGAAGACGCAAGAGACTTTCCGATATGCGGGAAACGCGGCAGAAGCCGACGAAGAGAAAAAATTCGATCCTGTCCTTTTCTGGATGGGTTTTGGTTTTTTCCTTGTGATGTCGGCGATGCTGGCAACGATATTTGCCGCGCTCAAGCACTATTACTATGACTCGGACGTATTGGCAGTCGATACCATCATGTTCTCGGGCAATATAAAAAACGGTTCGGTGTCGGAACTGTCCGATGCGCTGGCATCGTCGCCCGAAATGGCCAATTTTGTCCGTCTTGACGTCGACAGCCTGCAGCAAATGCTCCAGTCTGTGCCTTGGGTTGAGACTGCGTCCGTGCGAAAGGCCTGGCCGTCGACCGTGATGATTGCCGTGACCGAAAGGCATGCGGACGCAAGATGGGGCGATGCCAAGCTCTACAGCCGCACGTCGGGAATATTTGACGGTCCCGCATCCGTAAGACGCACTTCTCTGCCTCTTTTGTCGGGGCCTGACGGCACGGAAGAAATGATGTTCGGCATGTGGCAGAAGTTGCAGGGCATACTGCCCGGCGTCAGCATCGCCGAACTTTCGCTGTCGCCGCGCCATTCATGGGAAGCCGTGCTCGAAGACGGCACCAAATTGTTTCTCGGAAGGGGGGAAGACGCCGTATACGAGCGCATGCAGGCATTCTCTTCCGTATACGCCAGGCTGCCGGCCGAACACAAAAAGAACGCCGCCTACTTTGATTTGAGGTATGAGTCGGGAAGCATCGCGATAGGCTGGAAAAAGGATGCGTACGGCAGCTGATATTGGCCGCGCGCGGCCGGGCCGCAAAGATTTTTAACATTAAGGAATTTTGTCAACCATGAGCATACAGGAAGCACGAGGGGAAGTCATCACCGCGCTCGACATCGGAGCCGCGTCGGTGCGCGCCGTAATGGGCGAAATTCTTCCGGACAGAAGCGTCAACATCATTGCGGCCGAAGAAACGAAATCCGCCGGAATAAGCAAGGGCGGCATATGCGACATAGAAGCCGCCGTCGGCGCGATAAAACGAGCTCTTGCCAGAGTGTCGACATCCGCGCGCTGCCCGGTGCAGAAGCTGTATTGCTCAATTACGGGCACCAGCATCTGGTGTTCCAATCAAAACGGCATGGTGTCTCTTGCAGGAGAAGTGACCGAGGAGGATATATCCTTTGCCCTCGACACGGCTAAACGCGTAAAGCTTCCCGCCGAGAGCTCAAGGCTCATTCATTCCATAGAGCAAAGCTAC
>JAZQPH010000020.1:0-3370 GCA_045628385.1 Succinivibrionaceae bacterium
TGCGTTCAGGAGAGCTGATATGTCTAGTTCGGTCTCGGCAAAAACTTTATTCGGTTTCAAGCGAAGGCATGCTGTGCTCTGTCCGTACAGCTTTGACATGAACAGATTCGGTATCTTGAGCGCCAGGGCCGAACTGTCCGAGGATTCCCGGTCGATGGTGAGATAGCCGAGGTAATAAAGCATGGACAACAGCTGAACACGGTCATACTTTGCCGATTTGTTCAGATTGATATTTTCGGCGAGGTTTTCTATAAAAAATTTGGCGTTGCTCAGATACGAGTTTATGATGGAATCCGCAAGTCCGTCTTCGGCTATTTCAAACAGATTTTTCAGTTTTTTTCCGTCATGGTCGGATGCGGGATCCATATATTTCTCGGGCGGGAGGATACAGCCGTTTTCTCTGATTTCGTCAAGATAATACAGACACATCGACGAATTGAACAGGGTATGGGATGCGTTTTTGCTGAAACAGTACCCGTCGTATACAGGTTTCATTATGGCAATGATTTCATCCACGCTTGCGCCTATTGCGTCTGTATCGACAAGCAGAGGTATCAGTTTTGCAAGCTCCGTTTCGCTAAAACCGGCATATGCGTTGAAACAGATTTTGGAAGTGACATTGCGCGCAATATTGAAGCCAGATGTCAGCGAATCAAGAGAAACGGAAGATACTCCCGTAATGAAAGTTTTTGCTATGCAACTTTTGGCAAATTCCTTTATCGCTGCATAGAAATCCTTGAAGAAACCTCCAGTGCTTGTAATGTCTTTAAAAAGTTCCAAATCTTCAGAAAGCACTCTATTGGCAAAATTGTCGTATTCGTCAATCATCACGTAAAGCGATTTTGCAGACGGATACAGCCGATAAGCGTTAATGAAAGATTTGAACAGACTAGATGGATTTTTCGTTTCGATTTCGGTCGGGAGAAAAACAAAATCAGGATAGCGTTTTTTAAAATCTGTTATTCCGTTTTTTAGTGACACGATAAAACTGTCATTCAGGGAAACTTTGTCATCGCCCGGAACGCTGGAAAAATCAAAATCGACAACATGGTAACTGTTATGGCTTTCAAGATTTTCTTTGTAGATGTCAGTTCCTGAAAAAATTTTCTCATATCTGTCTTTGTATGAGATATCGTAGAAACATTTCAGCATCAAGACGAAAGTGCTTTTGCCGAAACGGCGCGGGCGAAGAAGGACGGGATAGCGAGACATGCCGTTTGAATCAAGTTCTTTAATAAAGGAACTTTTGTCGACATAAGCCTTTTCAAACTGGCGGAATGTTTCGTAGGCAGTTTCGCCATACGGATTGTTTAACAGTTCTGCTTTGTGCTGGCTCATGCTTAATCCCTTTTCTCTATTCTTTCACATTATATGTCGCGGACAATCTGTTTAGGAGTATGAAATTTTCCTTTCATGACCATCTTACCGAGAAGCATTTAATCATCAGCGCATTAAAAAACATGTACTCGATACTGTCGCTGCTCAGGCATCTGTCGATGTCAAAAAGCAGTTACTATTACGTTGATAAAGCGATGCAGAAAGCCGACAAACATGCCAGCCTGAGAACGCTTTTGAAAAAGGCTTTCGCCGGCAACTATGAGTGCTATGGGTACAGAAGACTGCATGCGTCATTAAGTAAAGCCGGGCATCGCGTTTCCGAAAAAGCCGTCAGAAGGCTGATGAAGGAAGAGGGCATATGCGTTAAAAAATGCAGAAAGAGACGTTATTCCTCCTATATCGGAGAGGTGTCTCCTGCGGCCGAGAATATCGTGAACCGCGACTTTTCTGCATCCGCTCCAAACGAAAAATGGCTGCCCGACATATCGGAGTTTGCCACAGCCAAAGGCAAACTCTATCTGTCTGTGATCAGGGACTGTTTCAACGATGAGATCATAGCCTACAAAATCGGAAACAGGCCCGCTGCCGAACTTGCCAACAACACGCTGAGCGAAGCGATCGGGAGACTCGGCGGCACAGATATCAAGCCAATAATTCATTCAGACAGGGGCTGCCATTACAGATGGCCGGGCTGGATACAGCTTGCTTCCGGCAGGGTGCTGGTACGCTCGATGTCGAAGAAAGGCTGCAGTCCCGATAACGCCGCGTGCGAGGGATTCTTCGGCAGAATGAAGACGGAATGCTTTTATAACCATTCTCTTGAAACGCTTTCATTGGAAGAATTGAAAACGTACCTGAATGATTATATTCACTGGTACAACAATGACAGGATTAAAAACACATTAGGAGGGCTGAGTCCAGTACAATATAGGCTCAGTCGAGTTTAGAAAAACTGTCCGTTTTTTGTCCGCATCCCCCTTGAATATATGCGCTTTTCAGGACAAAAGCTCAATCATTTGTCGCTTGCGGGGGCAAATCTTGATTTTTGCTCATTCGAAAACTGTGACATGTCATGCGCGATGTTGTCAGGCGCAAAAATGCGCAACAGTTCATTTTCCAAGTGTTATATGGAAGGCAGTTCGTTTGAGGAAATTTGCGCAGATGCTACGGGCTTTTTTGATTGCTTGATGTCGAAATCCGTGTTTGCCAGAGCAAATTTCCGCAATTGCAAAATAGCAGGCTGCAACGCCGATTATTCTGATCTGCATGCCGTCGAACGAAGCGGCGGTTCGCTGTCGGAATGTTCGCTCGCTTTTTGCCGCAATACGGATGCAAAACTCTATGAGGCCGAAAATTTTTTTAGCGCTGATGTCTTCGCTTTTGATCAAAGTCAAATCAGCGGCAAATGCAAAATGTGCAATGAATCGTTAAGCGGCTATTCCCGAGCGTTATTTGGCATTGTGCGATTGCCCAGAATTTACGGATGCCAGGAAATTTTGTGCTATACGTTAATCCATAGCTTGTGCAGGCGCTGTTTGCTATCGTAAGGAATGATTGGACTGGTATGGCAATTGGCAAGGACTCGAAATCCGGAAACCTGGATCGATATTTAAGAACCGCAGGCCGCGAGTGGAAAAAATTATTTGGCTGCGCGGTGCGGCGGCTTCCTTTGTCAGGAGGTTTTTCTTGTCCGAACCGAGACGGCGCAAAGGGCATGCGCGGATGCGCATTTTGCTCGGTCTCGGCGTTCTCCGATGCGGACGATGCATTGCCTGTTGCCGAGCAAATGGATATTGCGCGCCGAAACGGCAGAATGGTGCCCAAATTTTTGGCCTACTTTCAGTCTTATTCGGGCACGTATGCCGAAATAGGAGTTTTGGAACGTCTGTATGGCCAAGCATCAGGAGCGGATGTCGTCGGATTGTGTGTGGCGACGCGTCCCGATACGGTCACGTCAGAATCAATGACGCTTCTTGCCAATATCGCGCGAAAGCAAAAATATGTTCTTCTCGAACTTGGACTACAGACTGCC
>JAZQPH010000021.1:0-2404 GCA_045628385.1 Succinivibrionaceae bacterium
ATTTCCGCCTTCTTGAATCCTGCAAGCTTTGCCGCCGATTTCAGATTCAGCGTGCAATTTACGGGCACAACCGCGACCGCATATGTTTTGTCCTGGTGAAAAACCAGCGTTTTGTAGACTTCGCTCTGGCTGCGCCCCAGCATTTGTGCAGAATGCTCTCCGAATCCGTGCGTCACGCCGCACTCATACTCGTAGAGCGTATAGGGAATTTTCTGTGATTTAAGATATCTGATTGCGGGCGTCACTTTCAAATCTCCTTTAATGATTGTCGGAGCGCGTTTTTCCAAGCGTTGGCGTTTTTAGCGTTCTTTTCGGCGAAAACCGGCTGTCAGCCGCGAATGCCTCCGACGGTTTTTCCTATGCAATATGCATGATAGGCTCCCAAAGCGCAGCCTATCGCAATTCCTGCCGCATGGCAGCCGTTGGCAGAACCAGCTCCCGGAAGAATGTCCATAAAACCGAGCACCACAAACAGCAGCGCCAAGGCCATGAACCCTGGCGGCAGAGCCAGACGGCCATACTCTTCCGGCTTGATCATGGATGCCACCCAGCAAAAGCCCATAAGCGCCATGACAACGCCTGATGCGCCGACGAACGAAGGCCCGAAAAAGGACAGCTGCACGTAATTTGGCACTGCCGCTCCCAAAAGCAGAATAGCCGCATATGCAGGTTTCGAAAGCGAAAGCTCCATGCGCATGCCTAGCCAAATCAGCCAGCACATATTTATGCCGATATGAAACAGACTGCCGTGCATGCAGGCAGGCGTCAGAATTCTGTACCAAGTCATGGGATCAGACAATCTGAATCCTTCTGCCGACAGACAATCAAACGCTCCGCGAAAATCAAACGCCTGCCACAGATAAACAGCAATCAGACAGACGCATATTGCCGCCGTCAGGCGGCATTTGGCAAAAAACAGAGCGACCAAAGGGTGAGCGGCCGCAAAAGAACCATTGACCGTATTTTTGCCGGAATCGCGTTTTGACAGCGAAGCGCCGTTGCTTTCCCATTCGGAGACTGTGCGCTCATACAGTTTCTTTCCTAGACCGTTCATGAAATCGCCGCGGCCGAGAACTTCCTCGATGAGCGTTTTGGCTCTTTCGTAATCTTCTTCGTTCGAGCATACGGCCCAATGGCCGTCAGGCAGCTTTCTTATGAACAGCTCGACCGCATCTCCCGTTTGCCTGGCCACGGCTTCTGCTATCGATCGGTCGAGAACTTTGATGATGACTCGTTCGCACTGCATCGGTAATGCTCCAAAACAGGCCGATTGTCGGCCAATAATTCAACCCAAACGCTTGTTGCTATTGCTCCCGCGATTATCATATCACAGCGCCTGTCATTGCCGCCGACTCAAGCCAGGCAACAAATTCCGCTCAGTAAAATCTGCATGACGAACTGAGATACGCCTGCCTGGCTGAAAACTTCCTAAGAGCGCACAGACCTAACGGTCGGGCCGAAATGACGCCTCCGCGAAAGGTTATAATTGCTTAAAACGGAACAAATTCCCAAAGCCCCACTCCACATTAAGGACGCAAGTCATGAAAACCGTCGTTATCGCACCGTCATGGATCGGAGACATGGTCATGGCGCAAAGCCTGCTGAAGAAACTTAAAGAACTCGATCCTTCGTGTTTCGTGGGCGTTGCCGCTCCCGGCTGGTGCCTGCCGCTATTGTCGCGCATGCCTGAAGTCGACGAGGCGATCAAAAGTCCTTTTGCGCACGGAGAGCTGGCTATCGGCAAGCGCAGGACATTCGGAAAAGAGCTTTCTGAAAAAGGATATGAACTTGCCATAGTTCTTCCCAATTCGTTCAAGTCGGCGCTTGCGCCTTTTCTCGGCGGAATAAAAAAGCGCAGAGGATGGATTGGCGAGCAGCGCTACATCGTGCTCAATGAAAGGCTGAAAGGCAAAGACAAATTTCCGCGCATGGTTTCAAGATATGTCGCGCTGGCATTTGATCCAGCCATAACAAAAATCGCAAGCCCCGACGACATCGGACAAATAAGCAGACCGTCGCTTGCCGTCGACAAAGCTGCCGGTCTGGAAGCCGCCGAACGCTGCGGCGCCAATATCCGAGGAAAAATTCTCGGCATGTGCCCCGGGGCCGAATACGGCCCTGCCAAGCGCTGGCCGACAGAATATTTTGCAAAAGTCGCCGACCACTGGATCAAAAACGGCGGGTGCGTCATGACATTCGGTTCCAAAAAGGACACGCAGGCCGCAGAAGCCATCATTGCGGCATCTTCGCCGGATGCCAAACAATTCATAACCGACATGACGGGCAAAACTGAGCTTACGGAAGCTATTGATTTGCTCGGATCATGCGCAGCCGTCGTCACCAACGATTCAGGCCTCATGCACGTCTCGGCTGCCGTCGGCACTCCTCTGGTTGCGGTTTACGG
>JAZQPH010000022.1:0-4167 GCA_045628385.1 Succinivibrionaceae bacterium
GGAATTGTTCACGCGAGACGGCATCGGCACGCAAATCGTCCAAGAAAGCGCCGAACAATGCGTTCAGGCGACGGCCAACGACATCGCATCGCTCATGGATCTCATCAAACCGATGGAAGAATCAGGAGCGCTCGTGCACCGTTCAAGAGAAACGCTCGAACTTGAAATCGATCATTACCACGTCATCAAGCGCGACGGCATGGTCATCGGCTGCGCCGCCCTGCATTGCTATGACAACGGCATGGCCGAGCTTGCCTGTCTTGCGATCCATCCTAAATACAGAAGCTCAAACCGAGCCGATGTTCTCATCGATCGCATCACGGAAATCGCCATTTCCAAAGGTATTGAAAAATTGTTCGTGCTTACCACTAGAACGGCACATTTCTTCATGGAAAGAGGGTTTGTCGAAGGAAAAGTCGAAGATCTTCCAGAAAAGAAAGCCAGCCACTACAACTATGAGCGCATGTCCAAGATCTTCATCAAGCCAATCAGCGCGGCAGCGGTCCCTACTGCTTAAATATCATTCTCAAGCATCCTGAACTGACGCAGCTTTGGCTGCGTCTTTTGTTTGCACAGCATATGCGACCCCCTGTTCATTCTTCATATGCAGATGAGCGCATCAAATGAGCATCGCCTCGCGATAATGTAGGCTACTTCTAATATTTGCCAACTATTATTAAAAGAATTAGGCAATAGACATGCCTGTTTGCTAGTATTTAGTGGATCAAGGATGATACTGGAGGAGCGATGCTTCACAGCGTGACTACGCAGACTTGCGGAATGCTTATCCTTCTCGTTCTAATCACCCTGCACGCGACTCAAAAAAAATTAAACCTAGACACCAGCAAGGCGTTTGCCGTATTCATGTACGGCATGTTTTCATGCCTGGTGCTTGACGCGACCAGCGTCATAGCCATCAAATCGATGGCTGAGATTCATCCGCTACTCCTCGAAATTGCCTGCAAAAGCTACATCGTGGCGCAGTTCGGCGTGGCGGTTCTCGGCGTCAACTACCTGTACGCCGACATCTGCGGCAGCATTGGAACGCTGCGAAAAGGGCCGATTCTGAAGATATTGATTGCCTATTATGCAATCGGCGCGGCATGCCAGATTCTTTTGCCGATCAAATATTACGATAACCCGCAGACGGGCGATATATACACCTACGGACCGAGCATCCTATCAACTTATTTCTTTACGATGGCGATGCTTCTTTTTCTGCTCTATTCGCTCGTAATGTACAGAAAAGTCATCGCTCCGAGACGCCTTAAGATGGTTGCGCTATGGCTCGTCACCTGGATGGGCTCAGCCATATTCCAGTTCATGTTCAATGAATTTCTCATTGTTGGGCTTGCGGGAGCCCTCAGCCTCGTCATCATTTACGTTGTCGTCGAGAACCCAGATTCGCGCGTTGACCGATACACAGGCGTATTCAATCCACTGGCGTACGAGGAGTTCTTCAAAGAAACATTCGCGAAAAACCGAAATTTCTGTCTCGTCAACATGGTCAACCACGAGCTGAGCGAAAGAAACAAAATCCGCTATGACAAGCAACTTGCACGAAACGTTCTTACGTTCATCGACAGGCTTCCAGGAGTAAACGCATTCATCACTCCAATGGGCACGATAGCTTTCGTAACCGACAGTTTTGAAGCGTTTGAAGCGATTAAAGGCGACATTGAAAAGCGCTTTGCCGAAGCCTGGGACGACAACGGACTGTTTTTGTCCCCTAGCTGGATTGTCATGCCGCAGAACGATACCGTCCGCAACTACGAAGAATTGATGGCCTGCCTGCAAATTACCCGCGATGCCATCGAAAACCTCTACGAGACATGGATTATCGTCGACGAACAAATTCTCAAACTGTGCAAAACGCAGTTTGAAACCGCCAAAACTCTCGCCAAAGCTCTCGAGCGGGATTGGATCAAAGTGTTCTATCAGCCGATATATTCGACCGAAACAAAGTCCTTCTCTTCGGCAGAAGCGCTCATGCGCATCATAGACGACGAAGGAAACATCCTGCCGCCGTTTGAATTTATCAAGCTTGCCGAGAAAAACGGCATGATTCACAAGATAGGCGAACGTATTTTCGAAAAAGTGTGCAAGTTTCTGAGCACGGGCGTAGTGCAGAGCTACGGCGTGCACTACATCGAAGTCAATCTTTCGGTCGTTCAGTGCGGCTACAAAGATCTCGGCGAACGCTATATCCGCATCATGGACGAACACGGGGTGCCGGCATCGCTCATCAATCTTGAAATCACCGAGTCGGCATCGCTAAAAGCCAAGATGACGCTTCTCGACAACATGAGCATACTGCGACAAAAAGGCTGTACGTTCTCTCTCGATGACTTTGGAACCGGCGAATCAAACCTCAACTATATCGCCGAAATGCCAGTCGATATCGTCAAATTCGACCGCGAGATGACCACAAATTACTTCAAAAACCGCAAGACCAAGTACATCATGGACGCGGCAATTAGCATGATTAAAGGCATGCAGCTCAAAATCGTATCCGAAGGCATCGAGACCCAGGATCAGGTTGATGCTTTGAGCAACAAAGTCGACTATATTCAGGGATACTTCTTCTCAAAGCCGCTTCCTGAAGATCAGTTCGTCAAATTCGTGAAGATTAACCACTTCAACATGAGTCTCGGCTAATGGCTTTATGCCCTATTCCGCCGCATTCCGTCTGCACTTTGAATTTCAGGAAATACCTGAGTTTTTTTCATAAAAATGATATTGTTAGGGAACTTTTATGAAAGCGTCCTGTCATAGTAGCGTTAGTGATAATCATTCCTCATGCCATCCTGCGAACCGCAGGGTGGCTTTTTTCTTTTGCTCCTGCCCCGATTGCGAAATTGCTACACAAAGGCAATATTTGTGCAAGCGCGCCGACTTCTGAAATGACAGAAAACCCACATAAAAGCCAAATTCCGAAATTTTCGATTTTTTTTTGAAAATTTATGGAACTATTTGAGAATACCGCTGTCTAAGGTTTCGTTAGTGATAAATTTCCTCAGCCATTTCGCGATTGCGAAATGGTTTTTCTTTTTGAGGGTCGGCAGTTTGCAAGATTAAAAGACCCTGCGACCATTTTCTCTCCTCATCGTTCAGTTCCGACATCGCAAATGATTTGAAGAGAATTTGCGCTCCGTTTGCTTTTGCGGATACGTCGATATAAACGAAGAACGGTTTGACGTATAGTAAAACTGCTTACGCGCAATACGTCCGTTTGCAAAACCAGGATAAATACAGAGGAATCACATATGTCAAAAAAAGCTGCGGGCGCTTCCGAACGCCAAACGGAACTTGACGTTCGAGAACATCTGGCGGCATCGGTTTTTGCAATATTTTTCCCATGCGCGCTCCTGTGCCTTTTGGTTTCTTCCATGTACGGGACAATCATAGACTGCGAACGCGACGTTGCTGCGTTTGCCGCATCAACATCCGGCAACCGCTCTCTTTCTATGCTATTAGGAGAAAACGGCATCTGGATTCAGACGATATTCGCAGCCGCAATTATCCTTTTGCTGCTGACGACTCAGATAAGGATGGAACAACCGAAAACATCCGATGCCGTCATAATCTTTTCGGACGAAATCATTCAGAGATGCTCTCTTGCCTTTGTTCTTGCGACGGTTGTTTCTGCGGGCCCAAATTCTTTGGTGATCATGACCTGCGGCATGGGAGCTGGCTGCTGCGCCACCGCCAATTTCGGCATATTGGCGATATTTAGGCGCGAACTTACCAAAGAAGCCGGTCAAAGAATCACATGCGCAGCTCTTTGCATGAGCGCGATATTTGCGGGCATGATTGTAGGATTGCTCATCCGCCACGGTCTAGCTGGCAATTTGCTCAGACATTTTTCACGCAACGATCCTCTCGGCATGCATTCGCTGCTGTCGGCATCATGGCATGAAATATCTCGCGCGATTTCGCAAATCTTTGGCAAATGACGTCAAAACGAGCGAAAGCGAAACATCGTTCATGGCGCAGTGCGCAATGTCAGTTGCGTGTAGTATTTGAATATCAAGCACCGCGATGAACCGAAATATTCCGGAGAATGAAAGTAAAAATGACGACCGATTATCTGAAACAAGCCCGTGACCTTGGACTTGACCAATCTGCCTCGTGGAAGCGTTTTTGCAAAAACTTCGAATCGATTGT
>JAZQPH010000023.1:0-1954 GCA_045628385.1 Succinivibrionaceae bacterium
GGTTTTGCAGGCCTCGCGGACGTTCCGGAAATATCTTCTGAGACGCGCCATGCGCCCGACGAGCGCCGCTTTGCGATTTCCTTCCGAATCCGCAAGCCGGCCAGGGTCGCGACGGCCATCCGCGCATATGACGGATTGCCCTCCGCCTTCGAAGACCGGCTGAAGGATTTCCGGGGGAACCGTCTGGCTCCGGCCGTTCGCGCAATGGCAGAAGCATCCGTTTTCCGAAGCGAACGCGAGCATGTACTGCCGGCTGTTTTCCTCTTCCGGCAATGCATGAATGTTTCGTCGAGACGGATGATTCTGCCGCTCGGAACTTTGTCTTTCAGAAGCTCGTACGCAGGGAGCAGCCATTCGGAAGAATCGATGGAATATCCCGACAGCTGCTGTCTCGTCATGTCGAAGCCCAATTCGTTGCGGACCGCGGCCGCGATTCGGTTCATCGGCATGCGGTTCTGCATGCGAGCTTCCATGCATCGGGACTTCGGGCCGAATCCGATGACGGTTTTCGCAAGAAAATTCTTTTCGGGATTTTTGCCCTCGGCGGTCTGACCGTCTTCGGCCTCGTACACGGGAACGTAGCTCGTGACCTTCGCGGATTTTTTTATGATCTCGACTTTCACGCCGGATTTCTTCCAGCCCGTGAATCTGTATTTTTTTCCGACGACCTCAATCTCGGCGGGGATTTCTTTCGTCGCTTCTTCCTTGGTCTCCGCTCGCAGAACGTCCCCGTCCATGGTGAGATATCTGTTCATCTCGGCGTCGCAGCGGCTCGTCTTGTCTTTATTGCTTTGTCTGTCCCTTTGCTTGGGTTTGTCCGAACCGTCGCAGTCGGTTTTGTCGGATTTCTTCTTGTCTGATTTGCCGGTCTTTTTCTCTCTCTTTTGCTCCCGTCCGCCCTGAAACAGCAGGCGCTTCAGCGCGTCCAAGTCAACGTTTTTGGATCTGAGCATTGTCCTCATCGTCTTGATGATTTCTTGCATTTCCGACTTTTCTTTGTGTGCCTGATCCAGTTTTTGCATCAATGCATGTATTTGCTTGGTTTGGTCGGCTATGGTCTTAGTTTGACTGGTGACAGTTTTCGTTTGATTATCGATAGTCTGAGTCTGTTTTTCAATTGACTGCCGCAAAGACTTAATCTGATTGGATGTTTCTTCAAAAGATATGTTGAACAGCGACACGAGCGCGTCGACAAGGGACGATGCCGATTCGGGCAGCGAAGACCGCTTAATTTTCGAGGAGAACTCTTCAAACTGACGTTTTATATCCGAACCTGACTTCATTTATTCGCCTTTATGCCACATCATCGACCTTATGCTCATTTTAGCAAACGCAAATTTTTGCTCTTTTTCGGAATTGAACGCGTACGGCGGAAGAACACAAAAATGAGCGCAAAGCAGGCATACAGATCCATGGAGATCTGCGATTGGACAAAATGGAAAAAATGCGGTCAAAAAAATTCATGCGAAGTTGGGCAATCTGACGATCTGCAAATGCGAAAAGTCAAAAAAAACGATTTACCACGAAAATGTGACGTAAATCGCTCTGATATTTTGGCTGTATTTTGAGGTGTTAATTACTGGTAAAAGGATATAATTTCGGCATCGAAAATCACCTTCGGCAGAGGTGATTTAAGACCTTATACATTTATACAATAGGCTCAGTTAAATATGAAAAAAGTAAGTATGTTGATTCCTACATACAATGAAATTGAAAATGTGGAACCATTAAGTGAAGCAATTATTGAGGAGTTTAAGAGACTTCCTCAGTATGAGCTTGAAATTGTATTTATTGATAATGATTCTAAGGATGGCACTCGCGATAAGCTTAGAGAAATGTGTCGAAAGAATAAAATAATCAAAGCAATTTTAAATGCTAAAAATTTTGGTCAAAACAATTCACCTTATTATGGTCTTCTCCAAACTACAGGTAAGTCGGAGGCCAAGCGGTCTTA
>JAZQPH010000024.1:0-2827 GCA_045628385.1 Succinivibrionaceae bacterium
GTACGCGCCATCCACCAAGGGCTATTTTTTCAAGTACGGCCGCTAATTCCGAGCTAAGAACATCGGGCCGCGGCATAACTTCAGACTAAGGAGCCAAGCATGAAATTCATCAGCATCTTCGGCGACATAGACGGCAGAGAATATGCGCCGGTCACGCGCAGATACTGTTTCGAGTACAAGAAATAAGAAACGAGTATCCGAAACCGCAAACATCCGCCTTCGAGGACAAATCCTCGGAGGCTTTTTGTTTTTTTGATGGCATATTTCGGCGGTTGTCGCATGAAATTGAAAATTCCGGGCGGAGCATGGAGTTATGTTTAAAAACTGGTGCAAAAATAGACGAAAATATTGACCTATCTCTCATTTACAAGTATCATGTAGTGCCTTTCCCAAACTTGGGAAAAGGTAAGTATTGTTTATTTAGTTAGCATTAGGAGCTAATTGCATAATGGCAACCATTAACCAGCTGGTACGCAAGCCACGTGTAAGAAAGACGACCAAGTCGGCGGTTCCTGCTCTTGCGGGATGCCCTCAGAAGCGCGGCGTTTGCACTCGCGTGTATACGACCACCCCAAAGAAGCCAAACTCGGCAATGCGTAAAGTATGCCGTGTTCGCCTGACCAACGGTTTTGAAGTAACTTCTTACATCGGCGGCGAAGGTCACAACCTTCAGGAACACTCTGTTATTCTTATCAGAGGCGGACGTGTAAAGGATCTTCCTGGCGTTCGTTATCACACTATTCGCGGTTCTTTGGACTGCGCAGGCGTGAAAGATCGTAAGCAGAGCCGTTCTAAGTACGGTGTTAAGAGACCTAAGGCTTAATGGATTTCTCCGTTAAGTAAGGCCAAACATTAGACATTCATATTTAGTTTTGGGTAATACCTGAAGTTCTCAGAGGAATATAAAAATGCCTAGACGTCGCGAAGTCGGTCAGCGCAAGATTCTGCCAGATCCGAAGTTCGGTTCAGAAATTCTCGCCAAGTTCATCAACGTAGTTATGGTGGACGGCAAAAAGTCAATCTCCGAAAGCATCGTTTACGGTGCTCTCGACATCATCGCTGAAAAGAGCGGTAAAGAGCACCTCGCAATTTTCGAAGAAGCTCTTGATCACATCCGCCCTTCAGTTGAAGTTAAGTCTCGCCGTGTTGGCGGTTCTACTTATCAGGTGCCAGTTGAAGTTCGTCCTACTCGCCGCAACGCTCTTGCGATGCGTTGGCTGGTTGACGCAGCCCGCAAGCGCGGCGAAAAGTCCATGGCACAGCGCCTTGCAGGCGAACTTCTTGACGCAGCCGAAAACAAAGGCAGCGCAGTAAGAAAGCGTGAAGACGTGCATCGCATGGCAGAAGCCAACAAGGCCTTTGCTCACTACCGCTGGTAGTTTTTTGTCTGACTCGCGTCCTTTTGTCGCATGACGGAGGACGCTTTACACGAGGATATATATAGTGGCACGCGAAACCCCTATAGAACTCTACCGTAATATCGGTATTTCCGCGCACATCGATGCGGGTAAAACCACCACGACCGAACGTATTCTTTTTTACACCGGCGTGAACCACAAGATCGGCGAAGTGCATGACGGCGGCGCAACCATGGACTGGATGGAGCAGGAACAGGAGCGTGGTATTACCATTACGCCCGCTGCTGCCACTTGCTTCTGGAGCGGTATGTCGCACCAGTACAAGAAGCACCGTCTTAACATTATTGACACCCCGGGCCACGTTGACTTCACTATCGAAGTTGAACGTTCCATGCGTGTCCTTGACGGCGCAGTTATGGTTTATTGCGCGGTTGGCGGCGTTCAGCCTCAGTCCGAGACTGTATGGCGTCAGGCGAACAAGTACCATGTACCGCGTATCGCGTTCGTCAACAAGATGGACCGTACCGGCGCAAACTTCTTCCGCGCGGTCGAGCAGATTAAGACCAAACTTAAAGCAAACCCTGTTCCTCTGATGATTCCGGTCGGAGCAGAAGACAGCTTTAAGGGCGTTGTCGATCTGATCAAGATGAAAGCCATCAACTGGCACGAAGAAGATCAGGGCACTACCTTTGATTACACCGATGTTCCTGCCGAACTTCAGGAACAGGCCGAAGAATACCGCCAGAACCTCGTTGAAGCAGCTGCTGAAGCTGACGAAGCTCTGATGGATAAGTTCTTCAGCGGCGAGGAACTCTCCGAAGAAGAAATCAAGTCTGCGCTCCGCAAGCGCGTTCTTAACAACGAAATCGTTCCAGTATGCTGCGGTTCCGCATTTAAGAACAAGGGCGTTCAGGCTATGCTTGATGCCGTTATCGATTATCTCCCAAGCCCTGCGGACATTCCGCCGGTCAAGGGTGAAGACGAATCCGGCAACGAAGATCACCGCAAGGCAGACGACAAAGCTCCGTTCTCCGCTCTTGCATTCAAGATCGCAACCGATCCGTTCGTTGGTAATTTGACCTTCTTCCGTTGCTACTCAGGTGTCGTGCACCAGGGTGACTTTGTTGCAAATCCAGGCAAGTCCAAGCGTGAACGTTTCGGCCGTATCGTGCAGATGCACGCCAACAAGCGTCAGGAAATCACCGAAGTGCTCGCTGGCGATATCGCTGCGGCAATCGGTCTTAAGGAAGTAACCACTGGTGATACTCTTTGCGCCGAAGATCATCCGATTATCCTCGAACGCATGGAATTCCCAGAGCCAGTTATCTCCGTCGCAGTTGAACCAAAGACCAAGGCTGACCAGGAAAAGATGTCTCTTGCCCTGAACCGTCTTGCTCAGGAAGATCCTTCTTTCCGCGTTCACACCGATGAAGAATCAGGCCAGACCATCATCGCAGGTATGGGCGAAC
>JAZQPH010000025.1:0-3270 GCA_045628385.1 Succinivibrionaceae bacterium
GTATCTGCCATGGAAGAAAAAGGAAGCAAGGCACATAAAACTGAAGAAAACACAATTTTCCCGTGCATGATAATTACCTATTACCGTCTTGACTCATATTTGGAGTTATGAAGATCGTAGCATAATCTAAGTTCATAACAATGAGGCCAATTCTGGGTTTACGACCCCATGAACTACATTGTGCCCATAAAATGGGGACACGAAGAAAATCAGTCCATTATGAGTTTGGTCAAGTAGGATTTTTTGTAATCCTCTTGTCCCGAATCTTTGCTTTTTATTTGCGACGGGCAGGATGGCGATTCTCTTGAGATTCGCCTAAAACGCTCAAGGATTGAATGAAAAAAGATCGTCATGCTGGCGCGAATTTTTCGAATTCTGCTTTATTGAGTGTTTCAATCAAGCACTGGTGATCTTTGGTTTTGGTGCTGTAATTTATCCCGGCAAGGATGATATTTCCGTATTGCCCGATATAACGTTTAAAGTATTCTTGTTTTTTTATCTGAGCAATCGCATCTTCAGCGGAAGCGTCGTGCTTGAACTCTATCAGAATAAGGGGAAATGCTCCTTTAGTTGTCGGTTCATAGACAAGATCGGCTCTGCCTTTGCCAGCTTGTTCTTCTCGATGAGCTATGTATCTTCCGATGGTTGACCATAAAAGCCCCGTCATCACGCAATATGTGAGCGATTCTTCATCATTGTAGTCAAGAAGCGTCACGGCCTGTGAGTTATGGATATCTTGAATCAGCGAAGCAGCCGTTGAGCCGTCAAGATTCAAAATGGCATTGAGGAGATTTTCCGAACGCTTGATGGTTTCCATGCGTTCGTACCATTCTTGCTTTTTGACGATCTTCATCAATGCACGTCTAATTTCTTTATTGGGAACGTAAGCCGATTTGAGGTCGTCATCATCGGGGATATCGGCGCATCCCAGATATCCGAGACATACCAAGAGGCTGAATATATCGTCTTTGCTCTCTATGTTGACCATGTCATTTTGAAAGTTTCCGCAATCGAATTGTATTCGAGCGCCTTCGATTAAATTTAGGATATCTGATTTTATGCCGTCAAAATCCATATTGATCAAACGGACGATTTCTTCGTTTGATGAGGTCTTGCTCCAGTAGCTGATGCATTCATTGCGGCTGACCGCTTTGGTCACCGAATTAGGATTATAAATATCGATTTTTTTGATTTTATATCCTTCGTACCACTCTTTTAATTCATTTCTCGATAATTTGCAGCTTGGCGATTTTACGATTTCGGTTACTTCCTCGTCTGTAAAGCCAAAATAATGGGCATAATCACCTGGGGCAAGCATGTTATATTCATCAAAGCCATTCAATGCCGATTGCGAGTTGTATTTCTTGATTGGCAGAATTCCTGTGAGATAGGCAAGAGCAAAACAATTTAGTCCTTCGTTTGCTTTAAATAAATTTTTGAGCAATTTGATGAATTTTATCTGTAATGATTCATCATTGCGATATTCGCGATACACTAAATCCCATTCATCCATAATGAAAATAAATTTATTATTCATATCTTTATGAATGGCAATAATGACGTCCAATAGTCCTGTATTTGCTATCCGATGTGTTTTGAGACATTGTGCAAATTCATTGGTTGATTTTAGTTCTTGAATTATTGAATATTCCAAAAAGTCGACAAGATCGTTCACTCCTGGTAATTTTTCTGTTGTTTCCGCATAGCTGTCAAATAATCCGTCAATGGTATTCATATCAACATAAATGACGTCATATTTATTAAGATGTTCATCGTAACTGGGCTTTTTTGTGATTTTGAGGTTATTGAAAATATTTTTGCCTGCACAGCCTTTGGAATAATAAGCAGACAGCATCTGGGCGGATATTGTTTTTCCGAATCTGCGAGGACGTGTCATGGTCAACAGCTTTCCGTCGGTGTTAATGAGGGCATTGGTTTTTTCAAGAAAATCCGTTTTGTCGACAAATACTCTGGTATCTTTCGCATTAACCAAATCGAAAAAACTGTTGTCGTAGCCCGGATTGATAAAAACACCCATGACTTATGCCTCTTACAACTTTGCTCATACGCTAATCTAACATACTACCATAGGGATGGAATTTTATCAGTGATGCTGGGCAGGAACTTCAATCATAGAATTCAAAGTAGTTCTCTAACCCTTTATATATTCATTCTGTTTGCTCATTGAATTCAAATAGAATCGAGTGCGAAATGGCAGAGAATGATTTTGTATTAAACTTTCGAAGAACTGTTTTACTATTATTGGCAATTTTGTTTATTGAACAGAATTCTGCATAAAAATTTTTTATTGTCCGATTGCGATGGATATATTGCAAACCATGTAAATTGCCAGTTTCGAAATAGGGGTTGATAGCGTGATTGGTTAGAGAGCTGAAATAATAATTTTGGGGGTAAGAGTTGCGTATTTTTTAATTCATAGAAGTTCAATTTTTTTGATTCTGAATGAATTAACGAAGAAAGAGTAAAATAAAGGAGAAAATTGGGTGGGAACGAGCTGCATCTCGGTACTCGCTTAATCCAATTTGGCTGCTTCCTTCCGGACCTGACCAGGTGATCAGACAAACGATACGAGAGAACCCATCCCCATGACAATGTTTATGATACATGACCGGATATATTTTGGCAACCTCCGTATCGTCAATCTGTCTTTCGATTGATTGAAGTTTGTTCGGAAAAGAAAAAACCCGAACCGAGGTCCGGGGTTTCTGCATTGATAATCAAAGGACTATTTTTTAAGTTTTGTCTTGATGTATTCAAGGCTCGTAGGCGCGCCGCGCACGAACTCTCCGTTAATGATGTAGCACGGAGTTCCCGTCACGTTCATCGCCGCTCCAAGCTGTTCGTTGCGTTCGATGATGTCCTTGATTTCTTTGCTGTCCATGTCTTTTTCAATCTTGCTCCAGTCAAAACCGAAAGTATCCGTGATCTTCTTGATGTCGTCTTTGGAGCTGACTCGGCCGTTGCTGTTGATTACGGCCATATGGTAATCGAGGAATTTTTCAGGGTAGTTTCTGAATACCGCCAGAGAGGCTTTGCCCGCAACTTCGGAACCTGGTCCCAGGATAGGGTATTCCTTGAAGATGTAGCGGATGTTATAAGAAGAATCTTTCAAAAGTTCAAAAAACAGTTTCTTGGACTTTTTGCAGTATCCGCAGTTGTAATCGGAAAATTCGACAATGACGTTCTGTGCGTCTTCAGGGCCGACAACCGCATCGGTTTTGGATTTGAAAAGCTGATCGGCATAAGTCT
>JAZQPH010000026.1:0-9029 GCA_045628385.1 Succinivibrionaceae bacterium
GTCCTTTGCAGTAACCCGGCTCCCTCTTGCCGTGTTTGTGGTATTCAGGAATCCATAAAATATCGCCCTTTTTAAATGGTGTTGGAAAGTCGAAGTATAAACCGTCGAATACGTTAAATAATACGTCGTCGTTATGTTTCAGAATTTTTGGATTATCGATTATTTTGATAATATCGCCATTTTCAAAAATTGCTTCAAAAACATCTTTTGGGTTCAAAACAGATATTTTCTTTATTATAAATTTGATATTATAACTATCCAATTTGCAATTATTAGAAATGTTATGACATTCTTTTAAACATTCATCAACGTCTAAAAAAATGTTATCGTTATTGCACCAATGATTATCTTTTGGATTATTGTATGAAAATGTATAGACAAAATCTTTACTTTTATCGTTTCTGTAAAAATATGATTTTTCTTCTTGGATCGCATTAATATACTTGTTTAAGAAATTATGCAAGCTGTCCCAATACGTGCAATTAAGTCTTTCGGGGATTTTGCAATCAGGCATCTTTGAAATTACTTCTTTCCAATATTCTGATTTCTCATCGATGTTTAACTCTTTGCACTGATAAATTAACCATGAAGTTTCTAATGAATTAAATTTATATTTAATATTCTTTAGATGATTCTTTATATCTTTGGAATTAATAAAATTATAAATGTCCATACGTTTTTATTAACCTTTGAGACGTTTGATGCATTTAATCCATTTTGCAGGTATTGTCACTATGATAAATTAATTCCATTTTCTTTTAAAAATTTATCGTCATAAAATCTGTAATTTTTGTCATTATTATCTTTACAGATATCGATTAGACACCTTTGATATGTTGTTAACAAAAAATCAATTCCAATTTTGTTTTTAAAATAATTACTCAAATGTTTTAAAAAGATTTTATTAATCTGTAATTCTTCTTCGTAATATTCTAAATCCATATATTCGCAAAAGACTTCATAATTAACATTGCCATTTAAATCCAAAACGTAACCGAAAGCTGTCATGTCCGACATATCGCCATGCGAGTTTATAATTTCTGAAGGCTTCCAGTTGCATATCTCTCTCAAAACAAATGGAGACTTTTCTCCTTTGTATTTATTCGGAATGCATACAATATCTCCTTTACTGAAGGGAGTCGGAAAATCAAACCATCTGTATTCCCAATAATTTAAAAAGTCTCTTAGATTTTTATCCTTGGACCATTGATGATTAAAAATTTCAAACGGCCTTCCATCAGGCAAGAATATTAAATCGATAATATCTTCTATTTCATTCAGATTACGTTTTGAAATTTGATATAAACCTATATCTTCATCGTCATCTTGTGTTTCTTTTATCTCTTTCAAACAGCTTTCTATCGAGATATGGATTACATCTGAGATATTTTGGTGATTTAAATATGTAACTAAATATACATATTTTGAATTTTCATCACGATCAAAAAATTTTTTTATATTTTCAGACAGCACGCGGGAGAATTCAGATAAGTATTGGTGAAGACTTTTTATTTGCGGATTGCAGTATCCAGCCACAGTAGTTCTCTCTGGAATTTCACAGTCCGGCATTGTTTTAATTACTTCATCCCAAAAATTGATTTTATCCGTAAGCGATATTTTTTTACATTGATAGATCAGCCAAGATATTTCAAGCGTCGTGAATTTGTAATTGATACTGCGCAAATAACATTCAATATCTTTTGAATTTATAAAGTTATAAACATCCATGTCATTAATATCCTAAACTTTAAATTTAGATGATAATCAACGCAGTCTTAGGGTTCGATTCCTGCTATTGATGAATGTCAGGTTTGATCGTGTGTCCGACTCTAAATGTAGTTTAACTTTGTTCCATAATATGGAACGCTTGCCCAATAATACTGCCGAAGCTCTGGAATTTTGAATTTTTTGTTGGCACAGTTCACTAACAATGCACCTTAAGAGTTTCAAACCGGTGCGGAAAGAGGCATCTTCGTGCGCGACAATCTTATAAATCTGTCTTCATGCAGCGGCGCGATTCAGCTTGCCGGTCAATTTCAGATCGCTTCTGCGATCAATGTTTTGATCCTCCTGTGCTTGCGCCATTCTGTTTAATCGATATGCACGGATGAATTCATTCGTCTTCTTCGAAAATTTATATTGATATTTGCAAATGTCCGATCCTGTCGATACATTTTTTCTGTTCTGGATAACATTTGGATTTTGTGTATAAAACTTTGCGACATATGAGAGAAACAATACACTTATGAGTTAAATTCATCTTGATATGACACAGACGCTTGCGGTTGCTGCGGCAGTGTTTTTTCTCGGGTTTAAAATAAAGCAGCATGTCAAAAAAACAAAAAGAGGTGTAATAAAGATGGTCCCAGCAAAGCTTAAATTTACCGACAAACAAGTATTGGCCATGATCAGAATGAGCAATGCGTTGCTTTCCTATATGGAAAATTTTTATGAGACGGCGGATTGCGTGACATGTGAAGACTTGTCAATTTTCAAAGCAACGACTGGAGATGAAGAAGAAATTATTCACAAACTCAGCGTGGAATCAGCAATGCTTATATTCGGAGCGATGCTGAAATTTTTCAATCTCCCACAAGGTCTTGAAGATTTGTATTGCAATCTTTCAGCCTCGATTGAAGAAGAGTATGCCATCTCAACGCTGTCCCGCATGAGCCTCGCCAAAAGAAGGGTGGCGGCCGCTTACCTGAATTTGTTCATGGAGCTAGACGTTAATCCCAGCGAAATAAAACTCGAGTTTTGGAAAAAGCTTTGCCTTAACGCAAATCTGCCGGAAATCAGTACTAAAGAATCTCTAGAAATAATGGAAAAATTAGCGAATTAGGGAGAGCATCTTTGCGTTAGAGCGATCTTGATGACGGCATGCGCAGCAGAACAAAAGCATAATTGGCGTCGTCCTGCAACGCATGTCCTGTCAAAATAACAAGTGCATAAGGTCAATCCTTGTGTCGGGGCTGGCAATTTATTATTCAGGCCTTCGATTTCCAAAGCTTCTTCGAAATCTCCTTATTCCTGCAATTTCTGACATATCGTCGATAGGCTCCTGTCTATAAGCCTTTCCATTAAGCAGATAAGCCTGGATGCGTTCGTTATGCAAGGTGCCGACCGAAACCTGCTTATAACAAGTAAGTCACTTCATTACCAATGTGATAATAATCACATATCTCAAAGAATTTTATTAAGTCTCTGCATTACCTCTTTACATTTGGTTATGAGGTGACTATTATTAAAACCGTAGCACGGTTGTGCAGAGACTTATATTTAGGAGAAACATTATGCATAAGACTCGCCACTTACACCAGAGAATGGAGCAAAGGGGGATTACCCAAGAAATGGTCGATCTTGTACTCAAGTTCGGCATACCAGCTGAAGGAGACAAAATCATCATCGATAAAAAGAATTGCGCTCAGCTCAGCCAGATTTTCAGTCACATGAAAAAGGTTACCGACAAGATGGCAGAAAAGGGCGGTTTGACTCTTGTGGCCAGTGCCGAGTCTTTGATTACTGTTTATAGGTTGAACAGTTTTAACTTAGCCAAGGCTATGAAATAACCGGGATACAAAATGAAAGTAATTTCTTTATTCAACATCGCGCAGTTCACTCGCATCTGCTGCGTTAACAAGATCGGAACTCTCGCTGTTGCGAGCATCATCGAGCTCATGCATAAAAACGATTCTCTCCTGAGCAGGCTTGAAGAAGATTATGCAAGCGACGTAGCTTACTGCGCCGAACATTACAAACTTCCTGAAAATGTCAGCCGCGAGATTATTTCTTTGTTCACCTTGCGCGGTGAGCAGATGCGCGAATATGTGAAGCTCAAAGCCGAATGCGAGTGGGATGATAACGAAACCGAGGAAATAACGCTCAATAGACTGATATCAGTTCTAAACACAATGGCTCTATACACGCATTTTTCCGAATACAGACTTTCTGCGGCGCTTTCGGAATGGATTTGCGAAGGCAAGCCGGGTCTTAAAGCATATTTTCCGTTTAACAGCATGGTCGAAGCCGAAAAGTACATCGGACGCCGTTCGGAAGAAAATTGCTTTTTGAATGTCGGTGCCACTAAGTCGACGATTGATTATCTTCTGATGGCTTTGTCGGATGTTTCGTTTAAACTCGAAGAATCGCGATTTGAGAGTCTGTACGAAGCTCCAGCCGATCGATACGATGTGGGCTTTTCTGTGCCTCCTATGGGAGTCAAGTTGGAAAACCGAGATGTTCTTGAAGCTTTGGTCATCGAAAATATGTGTGCGTCGATAAAAGGCAGATTTGCATGCATAGTTCCCGCGGGATTGGCTTTTCAAAACACCGGCCGCATTTCAATGTTGAGAAAAACTCTGGTCGAATCAAAGCGAATCGCCGCCATAGCCGAACTTCCGAGCGGATTTGTGGCAGGAACTTTCATAAAGACCATCATCTTGTTGTTTGACGGAAAAGGCGCAGAGCATGAAGACATTCTTATGATCGATCTGTCGGATGCCAAATATAAAGATGAGGAACTGAGCTCAAGAGCAAGTTTCGTATTGAACGAAAAAGCCGTAAGTGTATTTCAGGATGCTTTGAGGGGCAATTTGGGCGAAAAATGCGAGATGGCTTCACTTGAAAAGATTGCCAATGATCGCTACTCGCTTTTGCCGTCAAAATATGCCATGTCGGAAGAGACAAAACTCTATTTAAAGAGACTTGCCGAGTTTCCGTGCTCGAAAACTCTGGGCGAGATTGCGACAATCTACAGAGCACAGGCGACAAAATCCGAAGAAATCGGCAATGAGTATTTTGAGGTCGGCGCTTCCGATATCAATGAGTACGGCTTCGTGAAAGCACCTGAAAAAATAATTCGTCTGGCGCCTGAAAGCAAATGCCTGAAGAATCGGATAAATAAGAATGACATCATCTTCTCGATTAAGGGAACGGTCGGAAAAGTCGCATTGATCGAACGCGAAACGGATAACTGGCTCGTCAATCAGTCTTTTGTCATCATCAGGGTGACCGACGGCGCATACACCCCAGAGTTCGTCTTTAGGCAGCTAAAATCAAAAGTAGGCCGCCAATATATCGAATTCAATGCAACGGGCAACGTCATAATGTCACTTGCCATCGATAAGCTCAAGAATTTTGCAATTCAGGATCCGACAGAAGAAGGGCTTAAAGAGGCCGAAGAAAAAACACAGCGGCAGATACATCTTCTTTGCGAGGTTGAGAACATCAAAAAAGAACTATCGGAAATCGACGAGTAAGTCCTAAATCTCAGGGATGACGGGAAACACCTTATGAAGTTATTCATAAGGTGTTTTTTTATCCGTTTTGGGATGACTTGCGGCTATGGACCCTAAGAAAAAAAGCGTGCATCATTCATGTGATACAATCTGCGCGTGAATACTTTACATCTTGATATGATCCAGACGCTCGCTGTCGCTGCCGCGGTGTTCTTCCTTGGGTCCAAAATAAAGCAGCGAGTCAAACTTTTTCAGGATTTCTTCATCCCCGCTCCCGTTATCGGCGGCATTTTGATGTCGGCGCTGATTCTCGTGCTGAGGCATTACGGCATTCTGACGATTTCTTTTGATACAACATTGCAAAGCCTGTTCATGACGGCGTTTTTTACCACCGTCGGTTTTATGGCAAGTCTAAGACTCATGGCAAAAGGCGGACTCGGCGTTGCCATGATGCTTCTCGTATCAGGTATTCTTCTGATAGCGCAGAACTTCACGGGATGCTCTTTGGCATATCTTTTCGGCTTGGATCCGAAATTCGGACTAATGGTCGGTTCGGTATCCCTTACGGGCGGGCACGGAACGGTGGGGGCTTTCGGCGCGACTATCGAAGATATGGGCGTTGCGGGAGCGCAGAGCGCTGGTTTTGCCGCGGCGACCTACGGCCTTATAGTCGGATGTCTCATCGGCGGTCCCGTCGGACGCGTGCTGATGAAACGTTTCAAAATCGTGCCGCACGATGACAAAAAAGAAGCGGAAATCCTGCAGTCTGAACCCGCTGTAGATGTCGTAGGTCCCGACGTTCATCCCGATGCGTTCTCAGGTAACAATCTTATGAACGCCGCCGTTTGCATAGCCGTGTCGATGGGCCTCGGTTCTTTGGTTTCGCCGTTTGTCAAAGATCATACGCATTGGCTCATGGACGGCGGGCTTTCATTGCCCGCGTACATCGGACCGATGCTCGTCGCGGCGCTTATCAGAAACATCACCGACTTTTTTAACAAAAATATTCCGATGGTGGCAATCGATGCGCTCGGCAGCATAAGTTTGTCGATATTTCTGTCGATGGCGATGATGACCATGAAATTGTGGGAACTTACGGAACTTGCGCTCCCGATTGTTGCGATATTGTCGGCTCAGACTCTTCTTGTAATCTCTTTTGTCTACCTTGTCACTTTCCGCGTCATGAGAATGAAATTCTTGGGAACTCCGTATGATTCGGCGGTCATCTGCGCGGGACATTGCGGTTTTGGGCTGGGCGCCACCCCGACAGCCGTCGCCAATATGACCGCGTTTTGCGAAGCCAACGGATTCTCGACGAAGGCGTTCTTCATCATTCCTCTCATCGGCGCTTTGTTCATTGATTTTGCCAACGCGCTGATTATTTCGTTTTTCCTGAATTTTGTCTGAGTGGCGATTTCGGACAAACTGAAGCCGGAAATGCAAAAGCGTTTCCGGCTATTTGTTTTGGAAAACCGAATGCGCTAGGAGTATTTTGCGAGGATCGGGATTGCCGGGATTAATGCTCAGAACTCATGAAAAGCGTTCATGGCAGGAGTTTTGCTAAAACGGCCAGAATGGGGTATAAGCTATGCTTTGCGGGCATCGTCGTAAGATCTTTTTGATATATGTCCATGATATGTAAGATTTTTATATCTATCATACATAATGCTATTCAAAAATGATGAGTATTATTAAATAACTTATCTAAACTCTACAGAGTTTGTTTCGTATAGCTTCATTAGAAAACGTCCAAAATCATTTTCAAATTTAAATTTATTAGATTTTAAATTATCAAACAATTGAAGAATCGTTTCTTGAGTTAGCTCAAAAGGAACGTCTCCTTTTCTGTAGTCAGCACTGAAATTTTTGCTGATAAATTGATTAAATAGCCCCTCATACTGACTAGCATGCATTGGAGCAATAAAATGATTTTTACTTTCACATATACTTTGCCATTCTCCAACAATCTCTGGCAAACAATGCATGGCCAAATAATCCTCAAAATTCATTAAAGAAAACAGGCATTGTAAAATCAAGTAATCTTTAGAATTATATCTAGAATTTTCCTCTGTACCTTCTCTTATGTATAAATCTTTATCAAGCCAAATTTTTATCTTATCTTTTTGCTTTTTATTTCTTTTCTGAACCTCTTTAAATTTTTTTTGTATAAGAGAATATCTACCACTATGAGCATTACAAGGAATAAATACTTTACAATCAGAATCTGGGTAACGAAAAAGCCGGTTCAATTGAATAATGTAATTTTCTTCAGAACTTCCTTCACACACAAGTAATATAGGATTATTCATTATTGACTCCGAATCTATACATATGGGAAAGGAACACCGCCAAAATAACCATCTAAGTACAACCGTCTTATGTCATCACTTGATTTGGCATCATGATTATCAGCCGACAAAGAAAAAGTGGTTCCTCTCTTTTTTTCATACTTGATAAAACCTATTTCATACACACTCAATAAACCTGATGCCAGCAAATCCGTATTATGAGCAGTAAATATCAATTGAGCGTTCTTATTAAGTCTTTTTTCTTTAAACAATCTTACTAACTGAATTAATAACAACGAATGCATTGATTCATCTAATTCGTCAATTAAAATAGTTTGCCCCTTCTTAATGGAATACAAAAGAAATCCCAAAAGTCCCATTAACAACCGAGTTCCCTTTGATTCATTACGCAATTTGAATTTGACATCTTTACCATCCTCAGATTTATGAACTGTAAAAACATAATCAGTTCTATAAATGCCCTCATCGATTCTATTCTGCTCAATGTTTGGTTCCCACGCATCCAATACAGTATGTAAATCACTTAATGGTCCCTGCTCTTTATGAACCTCAATCCCCACAATGCCTAAATCAAGTTTTCCAAGATACTTAACAATTTCCTGTACAGCCCTATCTTCTCTCTCATCTTCAGTTAGTTCATTTCCATAAACTGACGCCAGTTTACTCACTGCATCCGAAAACATAATCTTATTATCAGGTAAAAACTGAATATCATTTAATATATACTCGTGAGCCCTGTTTATAGATAAACTTGCACCAGGAAAAGCTTTTACAATACCTGATAAAAAAGTTTTAATTTGACAATTATTCGAGATATTTATGCATCTTGTTTTGTATTCTTTTTCAAGATCACCGATTTCAATATGGGCATCAGACACGTCACAAATGCGATTATTATCTACAAGAAAAATCTCTTTATCATTTTTCTTAAGTTCTTCCTTTAAAATTCTTTCATTATCGTATCTTAGCAAATAATCATATTTGTCACCTTGTTTCCAAAATACAATCTCAAACTCCGTATACTGTTTATCTTTAGAAGTCTGTTTAATTTTATTAGGTTGAAAATTATTATAATTTATACCTTCGGAAACGATTTTTGTAAGTTCTTTTACAGCCTTTAAAACCGTGGTTTTTCCAGAGGAATTTGCTCCATACAATGAAAGAACTGGTACTATTCTATTATTTCTTAACTTTTTTTTATCATTCCCTTGTTGGACAAATAGCAGCTTTTCATAATCTTCATAATGAGCAGGAGCCTTCGTTCCCGACCAGGACAGATCTATTGTCATATCGTATATGCAAAAATAATTAAATACGTGTATTTGTTGAATCATAATTAAAATCTCATAATTCTGTTTATTTTAAGTTCTCTTAATTCTCAATCCGTTCAATCAGACACTGATGTTCTTTTTAAGACCTAATACCTTATTTCAGAGCAATCGGTTCATCTCGCAAAGCATGATAAATTGCGTTGCCGGTCGTT
>JAZQPH010000027.1:0-8440 GCA_045628385.1 Succinivibrionaceae bacterium
GTTATAGTATTCTATAAAATCTTTAGTATCAAAGAACCAATTAGGATAAGACTTTTTCAGTTCCTTTATACTGTCAGTAGATATCATAAATACCTGTATAGAGTCGTCTATAGATTTTTCAAGTGTTGAATAGTAAAGTTCAGCCAACTTTTTATCATAGAAAGGAGTAGCTAAACTTTTACCCTCCATTATGGTAAATATAATATAACTGTCCTTAAGTTGCTTACTAAAAGGTTCTAAGCTTCTTAATGACTCTATAATCGAGTACTTATCTGCAATATCATTTAATAATTTATAATTTACATCATTTAGTGGATAATTTTTTCCAGGCTCATTATTTGCGAATAAATCGCTTATACCTTTGAGAAAAATTCTCCTATCAGAATCTCCATCGCCCCCCTTATAATTAGCGGAATCTATAACTCCTAATGTTTCAACTGTAGTAGCAACTAAATGTTGTAATATAGTTCTAAGTTGTAATTCAATAACAGTTCTTCTTCCGTCAAGATTATATTTTAAAACTAAATGAATAGATCTATAACCATCTGATTTTGGGACACCTATATAATCATTTTCTTTGACTATACCGTCTTCATTCTTTAATACAGAAAAGACTTTGCTTTTGGTTTTTAGTATTTTATTTCTAAAATCATATACTTCTTTCAATGTATTAAATACAACTCTAATCCCTCCAATATCCTGCATTCTGCTGATACTCATTTGAGTGTTCTTTAATATCTTAGCTTTAATTGATGAAAATCTTTTAAGCCTTTTTGAAATATGTAGGTAATTTTTACTTTTTCCTAGAATCTTCTTTAATGAGGTATATGTATTGTTAAGAGGTTCTTCATAACTTTTTCTCCATTCATCAATCAAATCATAAGCCCAACTCTTATCATCTGAAGAGGAATTTACATTTATTATTATCTTTCTAGCTTTATCTAATTGATTCTTAGTACACATAGCTACCTCTCAACTATAACTAATCCATACTAATCAATATATAAACTAGTTATATAACTGCAATGTAGTAACAAATTACAGTTGTTATTTATGATGTTAATGCATATTCCAACTAATTAATATCTCAATATTTATATTATTGTATAGTCCATTTCATACGATTTCATAATTTTCTGAAAATTATTGATACGAATTTGATACTTTCTATGTATCATACGTTTCATATTAATTGCCATAGATAATATCAAATTAATTATAAAAGAGATATTATTGATTGTGTTGGGTCAAGGCAGTTAACAACAATTTTACGAGACAACGCCGCCCCAAGAACTGACCTATCCCCAAAATTGTGCGGTAACTTTTACAAAACTATTCAGTTACGTGAACCGACATTCCGCAGTTGATAACACATAATTCCCCCATCCCGCATACATCCATTTTTTGAAAATCCCAGACGTCGTACATCATCTGATACTCATTGCCAATATACCAATAGGGTTATTCCCATATCAAACTGTATGAGCGACACTTCGATCCTGCCGCCTGCGTATATGGCCATGACGCTCTTGCAATAATCGAACATCATCCGCTGCGTCGGATTCTTTACCGTCTTGCCAGCCGGGTTCGGCCGCTGCATGTCTTTTTCCCTGAGCGTGTTTCTTATCTTGTGTTCGGATTAGAGCTGACTAGAAGAACAAGCGTCATAATCATCAGCAGGGCTCCGACTCTGGATATTTTTTCGAGAAACAGGGCAGACGTGAAGAACATCGGATCCTTCTAAAAGACTTCCCTACGCCAGTTCGGCCCATAAAAGCCATTTGGGATGAACAAAATTTTTTCAGATTCCTAAGATAATGGGCTTGCAAAAGTACTCCGAATCAAACCCTGACACAGCTAAATGTCAGACGATTTTGTCTTCGATGCCCCATATTTACCGATAATCAAAATCTTGCATTGACAAATATCGATGTTTAATCTATCTTGTTCACATAGACAAACATCTATACAAAATTTACGATGAACATTGAAGAAGTATCCAATATCTGCAAAGCGATGTCCGATGCGAACAGGCTAAGGATTATCGAAATGCTGGCCGCAGGAGAAAAATGCGGCTGCGAGCTCCTCTCGGAATTGCAAATTACTCAGCCGACCCTCTCCCATCACATGAAGGTGCTGTCGGATTGCGGGCTCGTGACCTCATATAAGGACGGCAAATGGCATCACTACTCTATTTGCTGCCAAAAGTTCCGAGACTTCAAAAATCATCTGAATTCCGTCTCCTGCAGCGAGGAAAAAGAAGACGGAGCATGCTGCGGCAAATAGCCGAAACGGAATATATGAAAAAATCCGAAAACGGAAAAAATTTTTTGCTCATATACATTGATATTTATCTATGTATATAAACGGAGATTCAGACATGACCTCTTTTTCAGACTTTTGGGATTTTTTTCAGATCCAGATTCTCGGCTTGCGCTGGCTTCATGACGAGATCGGCGCTTTGCTCGAAGCCTTGGGGATGGGGCCGCAAACCAAACTCTTCGGCGCGGTGAATTTTTTCATCTATGACAGCCTGAAAATATTTGTTCTGCTCGCCGTGCTGATTTTTGTCATCGGCTATGTGCAAAGCTATTTTCCGCCCGAAAGAACAAGAGCGATTCTCGGTCCCTTCAAAGGATATAAAGGACGGGTGATCGGAGCCTTTCTCGGCATTTTTACGCCTTTTTGCTCTTGCTCGAGCATCCCGCTCTTCATAGGATTCTGCTCGGCCGGACTTCCCATAGGCGTGACTCTCAGCTTTCTCATCATGTCGCCGATGGCGGATTTAGGCAGCCTTACGGTGCTGCTTACGCAATTTGGCTGGAAGATTGCCCTCGCCTATCTGGTTACGGGTTTATTGATCTCGGTTGCGTGCGGCACGGTTATCGAAAAATCTGGCATGGATCGGCATATCGCAGACTACATAAAAAAGGCCGCAATGACCGAAATTGAAGAATCGAAGCCGACATTCAAAGAACGTCTGCGTTCTGCAAAAGACGGCGTTTTCGACATCATCAGGCGAGTATGGATTTATATCCTGCTCGGCGTGGGCATCGGCTCCGTCATTCACAACGTCATACCGCAGGAAATCATCCAAACGGCGCTCGGCGGCGAGCATTGGTACAGCGTGCCGCTTGCCTGCCTTGTCGGCATTCCGATGTATGCGGATATCTTCGGCGCCATTCCGATTGCCGAAGCGCTTCTTGCCAAGGGCGCCGGGGTCGGTACCGTCATAAGTTTCCTGATGAGCGTGACGGCGCTGTCGCTGCCTGCGATGATCATGCTGTCAAAAGCCATGAAAAGGAAGCTTCTCATGGCATTTATCGGAGCGGTTTCATCGGGCATCATCCTGGTTGGTTGCTTGCTGAATGCATTTGCAGACGCGCTCATATGAATTTATTTTTTCGGAACGTCTTCTCGGACGCTCCGCATTGCGCCAATTTTGAAGACACAAGGAGACACTGACATGGCATGGTTCGGATTCGGAAGCAAAAAAGACAACAGCGGCGAAAGCGTTTGCCGCTGCCGGACAAATAGCGCCGCGCAAAATGAGACTGCTGCGGAATGCTGCCCAAATACGGGCTCGGAAGCAGGCAAAAAATTATCTATCAAGGTTCTGGGTTCGGGGTGCAAAAGATGCCGCGAGCTGTTCGAATCTGCCCAAGAAGCCGTCACGGATCTCAGATGGGACGCCGACGTCGAGTACATCACCGATTACGAGAAGATTGCGGGATACGGAGCGATGAGCCTGCCAGCGCTGGTCGTCAACGAAAAGATCGTATCTTGCGGAAAAGTTCTTGCTGCCGAAGAAATAGCGCGTCTGCTGAGATTTATCTGTAACGCTGGGCGATTAGGCATGCGCTAGACCTTTTGACCATCAAAAAATTGATGCTTTGTTGGATCATCTTGGCATTTGCGTTTTCTGCCTTGTATCGGCGCTTTGGCTCGTCAGGCAAAGCAAGTCTCAGAACAGTTCCACTCTGTTCATCAAAAAATCCGTCAGACTGCAATGCAAAAAACCTTTCTCGTCATAGAAATGGTGCGGGATATCGTTCCTTACGACAATCTTTTTAAAGAAATCGCCGGCAAGAACGAATGAATCCATTTCAGATGCAGTTTTATCATCCGAATTCAGTTCAAACGCGCTTTGAATGTATGCCCTTCTGTCCATATCGTTTACGACGAAATCAATCTCTTTTTGGACATTCGTAGCTTTGCGCCTATCATGGACAACTCCTACGTCCACCTTATAGCCTCTTCTGATAAGTTCGTTGTAGATGATATTCTCCATGATATGGCCAGGGTCGTATTGGCGATAATTGAGCCTTGCGTTTCTCAGACCGATGTCGGCGTAATAATACTTATTGGGATAATTGAAATATGCCTTTTCTTTTACGTCGTATCTTTTGGCTTCAGCCAACAGGAATGCATCCTTCAATTTCTCGATATACCCATTCACCATATTTCGATCGATGTTCTCCTTCAATGAATTTCCGATGGCGTTGGCGACATTCGTCGGATTGGTCAAAGAACTTACGGATGAAGCCAGAAAATCAAGCACATGGGAAAGAATATCCTCTCTTTGAATCCTGCCGTGTTCTTTCAAATCCTTAATGTAAGTTTCGGAAAAGAGATTTCCAAGATATGCCATCTTCTCTGCATCAGTCTTTTTGGAAGTAAGCTCAGGCATGCCGCCAAAACGCATATACTCCGCCAAGACATCTTTTTCGCTTCCGCCATAGAAGCCATATAACTCACGAAAGGACAGCGGATGAACATGAATCTGAGTCGATCTTCCTCTAAATTCCGTAACGATATCGCTCGACAGCATTTTGGAATTGCTGCCCGTTACGTACACATCGAGATTCTTGTATCCTTTCAACTCATTAAGCATATCGTAAATCGATACTTCGTCGGATCCGTACTCATTCTTTACGACAGTCTTCTTGGCCATCTGGACTTCATCAATGAACAGATAAAATTTTTCGTCATCCCTTCCGTCCAGGGTTTTCTCGACCATGTCGCAAAGGGCGACCGGATTTCTGAATACAAAAAATTTTCTCTTATCAAGTTCCAGCCTGATGATATTTTCTTTCTTGGCGCCCGAAGAAATCAGATATTCATAGAACAATTCAAAAAGCAACGTAGATTTTCCGGATCTTCTCAGTCCCGTTATGACTTTGATGTTCCTGTCCCACATCGCAGATTTTAGTTTTTCCAGATATTCATCCCGAATTATCATGCTTACACCTTCATAAGATCTAAAACTTGCGTCGCCGACGTTGTCAGATATTGATATGTTACTAAATTATCCGCGAAAAAAACTATTTCGCATGTAATTATGCCTAAAAGTTATGTCGTATCCGTCGCAACTTTTAGGTATTGCGGCTATATGCCTGATAGTACCTGGGATAAAGGATCTGAATATGACATGAGTTTGTCGCCGATTTTAAGACGACAGCGGGACAAGCCGTCCGAGCGCAGCAGTCATTGAAGAGAATTGCCAAAGTTCTCCTGCAGACTGCTCCTTTAGGGGCTTAACGCATTGATTGATAGCCAAACCTGGCCGGGATGAAATCAATTATCTGACTTTGATTCGAGAGCCCGAAGATTCTCTTTGCCCGCCTTTATGGCCTGAGCATAGCAGGTAATTTCTTCTTTGCACTTAAGAGTGTCGGTGACGGTCACGCACTTTGCGCCCGCAACGGCATCGGCGCCTTTGTCGCTTGCCTGCTCAAGAAGAGTTTTCATGGCAACGCCCTTTGAAGGCGCAGCGTCATCTTCGGTTTCCATGCAGTCGGATGATTCGACCATTCCGAGATCGTCGTAAGCATCCAGCGACGCCATCTGCGCTCTGGTGATTTCCGAAACGCCAGATGCCTTGAAATACTCGCGGAAATTCTCGGGATCGACGTTGGTAGAAAACGAAAACCAAGTGCAGCCGCTCAAAAGCGAAAGCGATACGGCGCAAAGAACGATTTTATGCGACAAAACGGACGCAAAAAGACCAGAAGTCTTGTTCATGATATTTAAGCAAGGGAAAAACTGAAGATTAGTCTTGAGGATACTTGGTGGAGCCAGGCGGGATCGAACCGCCGACCTTTTGAATGCCATTCAAACGCTCTCCCAACTGAGCTATGACCCCTTCAAGTTGCGCCTATGATAGCAATAACTATCGCGGTTTGCAATCAAGAAAACAGTTTTTCCACCGTGACTGTATTAATCATGTACTGATAGTTCAAATCTGCTCGCGAAATAATCTCGTACAGATATGCCATATCGGACGCGCAGCGGTTCTGATGATCGGCTGCGGTATTGTTTTTTCCGACTTCAGCAAGTCCCTGCTGCTTTGCCGCAGAGGACGCCAGCGAAATCGTCGACTGCGCCCAGCGCTGCAGGATCTTCTTGTTCGCTTCGGTAAAATCTTCCGATTCGTCGCACTGCGCCATCGGGATGAAGATATCCATGTTCGCTTCGGGCAGTTCTTCGCAGAACCAGTGATAAGCGACGCAGCTGCGCACTGCATCGATATCGGTGCCGCGGCCTTCTGGAATATTGGTCAGGATATTCTTGTGCACCATCTTCTGCGGCGAAACCGGGCCCTTGAGTTTGCCCATGATCTCGCGGGTGCTGTAGGTAAATTCGATGTCTCCCAAAAGCCTTGCTTCGGAAAACTGCGGAGGCAGTCCCCAAAAATCTTCTTTCGACCATTCGTACGGAATAACGCCGATGGCGGGGCTCGGGATGAATTCAAAACCGCCCTGCTGATAAGCTCTCGTTATCAGCTTGCGGCGGTTCGGGAAAGTGCTGTTGAGCGACACGTCAAAGTCAAAATCCCAGTACGCAAAATAGTAGGCGCCGAATTCTTCGATTTCTTTGAAGATGGTCTTGGCGCAATCATTGGAATTAAATGCGATTACGGAACCAGGGTTGACCCAAAGCTGGCTAATGAGCTTGCCGCTTACGCGAGATTCCTTGGTCTTGACCTCGACATAAGTATCCTTCGGAATCGCCTGCGACATGGAACTGTCGGCGATATAGATGGAGTAATACTTGCCTGAATCCTGCTTAGCCAAGTCAGCGACCGTATCTTCGTCAAGAAGCTTCGGCGCGCGGGCGTACAGAGGGCATACGGGAACCAGCCTGTCGGGAGATGACAAAAAGCTAAGAAGCGAGTACGGATGCGACGCTCTTAAAACGTTGCCGAGTTCCTCGGCCGTGCAGTTCGGATAAAGCCTAAGATCGAACAATGCTTTGCGATGATCGGCATTTTCCTCAAAAAACGCTTCGACCGCAGACAGATCGGAAATATCAATGCCGCAGAGCGCAGCAGCCACGAGCTGTCTTACCGCAAATTTGCCTCTGTTGCTGTTAAGTAATATTTCCATTCCGAGCCGTCCTTAGCGCCATACGATTCCGCGATATCAGCGGAAATAATCTCCGACAACAATCCTGCACAAAAAAGGCGCAGACATTTCCGCGCCCTGTTCGTGAATGCTACTCCTAGAAGCAGCATGCATAAAGAAAGAATGCTCTATTCTTTGAACTTGCCCTTCAAATATTCCGAAGCTTTCTTCATTCTGGCAAGAGTTCTTTCTTTTCCGACGAGTTCGAGAGTGACGTCGATGCCAGGCGACTGGCCTCTGCCCGTGACCGCAATGCGCACCGGCATGCCGACTTTGCCCATGCCGAGTTCCATTTCTTCGGCGACTTCGCCGATTACCTTGTGAATGTCTTCGCCCTTCCATTCAGGAAGCGCTTCGAGCTTTGCGATGCAGCGATCAAGAGCCTCGGCGGAATTTGCCTTGAACCATTTCTTGGCGGCCGCTTCTTCGTACCCGTCGAATTCTTCGAACATGTAGCGGGACTGTTCGGCCATCTCTTTGAGGGTCGAAGCTCTTTCGGCAAGCGCGGTCACGACCTTGTCGAGGGACGGACCGTTGGAAGTATCGATGTTCTGATCCTTCATGTGCCACTCAAGATGCTTTGCGACATGCTTAGGATCAAGCGTCTGGATGTAATGTTTGTTCATCCACTTGAGCTTGTTGGTGTCAAAAGCGGATGCCGACTTGCTGATGCCGTCAAGATCGAAGAGTTCGATCATTTCCTGGACCGAGAAAATTTCCCGATCGCCGCAGCCCCAGCCAAGACGCACGAGGTAGTTAAGAAGCGCTTCTGGCAGATATCCATCGTCGCGGTACTGCATGACGCTGACCGCGCCGTGGCGCTTCGACAGTTTCGTGCCGTCATCGCCCAAAATCATGGATACGTGCGCAAACTCAGGCACCAGCGCGCCGAGAGCCTTGTAGATATTAATCTGGCGCGGAGTGTTGTTTACGTGATCTTCGCCTCTGATGACCTGGGTAATGCCCATGTCGTAGTCGTCGATCACCACGCAGAAATTATAGGTTGGGGAACCATCAGTGCGGCGGATGACGAG
>JAZQPH010000028.1:0-14038 GCA_045628385.1 Succinivibrionaceae bacterium
CTTCGCCCTTGCAGCATGCCGAATACAGCTTTGGAGTCGCGACGTCCTTTGCCTTGGTGACTACGAGAGGGTGATGGATGCGCTGGCCGGTTGGTAGACCCGTGTGGGTGTCGCGAGGGATTTCTACTTCGTGCTTGTATGCGTATACGAGCATCTTGTCTTTCTTGTCGCCGCCCTGGTCGCAGCTGCCTTTGATTTCGCCCTGGGATTTGCCGGTTACTTTCATGTACATAGTCAAAGCCATTTTGGACTCCTTCGGCGGTTATGCCGCCTTAATCTGAAAATCAAAATTTTTGCATCGGGAGCGAAGATTCGGATTTGTTTCTTCATCTGCGTCCTTTCTGTCTACTATGAGCATCGGTAAGCGGAAAAAGTTCCAAAAATTTTTACGAATTGCAAAATATTTTGATGCATCGTTTTGAGAAATGCGTTCAGGCTGTGCAGCAAGATTGATGATATGTCCTACTCTTGCTTCACATCCCGTTTCTGGGCACTGTAAGTGCAGCTGAGCGGTTATTTTATATAAGCAAATTTAACTAAATTTTCATCAATAGACGGACTTTTAAACGTTTCATTTTTAATTTCGGTGACGTGCTAGAATGAGAAGGTGAGTTTTCGTTGAGGTTAGCTATGGGAGATATACTGAATCCTGTTGGCGATAACAGTTTTATCGGTTTAGTTAATGCTAGTGACACAGGGGTGTTCGTTGATAAAACTGGTTTTATCGAAAAAACCAATGCACTACTCAATACCGATAGAAAACTCATTGCCGTAACGCGCCCCAGAAGATTTGGCAAAACCGTAACAGCGCATATGCTGTTGGCTTATTACTCTAGAGGGTACGCTGGCCAAAATATATTTGAGACATTGCATATTGCTGCGGACAGCCGCTCCTTTTCAGAACACCTCAGCAAGTATGATGTTATCTATATCGACATGAATTTCATAAATGGCTTATACGGGGGCTATCAAAAAAAAATCAATAAAGTGCCAGGTGTCGAAAGTCTAATTGATTACTTGGAATATGCGGTAATCAAAGATCTAAGGGGGCGCAAAGAATTTTCTGAATGTTTTGCAAAGCATCAGATTGAAAATACTGGACTTCTCGAAGCGTTGTCGGCTTTACGTAACGATTTGAATGCAAAGTTCATATTCATTATGGACGAGTGGGATTTGGTTTATCGCGATTACCGTGACAACGTTCGATTGCAAGAAGAATTCATAGATTTTCTCCGAAATTTGTTTAAATCCGATGGCGGAAAAGCCTGCTTTGCTCTTGCTTATCTCACGGGCATTCTTCCCATAAAAAAATACAATTCTCAATCAGCTTTGAATAATTTCAAAGAATACAATATGTTGAATCCTGAACCATATGAAGAATTTTTTGGTTTTACGGAAGAAGATGTTGCCCAAATAGTCAAATTACCCCTATGCAAACTTACACACAGTGAGCTCAAGGAATGGTACGAAGGGTATAAGCTTAACGGAATCGATATTTACAATCCTAATTCCGTTGTTTCGGCCGTAAGTGATGGGAAATGCAAAAGTTATTGGAGCGGTACATCGTCAAATGAAGAGTTTGTTCGACTCATAAATGCTGATTTTGACGGCGTAAAAGAAGATATTATCGATTTGATCGAAGGCGGGGAAGTGACGTTCAGTTGTGCCAACTTTCAAAACGATATGGTCACAATCAAGGATAAGAATGACTTATTCAGTCTTCTTGTTTGCCTTGGCTATCTTGGCTGTTCCGATACCAAGAATGCCTATCGCAAAATTGCATACGTGCCTAATGCCGAAATCAAAGCTGTTTTGATGGACATTGTAAGGGAGCAAACTTGGTATGAACGCATGGAAACTATTAAGCGTTCTGAAAATTTGCTTAAAGCCATAGTAGAACTTGACGGAACAGCGGTTGCCAGTCTGATTCAAGATATTCACAATTCTTCCGCAGTGGCACTCCTTGATTACAATGACGAGGAGTCTCTTACTTATTGCGTGATGACAGGCCTATTGTGGTCAACTCTTGATGATTACAGTTATCATCGCGAAGAGCAGTCAGGAAAAGGTCGCGTTGATTTAGTGTACGAACCTATAATCCGTAGGCTGCCGCTGATAATCATTGAGTTTAAGTATGATGGATCTGCCGAAGAGGCGATTGCTCAGATCAAATCGCAAGAATATTTTAGTCGTTATGCGGGCAAATACCGGGACGTCATAATTGTTGGGATAAATTACAGTTCCAAAACGAAAAATCACCAATGCAGGATTGAAAAACTCATCTAAGCCGAAACACTCATTAGCGTGATGTTTCAGCTCCTAAAATTGAACTATTGCCCTGATTTGTTGCCGTAATCTACTAGGTTCTGATGTGGAGTGTCGCGCGGCATCAAATAAAATAAAAAGACCCGCCGAAGCGGTTCAAAACGGGCGCGAAAACCGCGCCCTAGCAATCGGCGGACAGCTCTTAAGCCTTCCAGTCGTCGCAATATTCGATGTTGCCGTCTGCGTAGCACCAGGTAATCTTGGAGTACGTGAACGCCACGGTTTCCATGTCCTTGTAGGGCTTGTTTTCAGACAAGAAGGTGGTTGGAGTTTCAGCGCCCATCTGGACGATGATTGCGTCTTCAAGCTTGATGGTGAAGTCCTTCTTCTCTTCCCCCGTGTCCGCGATGCGGTAGAAATCAAGCTCTACTTCGACGCCTTCGCCCTTGCAGCATGCCGAATACAGCTTTGGAGTCGCGACGTCCTTTGCCTTGGTGACTACGAGAGGGTGATGGATGCGCTGACCGGTAGGAAGTCCCGTGTGGGTGTCGCGAGGGATTTCGACTTCGTGGCTGTATGCGTATACGAGCATCTTGTCCTTCTTGTCGCCGCCCTGATCGCAGCTTCCTTTGATTTCGCCCTGGGACTTGCCGGTTACTTTCATGTACATAGTCAAAGCCATTTTGGACTCCTTCGGCGGTTATGCCGCTCAAAAATTTAGATGTTTTTGCTATAACGCTGTTGGCGATTAAGCATCCGCAGCGTTCCTATCTGTTCTCTATGAGTGTTTGCAAACAAAAAAGTTCAAACAAAATATTATTTTTTTATTTGCATTACGCTTGTGTATTGCAATCGTCGGAAACGCACTGCATGAAAAACAATATTGAGAATTATCTTGAATTGCTGCTTTTCATTGTGAGCATTGATCGAAATTTTGAGTGATGGTGATTGTCGCCTGTCGGATCGAGATCGAATTTTGAAACAAAAAGCCTTCCGAAGAAGGCTTGAAACAATTGAGTAATTACTGTCTTACAGACCGTACTCTTCCGCGATCTTTTTAAATGCAGGCATGGAGTTTCTTATGGTCTTTTCAGCTACGCAATATGCAATTCGCACATATCCAGGAGCACCGAAATCGTCGGCAGGGACGATGAGCACGCCATGCTGTTTTGCTTTGTCACTGAAAGCTTTGGCATCTTCTTCCGGAGATTTGACGAAGAGATAGAAGGCTCCGTCAGGTCTTACGCATTCAAATCCGAGTTCGGTAAGTCCGTTCAGAAGCAAATTGCGATTTTTTTCATAAGAAGAAATATCGGCGGTCAGACCTGCGCAGCGTGTGATCAATTTTTGGAATGTAACTGGCGCACAGATATAGCCAAGAGATCTGCCTGCGCCGCATACCGCAGCATAGAGTTCTTTTGAAGAATCGGCTTCTTTTGGCACCAGGACATAACCGATGCGTTCGCCTGGCAACGACAATGACTTGCTGTACGAGTAGCAGACGATGGCATTTTTGCAATATTTGGTGACGAACGGAGCTTTGACCGAACCATAGGTGATTTCTCTGTAAGGTTCATCCGATATCAGATAGATCGTATGCCCGTATTCTTTTGATTTTTCGTCGAGAACCTTTGCAAGCATCGCAATCGTTTCATCTGAGTAAACGACGCCGCAAGGATTGTTCGGCGAGTTGATGAGAAGAGCAGCCGTTTTCTTGGTTAAGGATTTTCTCAGATCATCTTCATTGGGTATGAACCCGGACTTTGGCTCGGTGTTGATCGGCACAAGACGTCCGCCGCAGGATTCAGCGAATACTTTGTATTCTGTGAAGTAAGGGGCGAAAGTTGCGATTTCATCGGTTTCTTCCGTGATGAGGGCTTTCATCGAAATGCAAAGTGACGCTGCTGCGCCGCAGGTAAGGTAAAGTTCGTCGGCGCTGAAAGATGTGCCGAATCGTTCGTTGAGATTGTCCGCTATGGCTTTTCTTGCATTAGGTGCGCCCTGTGCGGATGTGTATCCGTGAGCGCTAGCGCCTTCTCCTGATGCGGTAATGTCGATAATTGCCTGCCTTACTTCTTCCGGTGCGGGAGTGCTCGGATTGCCGATGCTGAAATCGAATACATTTTCAGGTCCCGCTTTGGCGGCAAGCTGTTTGCCGAATTCAAACAATTCTCTGATTACGGAACGGTTTGATCCGAGCTTAAGCATTTTTGGGGAAATCATGGTTATTCCTCTGATGGATGCGGCAGATTGCAAAATTATGCCGAGCTGCTTCGAAAAGAAAGCCCGCAGACGCGGGCTTTCTATAATTTAGCATTTGCCCGTTAAGGCAATAAGCCTTAATTAGTTGCCAGAACCAACAGCAATGCGCTTCATGTCGGTCATGTAACCGCGGAGCTTGCGGCCGACAACTTCGATTGGGTGATTTCTGATCTGTTCGTTGACTTCTACGAGCGTTGCGTTGTCAACGGCAGTGCAGCAGCACTTGAGGCCAGAACCGATGTCTTCAGCGGTAATGTCCTTCATGAAATCCTTGAGCAGCGGAACGCACTTGTTAGCGAACAGGTAGTTGCCGTATTCAGCGGTGTCGGAAATAACAACGTTCATTTCATACAGACGCTTGCGAGCAATGGTGTTGGCAATGAGCGGAAGTTCGTGGAGCGACTCATAGTATGCGGATTCAGGCTTGATTCCGGAAGTGGTCATGGTTTCGAAGGCAAGCTCAACGCCGGATGCAATCATGGCAACCATCAAAATGCCGTTGTTGAAGTATTCCTGTTCTGGAATTTCCTTGTCGGTGATGGAAGCTTTTTCGAAAGCTGTTTCGCCTGTTGCGGCTCTCCATGCGTGGAGATCCTTGTCGCCTGCGTCCCAGTCAGCCATCATGGTGGAAGAGAACTTGCCGCTCATGATGTTGTCCATGTGTTCCTGGTAGAGCGGGCGCATGATTTGCTTAAGCTTCTGTGCAAGTTCAAAAGCACGGATCTTTGCTGGGTTGCTGAGACGATCGTAAAGATTGGTTACGCCGCCGAACTTCAGAGCTTCGCCGAGGGTTTCAAGACCGTACTGGATAAGCTTGCAAGCATAGCCCGCGTCGATGCCGAGTTCGTCAACCATCTTGTCGAAGCAAAGAAGAGCGCCAGTCTGGAGCATGCCGCAGAGAATGGTCTGTTCGCCCATGAGGTCGGATTTAACTTCAGCGACGAAAGAAGATTCAAGAACGCCGGCCTTGTGACCGCCGGTCGCAGCGCACCATGCCTTGGCAATAGCCATGCCTTCGCCCTTAGGATCGTTTGCAGGATGTACGGCGATGAGGGTAGGAACGCCGAAACCGCGCTGATATTCGTGGCGAACTTCGGTGCCAGGGCACTTTGGTGCGGACATAACAACGGTGATGTCTGGACGAATCTGTTCGCCGACTTCAACGATGTTGAAACCGTGAGAGTAACCGAGAGCAGCGCCCTGCTTCATGAGCGGCATAACAGCCTGAACAACGCTGGAGTGCTGCTTGTCAGGGGTCAGGTTGATAACGAGATCGGCAGTAGGGATGAGTTCTTCATAAGTGCCGACTTTGAATCCGTTTTCGGTTGCGTTCTTCCAGGACTTGCGCTGTTCTTTGATTGCTTCAGCGCGAAGAGCGTATGCAACGTCAAGACCGGAATCGCGCATGTTCAGACCCTGGTTGAGACCCTGAGCGCCGCATCCGACGATAACTACTTTTTTGCCCTTAAGAAAATCGCAGCCGTCCTTGAATTCGTCGCGGGACATGAAACGGCAGCGGCCGAGCTGATCAAGCTGGTTGTGCAGGCTCAGCGTATTGAAATAATTGTTGCGCATTGCGGACTCCAAAATAAGGATTTACTAATTGTGATTCCGGCAGAGACCAGATATTTATCTTGGATATTGTACAGTTTGAATGCCGTTGCGTTAAGTGCTATATAAGCAACAACATATTGCGTTTTGCGCAATATCAAAAGGAGTTGCTATGGACCTTGCCGATCTTAAAGTTTTTTCTACGCTGTGCGGATCCTTGAATTTCACCCAAACTGCCGCATCGTCGGCCAAGAGCGTGTCTGCAGTAACAAGGGCAGTGCAAAGATTGGAAAATGAACTCGGATGTCAGTTGTTTGTCAGAAACCCCGGCAAAGTGGAAATTACGCCCGAAGGAGAACGAGCCAAAGCCTTTGCCGATGCAACATTGTCTGCCTGGCGGCGGCTGAAAAAAGATACTCGCCCGAAGGAACGCGAGCTGTCTGGACAGCTTCGCGTGTTCTGTTCGGTAACAGCAAGCTATTTTGTGCTGCCGCCGCTGCTGTCCGAGTTTAGGAAGCGTTATCCGAAAGTGGAAATTCGGCTGGAAACTGGCGACGCAGCACTTGCCGTCGGAAAGGTTTTGTCGGGGGCTGCGGATTTGGCCGTTGCGGCGCGTCCTGATGAATCTCACAAAGGCTTAAGATTCAGAAAGCTCGTGGAAATTCCGTTGGTATTTATTGCGGGAAGGGGCGCGGAACAATGCGATTCTGCCGACGAATGGATAAGAATGCCCATCATATTGCCGGAAAGGGGAACGCTGCGAAGCAGGCTGGATGAGTGGTATTCGGACAGAGGCATTGTTCCCGACGTTTATGCCGAAGTGGCAGGAAATGAAGCGATCGTAAGCATGGTGGCGCTTGGCTGCGGCATAGGAGTGGTTCCGCGTGCCGTGGTCGAAAGAAGTCCTGTCGCGTCATCAATTGCCGTGCTTCCGATAAAACCTGAATTGCGCCCTTTTGAAGTATCGCTGTGCGTGAGCGCGGCTCGCTCGGAAGATTTGCTTGTGTCAGCTTTCTGGTCAGTGGCGGGCGAATGATCCCGAACGTGATACAATTTGAATGAAAAGCACAAAGTGCCGCACCGATATCCGGTGCCGGGGCTAACATTATCTTATGAGAGCAACCATGCAGAATATCAACCCAACCTCTACCGAAGCCTGGAAGGCTTTGTCCGAACACTTTAACGCCAATAAGAACCGCACTATCAGGGACTTGTTTGCGGCAGATCCTGCCCGTTTTGACAAGTTTTCCGTTAAGTTCGCGCCGAGCAACATTCTGATCGACTATTCCAAGAACATAGTCGATGAAAAGACAATGGAATTGCTTTTCTCTTTGGCTCGCGAAACTAAACTTCAGGAAGCTATCGATTCCATGTTCACCGGCGAGAAGATCAATCGTACGGAAGACAGAGCTGTTTTGCATACCGCGCTTCGAAATCGTTCTACCCGTCCGATTTTTGTTGACGGAAAGGATGTTATGCCGGACGTAAACGCCGTTCTCGCAAAAATGAAAAAGTTCTGCGAGCGCGTCATCAGCGGTGAGTGGAAAGGCTACACCGGCAAACAGATCGAAACTGTTGTCAACATCGGCATCGGCGGTTCAGATCTCGGCCCGGTAATGATTTCTGAGGCTCTTAAGCCATATGCGACCCGTCTTACTCCTTATTTCGTTTCTAACGTGGACGGCACCCACATCGTAGAAACTCTGAAGAAATGCGATCCTGAGACAACGCTGTTCCTTATTGCCTCAAAGACCTTTACGACTCAGGAGACCATGACGAATGCATTCTCCGCCCGTGATTGGTTTATGAAGGCTGCAGGTGACGAATCCGCAGTTGCTAAGCACTTTGTCGCGCTTTCGACGAATGCCAAGGGCGTATCGGAATTCGGCATCGATACCGAGAACATGTTCGAATTCTGGGATTGGGTCGGCGGCCGCTACTCATCTTGGTCAGCCATCGGTCTGTCGGTTGCTCTTGCTGTCGGTTTTGACAACTTTGAGCAGTTCCTGCAGGGCGCATTCGATATGGATGTTCACTTCTCGACGACAAAGTTCGAAAACAACATTCCTGTAATCCTTGCTCTTATCGGCATCTGGTACAACAATTTCTACGGATTCGAATCTGAAGCGATTCTTCCATATGATCAGTACATGCATCGTTTCCCAGCATATTTCCAGCAGGGCAACATGGAATCGAACGGCAAGTATGTAGGTCGCGACGGCAAGGTTGTAAATTACCAGACCGGTCCTATTATCTGGGGCGAACCTGGAACTAACGGACAGCACGCGTTCTACCAGCTTATCCATCAGGGCACCAAGATTATTCCTTGCGATTTCTTGGCTCCTGCAAAGACCCAGAATCCGATCGGCGATCATCATGCAAAACTGCTGGCGAACTTCTTTGCCCAGACCGAAGCGCTTGCATTTGGCAAGAGCAAGGAACAGGTTGAAGAAGAATTCCTCGCAAAGGGCAAGAAACATGAAGAATTTGCAGATTTGGTTCCGTTCAAGATTTTTGAAGGCAACCGTCCGACGAACTCAATTCTCTTTGAAAAATTGACTCCAAAGACGCTCGGAGCTTTGGTTGCCATGTACGAACACAAGATTTTCGTTCAGGGCGCTATCTGGAACATATTTAGCTTCGATCAGTGGGGCGTTGAGCTCGGTAAGCAGCTTGCAGGCAAGATTCTCAAGGAACTCAACGGCGACGATACGGTGTCGAGCCACGATTCTTCGACCAATGGCCTCATCAATGCATGGAAATCAATGCGCTAATTTCGGCGGTTTGATTTGACACAAAAGGGACGAAAGCATTTCGTCCCTTTTTTATGTTGTTGAATTCTAAAAACAGCACATCCTGCGAATATCACTGGCGATACACTCGGCTTATATAATAAGTGTCGCTTGAGTGCAATAGGCTTTTCTAAGCGTAATCCGCTGCGGTGACGCTGTCAAATTCTGTTGAAATTGCAGGAGATGAGTCTCATGCAGGCTGAATTCCCTTTGAAATGAGCCATTCAGACAATGCATCAAAGAAGTTGCCTTCAGACATCGGCGCAAAACAATCTCCGACATCGCGAGGTATCGGGGCGATTAGATTTGCTTCAGCTGTAGTCAGAAATTCTACTGCCTGAGCAACTGATTTCATGTCTTCTGAATACTCGGGATCATTGACATTGAGGGTAAGAGTTTTAAAAAATTTTGGATCAAAATTCCAAGTCTGGAGCAAAAGCTTTCCAAGAGGCACGCGCAGCTGCAGTGCCCATTTGGCAACTTCGTCTTTTGTGTATTCCTGACCGGTCGAGATTGCGAATGAATCCAATTCTCCGTACAGAGGTAGCGCGCCGATGTTTATGAACATGCAGGCAAGGGAAATGAAATCTGCATCCGCCTGACTCAGCTTGCTTGTTTTGGCCTGGTGTATGGTAAGCGCATAGCGGCAAATCTGCTTTGACCATTCGCCATCGCGCCTGCAAGCTTCGTGCAATATGCGGGATTTGAACTTGTATCCCTGAAGTATTGACATGGCAAGGACCAGGTTGATAGTTCCTTGCATTCCGATGCGGTTGATGGCATTGGCAAGCGAAGTGATGGTGCATCCTGGATTGCTGTAGCGAAGGGTTTGTGCCAAACGGATAAGCTGGGCCGAAATATTGGCATCCAAACTTATGAGATTGGTCAGATCGCGCAAAGACGCATTCGGGTCGCCTGCCATCTTGCGGATTTTAAGCGCATTTTCAGGCAGACTCGGCATCTTAAGTTTGTTGGTCTTAAGTTTTTGCGCGATTATTGAAGTTATGTCATGCATGGCGCTGTCCAGAATGCTGGTAACACTGGTGGTGCGCCGGGTGGGATTTGAACCCACAACCTTCACCTCCGGAGGGTGACGCCCTATCCAATTGGGCTACCAGCGCATGGTGCTTTATTTTATGAAATGGTAGGGCATTTATCAATCGCGGATGGGCTCAACAGCGATTCGAAATGCATAATGCTGTCGGCAAAATTGTCCGCCTTATGAACGTCGTTCGTAAGAGCGCAGCAATTGGGTGGGTTATCGGAACTTCCTGCAAATCAATGACTCGGACTAAGGATGCTTATTTGAACGCATCGAACAAGGCATTCAGCGCATCCTTGGCTTCTTCCTCGGTGTAAACGGCGGTTTTGCCCAATAGTCTCATGTCAATGTATTTGTCTGGCATCTCGCTGACAAACCTGGATATGCTTCCTTTTTCCTTGCCTCTGTTTTTCGTCCAGGTAATAGTCAGCGTCTGTTTTGCTCTTGTTACGCCGACATACATCAGGCGTCTTTCCTCTTCGATAGTGTCTGATTCGATGCTGTTTGTGTGGGGCAATGTGCCTTCTTCGCACCCAGGAATTATGACATGATCGAATTCCAGTCCTTTCGAGGAGTGAAGCGTCATCAGCTGAACCTGATCGGGTTGGTTATCGGGATCATCCTGCGTGCCAGTCTGTTCAAGCATTTCCCGAAGACAAAGAGATCTTACGGCATCTGCAAATTCCATCGGCTCGCTGTCGTTATCGGGATCGCCTTTAATTTTCCCTGCAATCCAAGTTCTAAGCTGTCTAGTGTTCGCGTCTCGCGCTTCGGCTGCATGTTCGCTGCCGGATGTCTCGAACAAATAAGCGCGGTAGGCTGCATCGTCATAAATTTTGTCTACGGCAGCGAGAGGGTGTCCTTCATCAATGAGTTTTCTTGATTCGTCAATCATGTCTTTGAATGCTTTGAGTCCCTTTAGCCCTTCTGAAGGCAAATAGTCTCCAGCATCTGGAACAGAAATTGCGTCGAACATGGATATTCCGCGAGAACTTGCCAAAATGCCCAATTTTTCGGTGGTCACTCCGCCGATTCTTCGCGGCGGCACGTTGACGATGCGTATCAGCGCGTTGTCATCGTCGGTCGAGGCAAGTAGCCTGTAGTAGGCCATGAGATCTTTAATTTCGGCCTTTTCAAAAAACGATATGTCACCGGAAATGCGGTATGGGATTCTGTTTTCCATCAGCGTTTTTTCTATTCCGCGTGACTGGAAATTGGTGCGGAACAGAATTGCGAAATCACGCCATTTGGCCTGACGAACATATTTTTTTTCGATGATCGTCGATGCGACAAAAAGAGCTTCTTTTTCGGGGTTTTCTGTTTCTTTGACAAGAATCTTGTCGCCCATCCCGTAAGCGGAGAAAAGTTTTTTCTCAAAGAGATGCGCATTGTGCGAAATGATTTCGTTGGCAGCGTTCAGAATGGTGCCGACGGATCGATAGTTTTGTTCAAGTTTGATTACTTTCAGCGTCGGGTAGTCTTTTACGAGAAGATTGATGTTCTCCGGCCTGGCGCCGCGCCATGCGTAGATAGACTGATCGTCATCGCCGACGAACGTAAATCTTTCCCGCTGTCCGATAAGCAATTTTATGAATTCATATTGCGCGGCATTGGTGTCTTGGTATTCGTCGACCAGAATGTAGCGGAATCTTCTTTGCCAGCGGGTTCTCGCCGTTTCGCTATTTTTAAGAAGACGCATCGGTTTTAGTATGAGATCGTCAAAATCAAGCGCTCCGCATGATTCCATTTGCGACGCATAAGATGCATATACTTCTGCGGCGAGTAGGGCAAATTCATCTTTGGCGGATGATTTTGCCTCTTCAGGAGTTAGACCTTCCATTTTTGCAAGAGAAATGCGGTTAATTACGTCACTTATGTCATCGTCGGATACTTCTTGGGGGTTCCCTTCTGAATTTTGTCCCAGCTCTTCTTTCAGAATTCTCGAAATCCAGCGTTTTTGGTCATGTGAATCGAGCAATATGAAGTTGTGTTTCAGTTTGAGTGCTGAGAGTTCTCTTTTGATGATATGAAGCCCAAGAGAGTGGAAAGTCGTGACAAGAAGCCCCTTGGCGCGGTCTGACGGCAAAGCTCTGGCCGCTCGATCTTTCATTTCTCTTGCGGCTTTGTTGGTGAAGGTGACAGCGCATATTTCGGTCGGTCCGTACCCACAATTTGTCAGAAGATGGCAGATTTTTTCGCAAATTACGGAGGTTTTTCCGGATCCTGCTCCGGCTATTACGAGGCACGGCCCTGAAATATGCGAAACGGCCTCACGCTGCCTGTCGTTTAGGTTAACCATGCAAAAGTTTTCCGATAATTGCGCTCGCAAGACAGAGTCCGACGGTGGCCGTGGACGCCATTGCTGTTCCGAAGGTTATTCTTCCTTCGTCGAATGTCGGCGCGAGCTGAGATAGTTCTTCATCGGAGTTTTTTTCTTTGGGTGCAATCGATTCGCATTCAAGAAAGGCGCAGGTAATGCCTGTTTTTTTCGGAGCCTGCGGGATAACTCCGGATTTTCGCAAAATTTGTCTTGTCGATGACAGCAGTTTGTCGTGGGTGACATCAGCAAGATCCGCTATTTTGGCCTTGGTGGGATCGGCTTTGCCCCCGGCTCCGCCTGCGGATACGAAAATCCGTTTGCTTTGAAGCAATCTGGAAATCAAGGCTGTCTTGGCTTTTTGATCGTCAATGGCTTCGATAACAGCCCAATCGTCATACACTTCCTCAGGAAATAGTTCGTCAAGGTTTTCTTCGGTAAGTTTTATGCTTCTGATTTCTATGTTCAAAGAAGGATTTATGCTTAAAAGACGCTGGGCCATGGCTTCTGTTTTCAGCCTGTCCATATTCTCCGAAACGGCAGGACACTGCCTGTTGAAATTCGAAAGGCATACAGTGTCGCAGTCCAATAGCATGATGCTGCCTACGCCCGATCTGGCCAATGCTTCAGATGCCCAAGATCCGACGCCTCCGACTCCTATGACCGCCACTTTTGCCCGGAGCAGGCATTCAAGACCTCGCATTCCGTAAAGCGCCGCTATGCCTCTAAACCTGGTCAGTGTGCTTTTGTCCATTTTGTTCCGAGTCCGATTTGTACCTAGACGCCGCTTTGGCTTCTTTTTTCTCGCGCCGTCTTCTGGAAAAAAAATCCCTTAATTTTTGGAGACATTCTGCTGCCAAAATACCGCTTGTCACTTCGACGGTGTGATTGAGAGCTTCATGGTTTACGATTCGCATTGCCGAGTCAACGGCTCCCGTTTTGTCTTCCTTTGTTCCGTATACGAGTCTTCCGACTCTTGCGTGGGTGATGGCTCCTGCGCACATTGGGCACGGTTCCACCGTAACATACATGGTGGTTCCCGAAAGTCTATAATTTTCCAATTTTTTGCCGGCAGCACGCATGGCTCTGATTTCCGCATGCGCCGTCGGATCGCATTTGCCGATAACGCTGTTGCATCCTCTGGCGATGACTTTTCCGTCATGGACGATGACGGCACCGATGGGCACCTCGCCGCGTTTTGAAGCGCAGTCTGCCTGTCTTAATGCCATTTTCATGAATTTTTTGTCGATGAGAAATTGCTCTTCTTCGGTAGTCATAGCTCGGCAAATTCTTCTATTTTGGCTAAGACCTTGTTTCGGATGCGATCTGTTTCATTGAAAAGGTCGTGCCATGCGCCTTCGATGGTTTCAAAGAAAACAAGATCTTTTGCCGATGGTTCGACAGGCTGAAGGTTTGCGTTATCTACCACCGTGTCATCGCCAGCGAGGAGAATCAGGGTAGGGGTTTGTCCTGGATTGATGACGAGCGGTATTGCGGCAAGCGAGGCGGAATACCATCCCCAAGTCACGCCTCCCAATGCCAATTCAGGGTGTTCGGCGTATATGTCGTGATAAAAGTTCAGCCGCGCCCAGCTGTGAGTTTTTCCGTTATTTTCAAAATCGGGGCGTTTGTATGTTTCCTGCCCGGGCACTGCGGTATGCGGTTTTCCAACAGCGTCCATGACCATCTGTGCGGCGGAAGCGGCGACTTTTGCGATAGGAAACGGCAGTCCTTTGGTCGGGAGTTTTAGCATGGGAGCCGCCAAAATTGTCTTTTTGGGTGTTATGAGCCCCTGTTCTTGGGCAAGCA
>JAZQPH010000029.1:0-3477 GCA_045628385.1 Succinivibrionaceae bacterium
TGACTATCGATACTATCAATTCAACCAGGGTGAAACCTTTGTTCTTCATAGCATCCACCCCGCCTAAATATTTGCCATAAACACGGAATATTCGACTTCCGTGCCGTCTCGCTGACGAACTGTGAATCTAGCCAGTTTGCCTTCGGAGGCATTTTCTCCCGATGAGAAGAGAATATCTTCCGTTCCGCCTGCCGTCGGCACGGATTGGGCTGATATTTCTATGCGCACAAAATAGCCTTCGAGCGCCTCAGCAAGCTCCTGATCGCTTGACGATTCTGGATAAAAGAACGAGGCGGGAAGAAAATCTCCGTCGGCGCATCCAGCAACCGATTTGCATAATTCAGATGATTTAAAATCATCAAAATCATCAAGATCGTAAATATAGGCGGTCTCGGAACCGTCTCGGCCAAATTTGGATGTCTGAGAGCAATCGCCCAAACCGATTCCGTCAATTTCTTCTCCGCAGCGCCACAAACCTCCTGAAGGATCCGATTTTTCGTCAAACCTTACGGTTCTCAGTTCTTGGCGAACTTTTTTGGCAATCTGGATTCCCGTCTGTCGGTAAATCGGATCTCTGTAAGCTGCCGTCTGCGATGCAAGAATGCCAAGAACGGAGGTGCACGCAATGCCGAGAGCAACCATTCCTATTACCAATTCCACGAGCGTGAAACCGCTTGTTCGTCTGTTCATGCGCTGACCGTTGCCCTATTCTTATTGCCTGACAGTTTCGATGAATCCGCCCTTGTGAACATGTATGCCCCCGCCGCCGCCCAAAGAAATTTTGCAGTCGGAGCGGACATATGGAATCGAAGCACCTGCACTTGGACTAAAAATTCCGCAAGCCTTGACCTCTCCCAAACCATCGAAAAGCACCAAGATTGCGTTGTTTGAAGATATTGAGACGCCGTTTAAGGATATCTCGTATGTACCGGATGATGTTTCCGTTTTGATCTGAGTCGGATGGGCAATAAGCCCCGTGCCTGTGGCATCACGGCCCTGACAGCCAGTGGAGAAGTAAGCAATTCCCGCAAAATTCGAACCAACGAGCGCAGCCGAGCAGTCTTCGGCATTGCGGCTCATTGAACTCTCTCTTGCAAGCGCCAGCTTTGACGAAACCAAATCCGCAAACGAAAGTTCCTTATAGTCTTGAAACATTCCGGACAAGCGTGGCGCCGCGTAGACAGAAAGAATGCCGAGCAGGATCATGACAACAATAAGTTCAATGAGAGTGAACCCACCATGATTTCGCATAGCACCCCTCGTGGCCGTCTACGCCGTCAATTTGGATGGCGGCGTTCTTATGCGGCATCAATCATTGTTGATATTGGTAAGAACCTGGCCAGATGCCGGACGATAACTGAAACTCTTGAAGTGCGAGGTATCGTTGTTCGGATCCTTGTAGTTGCCATCCACGTCCTTATACAACGAGATCACAAGATAGTAACGGCAGACAGAATCATTGCCTGTTCCGTCCTTGCTGACGAAATATTTGAGATCGTTCTTGCTGCTTACCACATCGCTGAAATTAGCAGTAGCCTTCGGAGGATTCTGCAGAATGCGGTTCCAGATATGAAGACATCTGTCTGCGGACAAAGCGCCAGGCTCAACATTCTTGGAGCCGCTGTCATTTGTATCCATTGGATATCCCGGCATAACGTCGCCTTTTTCCGTCTGCTCAACGGTCGGAGTCGTCAGATAAAAGCGGTTTCCATCATAAAGAATCGTATTTATCCCGTCTTCTTTGGTTCTTCCCTTGGCTTCCCATTGTCCTCTTACAAGCAGCACGCCAGTTGCAAAACCGCCTGCAACGCCTTCAACGCTGGCATTCTTTGCTTCTTCGGTGACATCAAGGTAACGCGGCAGGGCCGTTACGGCCAATATTCCGAGAATGACAATGACGATCACCAATTCGATAAGCGTAAAACCTTTATTTTTTCTCTGTGCCATTTATGACCTACCTGCAGGTTAGTACCCGATTCTCAGCGTCCCAAAACGCATATGATGTCTTAACTACAAAATTTTACCCATTCTGGCGGATATGCGCTCAGACGGCATCTCCAATTCGCGATCTGAACAGTATTCAATCCTGTTCTTGCAAAAAGACAATGTCACCATTATCAAAACGATAAAGCATCTTTGATCTGCCAAGCGTGAATTCACACCCGTCAGCAAGTTTCCTGGTCGACAGTTTTACCCCGGCTATGACGCCCGTAGAATCTTTTTGCAATGTTTTTATCCACAGCCTTTCGCATGAATTTCCGCCTTCAGGCATCTGTTCTGCTGCTTCCCAGGCATCTACCGGCCACCCGTTTTTATTCATTAAAAACGCCAGCCTTCGCCTGGACTCGCCATCTCCAGTGTCAAGATACTGAACTTTTTGCCTGCCGCCGTTAATAAATTCGGCATGCGCGTACTGAACTCTTTCTGCAAACGAAGCTCGAAGCGCAGCGGCCGACACATCCAATGCCTCATCCGCATTCGGCAAAAGGAATCTCCAGGCAGCCCCCGACAGCAATAAAATAATTATCAGACCTGCCCAAAAAGCATATCTGCCCGTTGAAGACGGCGGCTCGCCGATCCACTTTTCGGCCATTACTTTTTGCCCTGCATTGCGCTGTACATGTCCCACATAGGGGTAAATATACCAAGCGCCAGCACTAACACCATGGCTGCTATGATGACAATCAGAATCGGCTCGATTCTGCTCGTCAGAGATTTAAGCTCATAGTCGACCTCGCGGTCATAATGATCCGCAACTTCTATAAGCAAGGTATCGACTTGGCCGGTTTCGTCGCCTACAGCGAACATCTGCATAACCAACGGAGAAAACATTCCGCTGTCGCCTGCGGTCACATACATCGAAAGACCGCGCTCCACGCCGTCGCGCATGGCCAAAACCTTATCCGACAGATAAGCATTGTCCACGGCATCCGCGACCAAAGTCAGAGCTGTATTCAGACCGACGCCAGCCCTGAGCATGATGGAAAAACATCTGGAAAATCTTGCAAGCTGCGATCTTTGCAAAATAGAACCGAATACCGGCAATCTTAACTGCCATTTGCCCCACCATCGGCTTCCTTTATCGGTACGTATCCACCACATCCATGCAACGGGTATGGCGATGAGCGCGACTATTATCAGCGCGAAATATTTGACGAAGAATGCCGAAGTTCCTATAAGGATTTTCGTATATATCGGCAATTCCACGCCGAACTTTTTAAACATATCGGCAAAAACCGGAATAACCCACACATTCAGCACAATCATGGCTATGGCAATGAAAGCCACGACTATGACTGGATAGCGCATTGCGCTCTTGACTCTGCGCTTTGTTTCAACTTCTAGGCTTATATATTCGGCCAGCTGCAAGAATGCTTCTTCGAGACGGCCCGTGTTTTCTCCGACATTGATGAGCGCCACGAACAATTTGCTGAATACCTTAGGAAATCTTCGCATGGCCGCCGCCAGAGGGAGACC
>JAZQPH010000030.1:0-6070 GCA_045628385.1 Succinivibrionaceae bacterium
ATCGACGAACTCATTTCGACCATGTGCCGGCAATTTTCTTTGAATGAATGCGAGGAGCTTGCGGTGGTCGCGGTAGGTGGATACGGCCGAAGACAGCTACACCCTTTCACCGATATCGACATTCTCATCCTTCTTCCCGAAACGCGAGATCCGTCTATTGACGAACGGGTTGCCTCGCTCATCGCGCTTTTATGGGACTGCAGGCTGGACGTAGGCTCCGCCGTCCGCACGGTCCAGCAATGCATCGATGAAGGATTAAACGATCTTACGGTCGCGACCAACCTTCTTGAAAAACGTCTCGTATGGGGCTGCGAAAAATCTTTTCAGAAACTGTGCGAAGCCGTGAGCGCAAAGGATTTCTGGCCGATAGAAAAATTTTATCTTGCCAAACTCGAGGAACAAAAAGAAAGACACGGCAGATATCTCGGCACCATGCATCTGCTCGAGCCCGATCTCAAAAATATGCCGGGCGGCCTTCGCGACATTCAGACAATCATGTGGATTGCAGGCAAACTTACGGGAGCCACGAGCCTTTCTGACCTCGTCAATCTCGGTTTTCTGACCGAAGGCGAATTCAGCGATCTCGCTTGGGCCGAAAATTACCTGTGGCGCGTGCGCGCGGCTTTGCAGATTTCCATCATGAAAAATGAAAATCGGCTGACTCTCGACAGACAGACGAAAGTCGCCGAAATTCTCGGATTCATCGGAGAAGGCAACAGACCGGTCGAAAACATGATGACCTGTTTCTATCAGGCGGCAAGAGTCATCTCCGAAATCAATGAAATGATCCTCGCTATCTTCCGCGAGGCTATTTTCGGAAATGCCGCGGCAGAAGACACCCGCGTGCTCAATTCAAAGTTCATGCTCCGAGGAACTTTGATCGATACCGTCGATCCCGACGCATTCGACAAAGATCCCGCATCGATCATGGAAATGTTCGAATTCATCGCAAGTTATGCAGGCAACTCGGCAGGAAAGCAGATAACGGGACTTCATCACCTTTGCGTCCGCAAATTGAGAAAAACCAGACGGGCGGCAAGATCTTATCTTGAAAAAATTCCTGCCTGCAGGAGAAGTCTTCTCGGATTGTTCTCAAACCCCGACTGCATGGATCTTGCGTGCAGCATCATGCATCGGCACAGCATCATGAGCATGTACACAAGAGATTGGGAACATATCGCAGGCCAGATGCAGTTTGACATGTTCCACACCTATACGGTGGACGAACATTGCTATCGCGCCATGAAATTCATCTACGACACGGCAAAATCCACGGACCATGCCATGTCGAAGACCCTTTTTCGCAACATTTTCAGAAGCCTTGCCAAGCCGCAGCTTCTGTACATTGCGACCATGCTTCACGATATCGGCAAAGGATTGGGCGGAAATCACGCCTTGCGCGGCGCCGAAATTGCTGAAAAATTTTGCAAGCGCCACGATATGTCGAACGCCGACGTATCGCTCGTAACCTGGCTTGTCGGGCATCACCTCGATTTTTCCATCACCGCCCAGAGGCGCGATATCTCAGACCCCGCGGTAATCCAGAATTTCGCCGAAATCGTCATGGACGAAACGAGGCTCGATTATCTTTACTGTCTGACCGTCGCCGACATCTGCGCGACCAACGACAATAACTGGAACAGCTGGAAAGACGGACTCTTCAGGCAGCTTTATTATTCGACGCAGCTTTCTTTAAGGCAGGGCCTTGAAAAGCCGATAGACTGGAGCGCGCAGATCCGCGACAACAGAGAAGACGCGATCTCGGGTTTGTCTCTCATCGGCATCAGCCGCGAGGATGCTTGCAGACTGTGGTCGGCATTCCCCGAAGACTATTTTTTGAAAAACAGCAGCGATCAGATCTTCTGGCACACCCGCAACATGCTGACGTATGACAAATCATCCGACGCCCCGCTCGTGCTGTTCGGGCAGACCAACAATCATTCGGGCACGGAGATATTCGTATATTGCAAAGAACGCGACGGTCTCTTCGCAGGCATCGTGTCCATGCTGGCGACAAAAAAAATATCAGTCATTTCCGCGAGCATCATGGCATCAAGCGACGGCTATATTCTCGATACCTTCATTGTCACGGATTCTCTCGGCAAACCGATAGACCCCGCAGATACGCCGAAAATTAAAAAATTCATCACCATGAGCGTCATGGACAGCAGTTCCGTGAAAATTAAAGCGCCGTCGTTCCTGCCTGCAAAAAAATACAGAAATTTCAGCGTGCCCGTGCGCGTGCATTTTCTCGATATACCTGGAAGCGAAGAGCAAGGAAACTCGCATGTCGAAATCTCTGCACTCGACAGGCCTGGATTATTGGCGCTCATCGCCGAGGCCTTCGGGGAACTCGGCATCGGCATAAGAGATGCCCGCATCGCAACTTCGGGAGAAAAGGCCGATGACGGATTCACTCTGACCAAAGGAGGCAAACCCCTGTCCGTTTCCGACAAAGGGGCACTAAGGGAAGCCATCAAGAAAAAACTGGAAATTCCCGAAGCAGAATAACGCCCCACGATATCGCAAGATGCTCCCAATTGGGGCGGTCATGCTCCGATTGGGAACACCACCTTAATTTATTCAAAGTATTTGCATTATTTTCTTAATTATTTTAAGAAATCCAAGATATTTTTTACAAAATATTAAGAATCAACTGTTTACAAGCCTCCATTGCGGTCATACAATCGTGTATAGTAATCACGAAGATGAGGCAATGAAAATGAGCGACATCCAGCAAATCATCGACAGCAGTTTTGAACGCATCGGCGACATCACTCCGAAAAATGCGTCTTCTGATCTGAAGAACGCGCTTGAATCCGTCATCTCGGGGCTCGATGCGGGAAAGATCCGCGTTGCCGAAAAAATCAACGGCGAGTGGATCACCCACCAATGGATCAAAAAGGCAGTGCTTCTGTACTTCCGCGTTGCCGAAAATCAAATGATGGACGGCGGATATTCCAAGTTCTACGACAAAGTTCCGATGAAATTTGCCGACTACACGCCTGAAAGATTTATGCAGGAAAAACTGCGCGTGACTCCTCATGCCATCGTAAGACGCGGCGCCTATGTTTCTCCTAACGCCGTTCTCATGCCTTCTTATGTCAACATAGGCGGCTACGTCGGCGAAGGCACCATGGTCGATACTTGGGTAACGGTCGGCTCTTGCGCCCAGATCGGCAAAAACGTGCACCTGTCGGGCGGCGTCGGCATCGGCGGCGTATTGGAACCGGTTCAGGCAAATCCGACTATCATCGAAGACAACTGTTTCATCGGCGGCCGCTGCGAGATTGCTGAAGGCGTCATCATCGGCGAAGGTTCCGTAATCTCGATGGGTACCTTCATCAGCCAGTCCACGAGAATCTTTGATCGCGCAACCGGCGAAATCCACTACGGCAAGGTTCCACCAGGATCCGTGGTCGTATCCGGCAACCTTCCTTCAAAGACCGGCAACTGCAGCATGTATGCGGCCATCATCGTCAAGCACGTTGATGCAAAGACGCTTGCCAAAACGGGATGCAACGCGCTGCTCCGCTCTATCGAGGAAGAAGAATTACTGTAAATCGGTATCGGCGCAAAACCGTATTTTTCCGCATATTTGCAAATAAAAGCACCATATTCTGGTGCTTTTTTTATTAACACTCCTATTCAAAAATATAACAGTTCAATTTCAATAGATCGTATGCAAAAAAATAACATAATATGGGTCAGATACGAAAATAGGCGACGTCCGAGTAAAAAACAGATATTGCAATCAAATCCACGCAGAATGCAATTTCGTTCATAAAGGATTCACCAGAACGAATTATTGTATCGAAATTTATGAAACCGTCGGTCCCCTGATTGGACAGCCTTACTTTTTAGACTAAAATCGGAACGTAGACTTGTCTTTTAAAATCAAAACAAGGCAACAAGTCATATAAAGCATTGTAATGATATTCGCGGGGCCGGCGATGAAAGAAATATCGGTAGGAAGAGAGTCGTTTGCAAAATATATCGAGAAAAATTCCTTTTATGTCGATAAAACCTCGCTTATCAAAAAAGTCTTTAAAAACGACCAGAGCGACGTGCTGCTGATTACCCGCCCTCGCCGCTTCGGCAAAACTCTGACCCTGAGCACCTTTCATGAGTTTTTGAGAATAAATCCGAATAATCCCGACAACCCCGAAGACACCTCATACCAAGAGCGTCTGTTCAAAGACACCAAAATTTTCGAAGACAAAGAATTTTGCCAGGAATATATGGGCAAATTCCCGGTTATTTCCGTCTCGTTCAAAACTGTTTTCGGCAGAGATTTTAAAAGCGCCTACGACGAGCTTGGCGGCACGATTTTTGACCTCGTGTCCAAATATGGTTATCTTCTTGAAAACAAAAACGGCAGACTCTCGGAATCGCAGCTGGCATATTTAAAAAAACTGTCTGACTATGATTTTGCCTGCGATTTCAAAAATAAAAATTACATCATAGGCTCTCTTGCGCAGCTGACCGAACTTCTGTGCGCTTATCACGGCGTCAAGCCGATACTCCTCATAGACGAATACGACGTGCCCATCGCCAAAGCCGCCGCAAAAGGATATTACGACGACATCATCGACATCATGAGCGTGCTTCTGAGCAAAGCATTGAAAACCAATCCGCATCTTGGCAAAGCCGTGCTGACGGGATGCCTGCGCGCCGCTAAAGAAAGCATCTTCACCGGGCTCAACAATCTGAAAGTATTTTCCGTCCTGAATGACGGCAACGAAGAACTGTCCAAAGGAATAGGCTTTACCAAGGAAGAAACCTTTGAGGTTCTCAAGTACTACAGTCTCGATAAATATTACGGTTTGGTCATTGACCACTATGACGGCTATTATTTCGGCGACGTTCACATGTGCTGCCCTTGGGACGTGATGAATTTTTGCAGCGACAACTATCAAAAGACAAACAAAGCGAATGCAAAAATAAAGGCGGACAACTACTGGATAAACACAAGCGGCAACGATGTCATAGAAGAGTACATGGGATATATACAGCCCGAGCACGTCGAACAGATGCAAACTTTGGTGAACGGCAAATCGATATTCACGGCAGTAAGACCGTCTCTATGTTACGGCGATTTAAAAAATCACGACATCGAGGATTTCTGGACTCTGCTTCTTTATACGGGATATCTTACTTTCAATCCCGATTACGAATCGGACAGAAGAAACGAATACGAGCTTCGCATCCCTAACGAAGAAATATTGGAATGCTTCGAAGAAAAAGTCCAAAGTTTCTTCAATGGCAATCGTTTAATGAAAAACTACACTGTCGATTTGGTCGAAGGCTTGTTTGAAGGCAACGCAGAAGCTGTCGAAACCAATCTCAACTTTCTGCTGAAAAAATACGTATCCGTCAGAGATTCCGCGACAAAGGCTCCGAAAGAAAACTATTACCACGGTTTTATGAACGGCTTATTGGTCAACGGCTCGACAACAATTCAGGAGCAGCATTCAAACATGGAATCGGGCAGCGGCTATGTTGATCTGATTATTTCCTCGGCATCGGAATCGGAAGTCGCCATTTTGGAAATAAAGCATACCGACAGATTTGCAGATAACAGAAGCAAGATTGCATTGTCGGCAATACAGCAAATCGAAGAAAAACTGTATGCCGATCCATACATGAATAACGATTCGATAAAACACATCTATGCATACGGAATCTGTTTTTATAAGAAGCAGTGCTCGGTCGCTGTCAAAACGATCAAATAACAATTTGAAACGTTTCACTCTCACGACATACTATAGGAATTTGTTTGGTATTCAATATCCCAAGAAGTTAACGTAAACTTTTTTGATCGATTATAACTAAACCGCGATCGCCACAAAAAGTTCAAATATTTCATTGAAATCCAAGCAAAAATGCTTGGATTTTCTTTTTTGTTTGTTGTATAATTAGTTATACGGTATAACTAATTGAATTCGGGGTTTTTATGCTGCTTAAGGGTTTCGTGGTCAATCGTCCGTCAGGAACAAAATTGCAAAACAAAAACGGCGACAAAAACAATTATTACGTTTATCACGTAATCTCCAAAGAATATATCAAG
>JAZQPH010000031.1:0-3299 GCA_045628385.1 Succinivibrionaceae bacterium
ATTATCTATGAAATCGAATAATTCCTGAACGATTTTTCTGTCCATTTTATGCCTCATAATACGGAGCGGGAGACGAACGTCTCCCGCTTCGGCAATATTTATTTTGCGGTGACTTTCTTGACTATGACGGATATCTGCATCAATACCGCACTTACGTTCAGCACCCTCGACGATCTGCAAAAAGCATTCGGACTCGTAACCGAGGAGGCTACGCCGCTTGCCATGCAGGCAAAAACCGTCGAATCGAACATACTTGCGGCTCAGAACGACCTCGGCGAAATTCTTCTCGAACAAAACGCCGACAATGTTCAGGCCCTGTCAGACAGATATAGCCGTTCGCAGGATGAATTCAAGAAAAACTTGACAGTGCTTGCCAAGATGACGGAGAACGATCCGACACTTACTGAAGTCATCAAACTCATTTCGTCAACTTCCGAAGCATATTTTGAAGAAACCTCCAAAATCGCTCAGATGAAGACGGAGATCATCCAAAACACGATTATTCTCAACAAAAACCGCTCATCGTTCATGGGACTTGTTAAGAACCTGAACCGCGAAGAGCTCGGAATTCTTGAAAAAATCGGCGACGACTGGTACGTCAGGGATATGTACAACTTGATGCAGGGCGCACAAAACGCCATGGAATCGGCAACAAACCAGGCTCTTGATTCCAGAGTTCCCGAAGCCATCAAGAAATTCCAGGAAACAAACAAATACTATGCCTCAGAATTTGCCAATCAGAGAAAGCTGCTCGGCCAGGAAGTCAAATCCTTGGAAAATGACATCGGCACATATCTGAACGGATTTGAATTCGACGTCATGAACCCCAAAGGCGTGCTCGCTCAGCATCTTGAACTCGTAAACCGCCAGCTTAATCTCGAAGAAACAGTTTCTAATTCCAAGAAACTCATAGCTACCGTCTCTGGCGGCATCAGATCTGTTCAGGAGATGACAAGTTCTGCGATTGAAACAAGCGCCAGCAAGGCATCCGAGACTTTCTCCAATAGCCATAAAACCCAGTTTTTGGCGGTTCTGTTCGCAATTGCTGTAGCATTCTTCATCGCATACATGGTAGGCCGCTCTATCCGCATACCTCTTGCTTTGATTATCGAAGCAATAGGCAAAATGACAAAAGGCAATTACACGGATGACGTCGAATACGATGCCAAGAACGAATTCGGAAGGCTGACAAGACACGTCAACAACATGCGCAAACAGTTTGCCGGAGTGCTGAGCCAAATGTCCGAGGCGGCCGGCAAGGTCAAATCGGCAGCGCAGATCAACCAAGAGTCTGCCGACAATACGGCAAGCGGTCTTACCAGCCAAAAACAAATGACCGAAAACATGGTTGCGACAGTCGAAGCGATGCGAGAATCCGGCATCAATGTGCAAAATGCCGCAGTAAGAACCAACGAAGTCGTCCGCGGCGCGGGCGAAGCGGTCGCGCACGGCGTCGAAGTCATTCAAGAAACCATTACTTCTACTCAGTCCGTAGCCGACAAGCTGCATCAGACCGAAATGGTCGTGGATAAAGTCACCGCTCTCAGCGAAAACATCACTACCGTCATTGATGTTATCAGCGACATTGCGGGACAGACGAATCTTCTTGCTCTCAATGCAGCCATTGAAGCCGCGCGTGCCGGCGAGCAGGGTCGCGGATTTGCCGTCGTTGCCGACGAAGTGCGCAATCTTGCAAGCAAAACCGCCGATTCGACCAGCAAGGTTCGCGAAATCATCGAATCTCTTCGCGTCGGCATTGAGCAGGCATGCTCTTCCATGCTGATGTGCCGCGAAGAAATGGATATTTCCATATCCCATAATTCCAAAGTGAGCGAGGCTATTAACCGCATCAAAGAAGCTCTTGAAGAAATTCACGGAAACTCGGACGAAATCGTCGGCATGACTGAAGAGCAAGCTTCGAGCACCGAAGAAGTCGCAAGAAGCATTCAGGAAATCGCCGCTATATCCGACAGAAACGTAAGCGAAATAGAGAAAGTGACCTCCGCGTGCTCGGATCTGAACGAACTTGCTAAATCGCAAGCGGAGTCCGTTCATCACTTCAAATTCTGATCCATTCTGTTCAAAATTTATCAAGCCCCAATCGGGGCTTTTTTTTGCTTTCAGAGCATAGAAAAACTGTGACAAGACACAAGTTTTTTATTAAAATGCGCGTAATCCTTATATAACCAGTTCTCAACTTAAGCTATTGGAGGAGGATTCGGCGCGCCACACGCTCCGGACCTTAGAACCGTATGAAAAAGACGAAGATCGTATGCACCATCGGACCAAAGTCCGAAAACAAGCCAATGATGTCCAAGCTCCTCGACGCGGGCATGAACGTTATGCGCCTTAACTTCTCCCACGGCGATTTCTGGGAACACGGCGGAAGAATGATCAACCTCCGCGCCCTCATGGCCGAAAAGAAGAAGATCTGCGCAATCCTCCTCGACACCAAGGGTCCTGAAATCCGTACCAACAACCTCGTTAACGGCGAAGACGTCACCCTCGAAGCTGGTCAGACTTTCACCCTTACCACTGACCAGTCCGTTCTCGGCGACAAGACCAAAGTTTCCGTAACTTACGAAAACCTCAACAAGGACCTCAAGGCTGGCGATACCGTGCTTCTCGACGACGGCCTCATTGGTCTTCGCGTTATCGAAATCAAAGGCAACGAGATCATCACCGAAGTTCAGAACTCTGGCGTTCTCGGCGAACACAAGGGCGTTAACCTTCCAAACGTCATCACCACCCTTCCAGCGCTCGCTGAAAAGGATGAAATCGATCTCCGTTTCGGCTGCGAACGCGAAGTTGACTTTATCGCTGCATCCTTCATCCGCAAGAAGGAAGACGTTCTCGGTATCCGTAAGTTCCTAGACCAGAACGGCGGCAAAGACATCAAGATCATCTCCAAGATCGAAAACCAGGAAGGCCTGAATAATTTCGATGAAATCCTCGAAGTATCCGACGGCATCATGGTTGCCCGCGGCGACATGGGCGTTGAAATTCCATTCCAGGACGTTATCTTCGCTCAGAAGATGATCATCAGAAAGTGCAACAAGGCTGGCAAGTTCGTTATTACCGCAACTCAGATGCTTGAGTCCATGCAGAAGAACCCACGTCCAACCCGCGCCGAAGCAGGCGACGTTGCAAACGCAATTCTCGACGGTACCGATGCAGTCATGCTTTCCGGCGAATCTGCAAAGGGTAAGTATCCAGAGGAAGCCGTTAAGACCATGGCTACCATCTGCGAACGCACCGATCCGCACGTTCTCGTACGTCTCGACATCGAAGAAAAGAGC
>JAZQPH010000032.1:0-2093 GCA_045628385.1 Succinivibrionaceae bacterium
CCGAACAGCACGCAGTAAGAAAGCGCCGCTTCGCTGTTGTACGTAAGCGCTGAAACGTGCGGTCCGTTGTGGATGTCGTCAATGATTTGGGCAACCATGTTTCCGTCTTTGGCGATGGTTGCTTTATACAGTTCCTCGGAACGCCGCACCAATTCAAGTTGAGGAAACCAGTTCTGATTAGTAATAAGTTGTCTCAGAACCGATGAAATTTCCTTATTCGGAATGTAGGCTAACAAATCCAGATCTGAAAAAGGTTTCTTTATGCATGCAAGATAACCAAGACATACCAAAAGAGAGAATGCATCGTTCTTGTTGCAGATGTTTATCATGTCATTCTGAAAGGTTGTTGCTGCGAACGCGACTTTCTCGCCTGCCAGAAGCTTTAAAAGATCTTCCTTAAAGCCATCGAGATTCATGTCGATAAGTCTCAGCAGCGGAGAAAAAGCGGCCGTGTTAGTCCAATATGGCAGACATTCACCGTTATTGACGGCGCAGGCAACAGAATTTGGATTAAGAATGCTTGTGCCATTCAGATTGTATCCGTCATACCACTGTTTCAATTCTGAAAACGGCGGCAGATAGTTATGCTCTTTTGCAATCTGCTCTGTTTCTTCTTCCGTAAAACCAAAGAACTTTTCATAAGGTTTCGGCCTTAACATGTTGTATTCGCGGAAGTTATTCAAAGCCGATTCAGAATTGTATTTTTTGATTGGCAGAATGCCGGTTAAATAAACAAGGGCAAAAGCCTTCTGGCAATCGGATTTAAATAGCCCGCGAAGAAAATTGATAAACTTCTTTTGAAGATTGCTGTCGTTTTGATATTCTCTGTAAATGAGATCCCATTCATCCATAATGAATGCAAAACTTTCCGAAGTTCTATTGTTTATAGCATTCACAACATCAGCTAGATTATATGGATTTACAGTATCTTTCGCATTTTCGACAATTTTTGAAAATTTTACAATTTCAAGAATTTCTCGAGTCGAAATATAATTTAAATAATCAACAATATCTTTAATGAAATCAGTAGTGTTTGTTCTTACGGGATTTGACGCAAAGGATTCATATTTTTGAAGTATGAAATTCATATCAATGTATATAACATTGTATTTGTTTAAGTGCTCTGAATATGACGGGTCGGAGGAAATTTTAAACCTGTCAAAGAGTTCTTTGCTGGAGCAGCCCTTGGAATAGTAGGCAGAAAGCATTTGAGCGGTAATGGTTTTTCCGAAACGACGAGGACGCGTAAAACAAATATATTGTTCATTGGAGCAGATGATGTTATTCATCTGTGCGATAAAATCTGTCTTATCGACGTAAAATCTAGGAGGTTTTATTTGAACTGTTCTTCTAAAAAGTTCATTGCCAGGATTTAATATATCGCTCATATCTGTCCCATATCTAGCCAATTACGACTACTTCACTTTTTATCCCATTATAGCATGCTAAAAATTATGTTTATTCTTTCCAAACTTTAACAAACGATAAACACGTCGACATAGTTTTATATCGTTATCTAAATTGATTACCATATTGCAAAAATTAATAAAAACATGTTTATCAATTAATGATACAGTTGTTGTTCATAAAGCTGACACCAAAATTGTCAAAAAATTGATGTAATATTGCATAACATCAGCAATATCGGCTACAACTTTCCCAAACTTCCTAATTGATAATTATTATACAAACCTTCGATAAATTCCTGAACCGAATAGTTTCCCTTTGAGATTTGTGACAGTATTTAGATATGAAGATCGTTCGTCAATTTGACAGCAAATCTTCCCCAATAATCGGAACTACAGTTTGCAAAATTACCGTGACGGCAACACAATATCTCGAAACCGCTTGTTTAGACAGAAGACCGTCAGAATCTCTCGAATGAGCGACACACTTCTTATCTGAGATATTGGACAAACTACAGCTGTTCGCGGAATCAACGACCTTATGCATATTCCTCGATAGAACACCGATGCTCTTTGGTCTTGCTGTCGTAATTGATAGCAACCAATAAAACATTGGGATATCGCGATGCCAGATCTTTTGCGTAGTTTTTGTTTCTGATCTGAGCTAATGCCGCTTCGGTGCTGACG
>JAZQPH010000033.1:0-4306 GCA_045628385.1 Succinivibrionaceae bacterium
AGCAGCCATATTCTTTGCGCTCATCTTAGTCTCGCCGCTGTTTATCATGCCCGCAAGATTCGGGACGTACAATACGCCGCGCCCAAGCATGAGACTTTCTGTATGAGCGATCTCAGAACAGCGATCTGCGCTTTCTTTTGAAAAAATATCGCCGTTCGCAATCACTTCAACTCCGGAAATTTTGGATATTTCTCCGATGAGATCCCATTTGACCGTGCCGTCCAGATAAGCGTCTTTCTTGGTTCGCCCGTGCACGCACAGCGCGCTGATTCCTGCCGACAAAACCGATTCGGCAATCCCCATGAAATTTGAAGTATCCTCGTACCCGAGCCGGATCTTTGCGCATACCGGAATATCGCAAGGCACCGCATCGCGCACCGCTACGCATATCTCATGCATCAGTTCCGGAGTCTTCAGCAATGCCGCACCACCGTTTGTTTTATTTACCTGCTTGGCAGGACATCCAAAATTCAGATCGATTCCGGGCGCTCCCATTTTAGCCGCGAGCATTGCGCTCTTTGCGATATTTTCAGGGCTCTGTCCCAAAAATTGTACGTACACTGGAGTACCTGACAAAGTTTTTCCGCCAGTTGCCAGCTCTGGAACCTTTTTTAGCAGAGTGCTTTCGCTCACTGGTCTGTCCACTATTCTGATGAACTCGCTGACCGCATAAGAAAAATCGTTTACCGAAGTCAGAATTTCGCGCATTGGACCGTCAAGCACGCCGTCCATCGGTGCCAGGATCAACTTGTATCTGTCGTTGCTCATTGCCAAAACCAACGATTATGCATTTAAAAATAATCAAAACAAATCCCGACAATTATAAAAGAAAATTGTCTTCAGGCTGTCGAGGATCCGCTTAGACAAAACAGCAAAAACCCCCGCCAGGTCTGCTGGCAGGGGTGGCATTGTCTCTTATAGACGGCAAGGCTTAAGAATTGGCATTGCCGTGCTTCTGACGCTCCTCTGCAAGATATGCGTCGATACGGTCAAACGGCATAGGTTTGGAGAAGAAATATCCCTGCGAATAGCGAATTCCTTTTTCAGCCAGGAATTTCTGAATCTGCTCGGATTCGGCATATTCGGCAACCAAGTCGACGCCGAAACGAGCAGCCATAAAGACAATGACATCAATGATGTTTCTGTTCACCTCGTCATTGAGGAGGTGTCTGATAATCTCGCCGTCAATCTTGATGATGTCCGGACGCAATTTGACGATTTCAAGCAGGTTCGAATATCCAGAACCGAAATCGTCGATGGCTATGAGCACGTTATAGCGGCGCAGTCTCTCGATGAACATCGAAAGCCTGTTCATGTCTTCAAACGCATCAGACTCGATGATTTCAAAAATAATATTTTGAGGATTCTTGATGCGCTGGAGAAGCTGGAACACCATGCTCGTAACCGCATCGGAATTGATGTCAAGCGCAGACAGATTTATTGAAACCGCCTCCGTTCTGTCGCTGAACAGTTCGATTACCTTGTTGATCATCACGCTAGAAAGCTGAAGATAGAGGTGATACTCTTTGGCAATCGGAAGGAACTGATTAGGCATCCACATTTTGCCGTCAGCGCCTCTTATGCGCATGAGAGATTCGAATTTTTTCGTGCAATTGGCTTCGTTATCGAAAATTGGCTGGAAATACGGTTCGACTCCGTCATTTTCAATTGCATAATTGATAGCTGAAAGAATCTGCATTGATTCTTCAAAATTGGAATCTTCGACTTTTCGTTCTTCATAGATGCTGAAGCGTTTGCTGCTTGACGCCGATTCCGATGCCATCAGCTGCGCTTTGTCCAAAAGTTCGCTGTCATAGCCGATGACCAAGAAGAAATCGTTTATGCAGACCATGTCGTTGTAGGCATAGTGCTTGCCGAACTCAACGAACAGGTTGCTCATTTCATCTTTGAAACGCTCATCGGAAACAGATGCTGGGGCGGCCAAAATAATGTTCGAATAATCGAGCTGATACAGGAAAATGCTCGTCTTGTCTGCATCGGCGTTAAGGAACAAATCTTTTGTCAGCTTGTCTTCAAACAACCTTGCATTTTGCACAAAGTATTTGAGGTATCCCTCTTTGCCCAGATAATTCGAGAGCTGCGCGCTCTTTTCAATCTGGACAAGGCACAGTTTGTCAAACTGTCGCTCTTTGCTGTCTGCCTTAAATTTCTCACTGTTGTACAGTCCCGTATCTGGATCAAGGAACATTTCGCTGGTCATTGATCTTTCTTTTTCCAGGAGCTGCCTCAACAGATGTTCCTTTGACGAGAGAAGCTGACTTGAGCGCTTCTGAAGAATATTGATGTACAGTTGCTCGGTTGCTGCATCGGATTTGACAGCTTCTGCATATTTGCTGCGATCGACCGCGCCTGACCTCGAGTCTTTGGATTCTGATACTGTGAGATACACGATTGTGCCCTGACACACGATATTAGTGCCGTTCGAGCAGCCGATCTCTCCGCCCATATACATTACAAGCGGATTGCACGGATTAAGCGATTCAATTATCGCATTGTGCATTTTCTTGAACATTTGAGTTCTAGCAATGCAACTGAGGCATACCAATTTCTCGCAAGGAATGTTGTCGAGTTTGTCGGCCAAATCCGCGCAATCATCCAAAAAGGATGCACGGCTCTGATATCCGATGCGGAACTTATCGCCGCTCTTGATGCTGACGCCGTCGAGGATATTAAACTGCCCTGTCTCATTTTTGTAGCAGAGGAAACGGGTAACGTGATTGTTATCCTCAAGAACCAGAGGGAACTGTGTGAGAACCGCATTGATATCCGTAGCCAGCGAATAGTCAAAACCTAAGTTTTCTTTTACAAATTCGCCGACTGGCTTGCCCGATATCTCCAGAATATTCTGCCCGTCAACCTTGGTAATTTCGAAAACTTCGCTGATCGGCGCGATGTTGTTTACGACTATCGAGTTAACGTGGAAATCCGCACCATACCAGACGTTGAGGAAAATTCCGTCTTCTGTATAGCCGTGCTCGTTGAAAACAAATCCGGTTACTTTGCCGGAGCTGGTAACAATACCGCCGACAAGAGGCACGCTTCCAGCGTAAGAGTTATATTTTTCGACAAACTTATCGAGCAAGGCTGCATTGGAGGAGAAAAATACAGACGCAAGCTGAGGCTTGTCTTTGCCATTAATTAAATCGGCAACTGTTTTTGCCATCTTATCTGGATCAAAGCCCGTCGCGTCGAGCAAAGCGATATCGCACTGAACTTTGTCCATAATTGATACGGTAACGAGCACGCCGCTTTCGGTAGTCGTGTACTCGCCTCTCAGAAGACAAGAAGACAATCCTCTGATTTTGGCGCGAGGAAGAACCGAGCGAATGTCCTTGGCAATCTCTACGGATGCATCGGGCATAGTGCCAACGGCATTAATTGTCACCAAACATTCTGATGCACAATCGACACCGTTATCCTTAAGATGTCTTTCAAACGCCGCTTTTCCAGCGTAAAAACAGGATACGTCTCTCATTTTCGCTTTCTCCTCTAAGCCTTTATGCAGGCAATAGAATTTTATTATCGACAGACAAGCCTGTATCGACGCAACACTCAAAAATGAGAACAACGTATGGTCGCGGATCACATTTTGCGGATCAACGCGGACTTTAGCGTCCTGCGGAGCAATGGATTAATCAATTTCGATTAATCCTTAACAACATATATGATGCGCAGGTTTAACGCGTCCGCAACGGCGGACGGAAAATGGCAAAAGCGAGCGGCAATACGGCGCTGCGCTATATGAAGATGCAAGCGGCGACACTTGCATATGAACTCGAGCAAAAAATTAAAGACTATCGACAACATTGGGCTGACTGGCCAACATGCCAAAGTCAAGATGTCATATAACAGGGCTTAACAGACGCTACAGGCAAAGAATCAGAACATTGAAATCGCTCATCAACATTGCCTAAAGTAAAAACGATCGATGCGAAAATAAAAAACTGTTTTATGCAATACTTAATTCTTAATCTGCAACTTATACATCCCAAATTTTCAAGTGAATTCATTGTATTTTGGTTATGACCAATCGATCAAGATTTAGCCATATTTTAGCCTTATGCGTCTAATCTTGCTAAGACGTGCCAGGACATTATTTTAATAAAGATAAACAAAAAACCTGACTCAAAAGAGTCCAAGGGAGCAAACTAAATTAACAAGATTGGTAATTAATGCAAAAATATCGCAACGCAACGCAATAAAGAAAATCAAACTCGCGTTGATCAATAATTAAACAAACTCATAAAAGCTTCAGAGCTGATTAATCAAGACGATCGATAATAAA
>JAZQPH010000034.1:0-1651 GCA_045628385.1 Succinivibrionaceae bacterium
CTCGTCGCCAAAACAAAAAATCGCATCTGACACCCCAGATACGATTTTGATGAGCCATCGGGGACTCGAACCCCGGACAACTTGATTAAAAGTCAAGTGCTCTACCGCCTGAGCTAATGGCCCGTATTATTAAAAGCTGGACTAGCTGGATTCGAACCAGCGAATGCAGGAGTCAAAGTCCTGTGCCTTACCGCTTGGCGATAGCCCAGTATAAGGTGGGTAAAGGGACTCGAACCCTCGGCCTCCAGAGCCACAATCTGGCGCGCTAGCCAACTGCGCCATACCCACCATGTTTGACTCGTCCGCTTTTAGCGAAGCGTGCTCGAAGGGATTCGAACCCCCGACCCACGGCTTAGTAGGCCGTTGCTCTATCCAGCTGAGCTACGAACACGTGTCCGTCACCTTTTCAGTGACGTTTGATATTATATACTATCATTCAGTCGAATGTCAACATCATTTTTTACATTGTCTCAATTTCCTGAATATAATTTTTCGCCTTGGTTCCGATTTCCGAGTCGGGAGCTGCCTCAAGCACCTTATTATAATAGAATTTTGCATTGTCGTAGTCCTTATTTTCCTTATACGTACATGCAAGATAATAAAGCGCATCCACATTTGTCGGGTCGTAATCAACCGCTTTTTTGAAGTTTTCGAACGCCGTTACATAATCTTCATTCTTATATGCTTCAAATCCGTCAGCATAATACTGATCGGCAACGCTTTCGCCGACAGCAGCCTTTAACTGATTATATACCGTCAAAAATTCCGTTTCCTTAAGTTTCTCGGAATTATTCTCATCAATCTTATCAAGATACTTTGCGATGACCGCCTTATCCATTTCGGCACCCATGTTGTATTCCTCCATCGCAAGAAGCATGTATCTGTAACCTTCGAATGCACCGTTAGCGCCTTCATAAGCATTAATCTGATCGGAAAGCGATTCGTTCTGTGTATTGAGTCTCTGAATCTTTTTGTTAAGTTCATCCACCGTTGTAGATTTCAGGTCGAGCTGCTCTCTTACTTCCGCAAGTTCTTCGTTTTCTTCACGTCCCTGAAGATTGACTCTTATGGGGCCGATAATAAACCACCCTGCCAAAAGACCGATGACAAGTCCTATAAAAATATTCAAAAATACATTAAGAAGAGCATTATCCTTTCGTGTGCTCGGTTGGATAATAATATCGTTGCCGCTTTGGAAAGTAACCGCCGCTTCGTTTTTCTTTTTCTTTCTCGAATTCGAAGAATCGGTGTTGAGATTCTCTTCAACCATTCGTAAATACAAAGCCGCCTGCACATTTCCCTTGTCAATCTTTCTGACAAGTAAAAGTTCCTTCTTGGCTGCCGCATAATCCTCTTCTTTTAACAAAATAAGAGCAAGAAGAAGGTGTGCGCTTAAAAGTCTCGGATTATTGCTTACAATTCTTCTTAACGAAATTTTGGCAACGTCCAGACTGTCCTGTTTGCAAAGCGTCAGTGCCTGATTATACTTTCTGATTGATGAATTCAATGTATCAAGAAGAGTCGCGTTTGCCTGAAGAATTTCGATGTAGTCATTTGCGAGGTTTTTATCCTGTTGAAAATGCGCGGACAAAACCCACTCCGACATGGCATTTACGGTTTCTCCCATCTCAAAATAAACCAGTCCCAAAAG
>JAZQPH010000035.1:0-6132 GCA_045628385.1 Succinivibrionaceae bacterium
TATAAAAGCCGCTTTTGACTCAAATTCGATTGCGTTGCTGGAGCTGACGGGCACAAATCTGAAATACGTCGAAATCGCCGAAAGAATGGATTTTGACACCGTGTCCGAACGCCGCATATCAGTCTCCGGCGGGGAAGACAAAAAGCATAACGAGACTTATGCAGAGATGCACGAATGCCGCGTCGTGCGCGAGCCGCATGCGTTCAGGGACGGCGATGAGCGCGTCATAACTCTGAGAACCAATCTTCCGAGAAACTTGGCAAGTTCTGAGCAAATTTTCATGCTGTACCGCATCAGATGGACGGTTGAAATCTTCAACAAGGCCTGCAAGAGCAGCAATTCCCTGCACTGCATCAATTCGGGAAAGAAACCGATTGTTTTCGAATTCATCATCCTTTCGGTCATGTCGAAACTTATTAAGACTTATCTGGGCTGCCTTGCCCAAATCAGCCACGATATCGAATGGATGTCGATGCTGAAACTGAACATCTATCTTTCAGGCGGCGTTCTGGAGAGGTTTTATTCCGCCATCCTGAATTGCGGCAAATCGAAGATCTATCAGGTTGTCAATGAACTGCTGGAACTTATAGCCCAAAATTGCCGCAGGGGCGAGCCCAATGCCCGAGATCGGGACTTGCTAAAGGATTTTCCTACCCTGGTAGAGGCCATCAATTCCATTTGGGATAGAAAGGATGCTAAGGACGATCAGAATGACCAGAAAAAAATTTTTTCAGTTGCTTAAGGTACTGGGCATGAAAAAAAATTAAAAGGCGCCGAGGCAAAAACCACCAATAACAAAATGGAGCTTATGGCAGTCATTCAGGCGTTGGAAGCGCTGAAGGAGCCATGCGAAATCGACCTGTGCTGGACAGCCGCCATGTCCTCGACGGACTCAATAAATGGATAAGAGGTTGGAAGAAAAACGGCTGGGTGACCGCAGACAAAAAAAACTGTCAAGAATCAGGAGTTATGGATGCGGCTTGACGCTCAGGCAGGCAAACACCGCATCAATTTCAATTGGATAAAAGGCCACGCGGGACATCCCGAAAATGAAGAATGCGACGAGATGGCAAGAAACGAAGCCACGCTCCTCATGAACAAGCAATGACAAAGCCAGCTTCTGGCCATACCGGCGCATCTTTTAAAATCACGAACTCTCGCACTCAGAAAGGAACACCCAAAGACCATCAAATTCCGATGATTTGACGGTTGCCCAAAAGAAATCCAAAAATAAAAAGACACAGCCTATCGCTTGGGCTGTGCCTTCTTCACGCCGATTAAAAGCAACAAGGATTAATTGCAGTTGGCTTCTACAAACTTCCAATCAATGTGGTCAAAAAATTGATCAACGTAGTTGCCGCGCAAGTTTTGATAATCCAAATAATAAGCATGCTCCCAAACATCGATGCAAAGCAGCAATCTTAAACCTCTTATCATAGGATTATCGGCATTTGAGGTGTTTTCGATAAGCATCTTTCCGGAATTATCATCTTTTACCAGCCAAGTCCAACCAGATCCGAAATTAGAAACGGCCTTGTTTTTGAATTCCTCTTTAAATTTTTCATAGGAACCGAAATTCTTTTCTAATTCAGCTCTGAATTTGTCGGACATGGGGGCAGTCGAAGCGCACAGACCATTAAAATAAAAAATATGATTGAACGCCTGCGCGGCATTATTGAATAACCCGCCGGATGAAGACTTGACTATCTCGGCAAGATCTTTGTTTTCGAGATCGGTGCCCTTTATCAAGTTGTTGGCATTATTGATATATGCGTTTAAATGTTTGTTGATATGAAAATCCAGCGTGCGCTGAGATAAAAAAGGATCCAAGGATTCAAAATTAAATTTTGGCAATAATATAGACATGTTATTCTCCCTAATTTAAAAGTGAACGTATTGCTTTTGCGGTACACAATTTTTTAACACATTTAGGACTCTGTATTGTGATATAAATCACACTTTACAACTTACACAAAAAATCTATATTGACACTAGTATCGGCAAGGCAATAGTTGCGGCACAGAAAGATTTGAGAGTCCGACATGCAATAAACAGCGCTTTGCTTATTTCTTTGGCAACCTTGCTTTGTTCCGAACCAAAATCCTTTACGGCTTTTGTCTGTTCCAAGATTTGCTCGCCGATGCCGGATGTTCCCTGAATAATCGAATCATTGGCAGCCTTCGCTTGCTTTGCAGATTAGCTGAAACTGTCTCCCATTGCTTTGGCGCCTGTTGATACCGCATCTTTTAGTTCGCCCATCTGCTCCAATACTGAGTCAAGCGCTTGCATGAGCGCCGCGGTATCGGCTGAAAGACTAATTGTGCTATCGTTCCTTTAGATCTCCTAAAAATTTATTAAAGTGTAAGTTCTGTTAAAATCGAGCAAATATCACAACAATGTTGACAGTGTGTTGCAAATAAACGAATTTTAACTATACTTATATATAAGCGTGGAGGATTTATTTATGACTGCAACTAATTTAAATATCAGAACGGATAAAATCGTTAAGGAACAAGCTGAGCATATTTTTGCTGAACTTGGTCTAAATATGACTACTGCCATAAATTTATTTTTAAGAGCTGCTATAAGAAAGCACGGCATTCCATTTGATTTAAAACTCGATGAACCAAATGAAACGACTATTGCAGCAATGAAAGAAGCAGAACAATTATTAAATGATCCAAATAGTCCTAAGTATTCAAATATGGATGAACTTAAAGCGGCTCTTGATTTATGAAATACGATGTAAAATTTACCAGTCAATTTAAAAAAGACTTAAAGCTTGCCAAAAAGCAAAATAAAAATATCAACAAACTTTTTGATGTCATTGATTTATTGGCTAATGGTAAGACTCTTGAGCCAAAATATAAAGATCATAGTTTATCGGGTAATTATCAAGGTTATAGAGAATGCCACATCGATCCTGATTGGTTGCTTGTATATGAAATCAAAAATGATATTTTGGTTTTGGTTCTGACTGACAAGATTAGGCTCCCACTCTGATTTGTTTAGGTAGAAATTATTTCATCAGTTGTTTAAACTTTTTAATTTCTTCGTCACAATCAATTTTATTATTTTGGTGCAGTTCTTCATATTCTTCCTGAAAAACAATCGCCCAATAGTTCAATTCGGTAGATGGGTATTCAAGAACCTCCGAAATGGGTCGGTGAATTTCTCGGTCAATTCTCACCACCAATCTAAAAATAAAAAAAGGACATCGAGTTGATGTCCTTTTGCGGGAATATTTTTTGCATCAATTTTTGTATATTCCGTATATCGGAACGGTATTAACGATAATTATCAACAGAGGCAGCGCTCAATGCAATCTGCGATCTAGGTGACCCAATCGCCTCGAAAGAAGGAGGACTCATCATGAATAGACTCGGCATAACCTGCGGAAAATGCGGTTCGGACCGCGTAACGCTGGAAGATCCGGAAGTTGCCTTTGAATCACCTTCCTCCCGTCCGAAGATTTTCGACATGCTCTACGGCCTGTTCAAAAATCACAATGCATCGCTTGCAACGGGGCGCGCAGAAATTCCAACCGGCAGAAAAGTCGCAGTCTGCGCTGACTGCGGAAATAAAGATTTCATAATTTTTAACTGATCCGCTGATACGGATGCAGTAAAGTACACGCTAGATTGCCGAAAAGGCAATCTAGCGACAGATTTGCAAAACACAACCCGCTTTTTTTGCGGATGAGGCGGCAAAATACAACTTCCCCAGTATCCCCCGCCTCCCGCATTTTCCTTTTTGCCGCATAATCTGCAAAGACGATACTAATAATGATACGGAGCCTGAGGCTCCGCCGGTTCGGAGAGAAAATGCGGAAAATCAATGAAGACGCATCCAAAGGATGCAAACTCCTCACTCTGTTCAAAAAATTATTTTCAGACGGACGCAAGCATTATCTTGCCGATCTGGCATCCGAGCTCGAATGCTCAAAGCAGACCGTCGGCAGGCTCATCATGGATATCGAAGGAGTTTTCGGAACCAATCTTATTCAAGGGCTGGATGGCGGCAAAAAATGGTATCAACTGGCAACTGTCAGCACCAGAAGATGCATACCCGCTGAACTCGAAGAGCTGCGCTATCTTGCTTTGTGCCGCGAGATTTCCGAGCCATACCTGCCCGAACAAGCAAAAGCTCGCATAGACAGCAGCATTTTTAAATTTTCCATGCTGCTTGCAGATCAAGAAGAAAATAGTCCCGACAAAACCGAACAACAAAACTTTAAGTTCTATCCCAAAGGAAGAATCGATTATTCGCCTCACATGCAGACTATAGAAGATCTTTCTTTGGCTATAGAACGCAAGTATATCTGCGAGATAAAATATCGCACGCCCGGGCACGATTCACGCGTTCATCTGTTTGTCCCCGCAAAAATCGCCGTTCTGAACGGAGGGCTTTACGCGCTGGGCGCCACATTCCATGACGACAGGAAAACCCAAAACTATCTGACAACACTTGCCGTGCACCGAATTGAAAGTCTGACTCTTACCCAAAACACGGTCGATTATGAATTTCCGCCTTACAGCGCAAGCGAATTCGGACTGCCGTGGCATGAGCCGAGAACATTCAGCGTCATCGTCGAGCCGTCGGCCGCAGAATACGTGCGCGAACGAATCTGGGCAGACAAGCAGAACATCACCGAGCTCGAAGACGGAAGCATCCGCCTAGAAATAACCACAAGAAGCGAAAAGGAATTGCGCGCATGGGTCGGAGGGTTCCTCGGCAAAGCAAGAATCGAAGAATAGCCGCTGGGAATCAAAGACAAAAAGTCGGACAATTCTCTGAAACTGATTCTGATAAGTCCTTTGCCATAGCCAAAACGAGCTTGCTCAGACTCTGCTGAACAGGCTCGGTTGGAAATATCCCCCAAATTTCATTGAGAACAGAGGAACATAACATTCCCCGAGTCGGCTAAAATATGATCCATAAGCTACAGACGCGAAAGTTCCGACATCAATGAAAAAAGTACAAATTTTTACCGACGGCTCATGTCTTAAAAACCCAGGCCCCGGCGGCTGGGCCGCCATCCTCCGCTATCAGGCATCCGACAAACTCCACGAAAAAAAATTAAAAGGCGGGGAAGCCAAAACCACCAACAACCAGATGGAACTCATGGCCGTCATTCAGGCTCTTGAAGCGCTGAAAGAGCCATGCGAAATCGATCTTTGCTCAGACAGCCGCTATGTTCTAGACGGACTTAACAAATGGATCAGAGGCTGGAAGAAAAACGGCTGGAAGACGGCTGACAAAAAGCCCGTCAAAAACCAGGATCTGTGGATGCGTCTTGACGAACAGGCATCCAAACACCGCATCAACTTTAATTGGATAAAAGGCCACGCTGGGCATCCCGAAAACGAAGAATGCGACGAGATGGCAAGAGGCGAAGCCACGATTCTGATGAATCAAAAACAATCCGGCTCCTGAATATCAACATTCAAAAAGCCTTTGCGTGACACGAAAATTTTGAAAATATTGGCAAAGGATAACTTTTAAAAGGAATTCACTATGCGCTGCCAAAAATGCGGAAAATCAATATTGAAAACAGACGAAGTTTGCAGTCATTGCGGCTCAAAAACCAAATTCGGCTTAGCCAATATAGAAAAAAGAAACCCGGTATTAAATTCGCCCGATGATATATCTAATGTATTGCTGCAAAGAATTATCGATAACAATTTAGATACGTTGACCATCAACTATGAATTTTCCGTAGTGCCAACTGACTTGGAATCAGATGAACAAATGGAAGAATTGCGAGAAAATCGCCTTCGCACCAATCCATTTGCGGCAGCCAATCAAATACAAGAGCTGAGGCGCATAGAATTTGAAATTATTCTCGGGGAAAATGTCAGATCTCTTGCCTTTGCCTTTATGGAAATGGACCGTTTAGAATACGTGAATCTGACTGACACTTCCCATATTACTGACATGAGAGGAGTGTTTGCCGGCGCATTTGTTTTCAATCAGCCTATCGGCAGCTGGGATACTTCAAAAGTAACTAGCATGGAAGGCATGTTTGAAATGGCATTCGCATTCAATCAGCCTATCGGCGATTGGGACACTTCAAAAGTAACTAGCATGGAAGGCATGTTTGAAATGGCATTCGCATTCAATCAGCCTATC
>JAZQPH010000036.1:0-3955 GCA_045628385.1 Succinivibrionaceae bacterium
AAGGCCTGGAACAGATTAAATCCAAAAAATATGCCGAAAATTGGGTTAAGAGGGAAGATATAAATTCGGTATATGTTTATGGAATATGTTTTCACAAAAAAGAGTGTTCCGTCGTATCTGAAAAGATGGCATAGTGTTCTAAATCAATCTGGCTACCGGTGATTTAGAATCTTATAAAAATTTTTAAAACATATTTACATACTAGGTAAATATGTTATACTGATCACGGTTGAGAACGCCGCAAGACCGGCGAAATATTTAGGAGATGAACATGAAAGTGATGCGAATGTGCAGTTGCGGTTTGATCCCATGTCTTTGCTTTAACTATACGGCACGAATGCGCTGCATGTCCGTCTGACGCTTTGTATTAGCAAAGTCATGGGAGGCTGAAGCCTCCCATTTTTTTTTGTTTAAAAACAAGAAATTATGATTGCCATCCGGTTTTATCCAGTCAGTTACGGGAAATACAAATTACTGAGATCGGATTGCGAATGACAAACACGAAATATTAGGTTCCGAGCCGAAATAAATCGGCCGAAGACATCCGCGAGCTTGCATAGAGAGCGGAACCAAAAAAAATTTAGGAGAAATTTATCATGAACAACTTTGTATTGCGTTCTGTTTCGGCACTGGCAGCCTCTGTTTCGATTGCGCTTTCCGCGCAGGCCAACTCTGCAAATGTTTACAGCAACGGCGGTTCGAACCTCGACATCATCGGCCGTATCAAGATCAACATCAACAGCAATGACGCAAGCAGCGACAAAAGACTTGTAGGAACCGCGCGTTTCGGCGTGCAGGGCGCAACGGAGGTGAATGAGAACCTCAATGTGTTCGGAACTCTGCTTTATGATTTGCAGGCTCAGGACGCAGCAAGCGATCAGCGCATAAAAATCCGCTACGGCTTCGTAGGCTTTGATTTTAAAAATTACGGCAAGATTGCTTTCGGACGTTTTGAAGACGCTTATTACAAAGTGACCGCTCCGACGGATAACAAGATCGACTGGGCAGACAGCGGCGTATCATGGTGGGGTCTTTCCGACAATGATTACGGCGGAAGAACCGACGGCCAGGCAATATACGATTTCAATCGCGACGGATTTTTGCTGTCACTTTCTTATAGGTTCCGCGATCGCTCCAAAAACGTCAAGTATGCTGTAGCGGGCACGGTGGGTTACGAATTTGATTTTGGCGATGACTACGGTCCTCTCGGATTCAGAATCGGCGCGAACCACGTTCAGGGCGACGATAGCGGCAATCGCACGGCATCGGGTTTTTTGACGGGCGTGAACAAAGATGAATTCGGCGCATCCGTATATTGGGGAAATTTCGGGGCTCCGGGCTGGTATCTTGCGGCCGTGTACAACCACGCGAAGCTCCAAGACACATATAAAGGCGACGGTTTTGAAGTAGACGCCTCATACACGACGCCGGGCAAGGACTGGACTTTCGCGACGGTATTCGGATATCTCAAAAATCAGGATAAGAATCTTGATGTGGGCGGCAGATACGGCGCTCTTTCAAAGGGTCTCACCGCGGATATTTATTACAATCTGACGGCAAAATTCCGCATATACGTCGAGTATGAGCATCTGTGGGAAAGCTCCTTCAGCAAAGAAAGCAAAAACAAGGCAACTCTCGGCTTTATCTACAATTTCTGATGAGCAAGCTCAGGTCAACAGCAAACTAAAATATAAATACGCTTGATGCAACCCGGCCTTCGGGCCGGCTTTGCATGCGTTCAATGACATAAATCAAAATAGCAAAATCTTGCAATGGTTCGTTCATGCCGTCGGCGCATGTCCGAATGACGGAGCGGCAAAGGAATATTTATGACTGATAAACAAGACAGATTTGAAGGTTTCGGCATTTCAACCAAAGCGGTTCATTCGGGAAACGCTTATGACAAAGAAACAGGAGCGATCAGAAGGCCTCTTCACATGGCCAACAGCTACAAACTCCCCGACGATCTCTCAAGCGTTAATTATTCGTCGACCGATCTGCTCATGTACGCAAGAAACGGCCACGCGAATCAGCACTGGCTCGAAGAAAAAATAGCCTCTTTGTATGGGGCAAAAGATGCCATCGTGCTCGCAAGCGGCGTTGCTGCGCTGCATGCGCTGTTTTGGACGCTTTTGAAATCAGGCGATCGGGTGGTGTATCCGAAAGTCAGCTACATGGCCGTTTACAGAATGTTCCACGAACTGTTCAAAAATAAATTCGGAGTCGAAACCGTGATGGTCGACATGACCGACATCGAAGCTGTCCGAAAAGCGATAACGCCGGGAACTCGCCTTGTCCATATCGAGACTCCCGACAATCCGACGGTGTGCGTGAGCGACATCGCGGCCATCTCTGGAATTGCCCACGAGTGCGGAGCGCCAGCCCCGGTCGACAATACTTTTGCTTCGCCTTTCAACCAGCGCCCGCTTGAACTGGGCGCCGATTTTGTCATCGATTCCCTGACTAAATACATCAATGGACACGGCGATGCCCAGGGCGGCGCGATAGTATCAAATGATCTTGCGGCCATGGAGCGCATCCGTTACGAAGCTCAGGTGAACGTCGGCGCCGTCATCAGTCCGTTCAACGCATGGCAGATATTCCGCGGTGCTGCAACTTTTCCGCTTCGCATGCAAAGAATAAACGAAACCGCATTGACCGTCGCCAAATGGCTGGAGCAAAGACAGAACGTGACCTTTGTTTCGTATCCCGGATTATTGAGCAATAAAGGGCATGAACTTGCCCAAAAACAGATGACGAACGGTTTCGGAGGCGTGATTTCTTTTGGCATCGCTGCCGGCGACAAGGATGTAGAATCATTCTGCTCAAAACTTGCGATCGTTACGTTTGCCGTTTCTCTCGGACATGACGAGAGCCTTATATTCCCGCAGCCAAGTTACGATGAAAGAATAAATCTGTATCCCGAAATATTCAGAAAAGGATTTATCCGTTTCAGCGTGGGATTGGAGGACCCATCCGACATCATTGCGGATTTGGATCAGGCGTTGACGCAGATCGGGCTTTAGTTGTGCAGATATTCGGGCAACGTCTGTATGCCGCTTGATGCGGCTTTCCGCTGGCATTCATCTGAATCGCGATGCCGCAGGCAATGCCTGCAAATACAACGGATATTTTGCCATCCGCACCGGCGCTGTTGCCAAACCTTCAGGCAGTCTGGCAATTTATCGCGAACGCAATGTCGTCGCAACGAGTTTCCGCCGGTTTAAGGCAATTGGTGACGGCAAAATACTTATGGCAGATGGATATTCATACAAAGGAAAATATTAGTTCATCTCATTGTTCAGACTATGCGCATGATAATCACGACTGCCGCATGCATGCACAAGGCTGATGAACTGAAGAGTATCCTTCCCGGCGCAGCACTTGAAAAAGCGATGATGCTGCTTCAAGAATGCAGGCTGCGAAGCCTGCGGGGCGGTGTGAACGGAGAACAAATAAAATCGCCTCAGGATATATTTTGATTGTTTGATATCACTTATTCGAAAAATTGACAGTTGCTGAAAAAATCTTCAGCGACAAGCACCGATTTCATTACATCTGATGCATCGAATTGAAATTCCATTGTAAACTGTCCATTGGGGGATGCGGACAAAATCCTGGACACCAATTTGTGGTGAACCATGATATATACAGTCCAGCAAATCAAAGCAGCTTTGGAGCTCTACGACAAACTTAAAAAGCTTGCTCCTACAGTCAGACAATTAGGCTATCCGTCGCAAGGTCAGTTTTATGAACAACAACTGTATCATTAATTGACAAAAATATTTTTATTCATATTTGCAATATTGTAATCAATCTAGATAACGATATAAAGATATAAAACTATGTCGACGTGTTTATCGTTTGTTAAAGGTTAGCAAGAACAAACATAATTTTGAGCATGCTATAATGGAATAAAAAATGAAGTAGCCGTAATTGGCTAGATATGGAACAG
>JAZQPH010000037.1:0-4613 GCA_045628385.1 Succinivibrionaceae bacterium
GGCTGATGCCGAAGATGCCATTTGCGGCAAAAGCGTAAATGAGATCTGCGCAAGCGCTGCAAAGTCGGACGGTGCCGGCAGCGGAGCCGGCGTTTGTTCCGAGCGTCAGAATGTAGAACGTCTGCCGACGGACAATAGCCAATGTTCGTGCGATAACCAAAGCGAAAGAAAACCAGCGGGCCATGCGGCAGATAAAGAGCAGGGAACTCTTCTTAATCGGTTCATCGTCTGTTCCGCGATGGCGGCGGTCGCTTTCTTGTCTGCGATTGTTTTGGGAGCGCATGGTTTTCGGGGCGCGCTTTTGTCTGGCTTTATAGGATTTTTGACGGCAAGCGCCGGAATCTGGATGTGCAGAGCTCGGTTCATAGCCGGGGTTCGGCATATATTTTCCAAAAGCCCGACCATGGATTCGCTCATATTTGCGGGCGTGTCTTCGGCATTTGTTTTCAGCGCCGCGAATCTTGCGAGCATTGCGTGCGGCGCTGATCCTGACGGCCGGCACATGTATTTTGAAGCCTGTTCCATGATTTTGGCTTTTGTGTCGCTCGGCAAATATATCGAGGCAAGGTGCAAAAGACGGGCTGTTTCCGATATGGGTGCGGCGCTTCGTCTTTTGCCGGGCGTTGCTCATCTTGTCGCGGAGACGGGGGAATGCCGCGATGCGGATGCGTCAAAACTTAAAAAAGGCGATCTTGTGCTGGTAAAACCCGGCGAACGCGTTCCCGCGGACGGCGTGATTGAAGAAGGTTCGGCTTATTTTGACGAGTCGGCGGTGACCGGAGAGTCGCTTCCTGCAGGAAGGCAATCAGGAGATCGTTTGTTTGCGGGGACGCTTGATAAAGACGGCGCCGTAAAAATGAGAGTTTCGTCGGCCGGAGAATTTACCGCAGCTTCGCGCATCGCCGCGATAATAGAATCCGCGTCTTCAGCCAAATCGCCGCATTCGAGGCTTGCCGATCGCATAGCAGCCCGCTTCGTGCCGATTCTTTTCGCAGTATCGCTTGCGACTTTTGTCATGTGGATTGTTTTCGGAGGTTCTTTTGAAGATGCCGTCATGCATGCCGCGGCCGTGCTTCTTGTGAGCTGTCCGTGCGCCTTGGGCCTTGCCGTGCCGATGTCGGTTTTGACGGCTTCGTCGGCAGCCGCCAAAAGAGGAATAGTGTTTAAATCAGCCGAGACCTTGGAATTGCTGTCCGATGCAAAAGCGGCAGCACTCGACAAAACGGGCACGCTGACCTCGGGAGAGCCGACCATTGCTTCGGTCGAGCCATGCGGCATGAGCGTGCAAGATTTCGTGCAGGCGCTTGCCGCGCTTGAAAAAGGATCCGGACATCCGCTTGCCTGCGCGGTGCAGGCCTATTCTAAAGAGATGTTCGCGGTCGAAGCGGCATGCGAAAACTACGAAGCTGCGGACATAAGAACATTTCCGGGATTGGGCATCGAAGGCGTACTGAACGGAAAAATCTGGCGGATAGGCAGCAGAACATTTGTCGCCGAGGCGCTGTCAGCCGGCCATGAATTTATTAACGAAAAGGACTCGGGAACCGCGCTGCATGCCGTATGTTCAGAATGCTATGCGGGAAGAGTATTGTTTTCCGACAGGCCAAAGGATTCCGCGAACCGCGCCGTAGCCGCGCTGCGGCGTCTCGGCTTGGCTCCCGTGATGCTGACGGGAGACAACGAAAAGGCTGCGTTCTCTGCCGCGCAGGCCGCAGGTTTTTGCGATTCGGAAGTCATGCATTCGCTTCTTCCCGAAGGCAAAGCAGATGCCGTGGCGAAACTAAAGGATGCGTTCGGGGCAGTTATGTCTGCTGGCGACGGCATCAATGACGGACCGATGCTTGCATCTTCCGATATCGGCATAGCCATGGGCGGAGGGGCAGATTTGGCGGTCGAGGCGGCAGACGTCGTGCTCATGCGCTCGGATCCTTTAGACATCGCAAGGGCCTGCGAACTGTCAAAACGGACCGTGCGGAATATGAAACAGAGTCTTGCCTGGTGCTTTCTGTATAACATTCTGTGCGTGCCGATAGCCGCAGGCATTCTGGCGCCTGTGGGGATATTTTTTTCGCCCGTGCTGGCATCGGCCGCAATGAGCGCGTCGAGCATATGCGTCATGCTTAATGCGCTTAGGCTGCTCAGATTGTCGGCTCAGGGAACTCTGTTGTCGGACGGAGCTTCGGCATAAGGTCATGGCTGCGCAAAACGCCCGGAGCAATCGTGCGGGTTCATGAATGATCTGAATTTCTTTGAATTTGCGGGATGATTTTGGCAGCCCGACCATAAAATTGGGATAATAACAGCAAGCGCAAATTGTCGAGAATAGGAGCTGATGTATGACCAAAACAGCGAAGATATCGGTTGGCGGAATGATGTGCCCAAAGTGCGCCCAGAGAATTGAAAAGGCCATTTTGAATGTTACTGGCGTCAATAGCGCCGAAGCCGACGTGCGTTCGAAAACCGTTTCCGTCGTTTTGAACGACGGATGCGAAGATATCCTCGAAGAAATAAAAGAAGCCGTCGAAGGCGCGGGATATGAGTTTTGCGGAACGGCAGGAGACGAATGCCGATGACGGGCAGCACTAAAGAAAAAACTCCGTGCTGCGGTAAAGATCGCGCGCATGAAAGCAAATTTAAAAACGGTTCCGGCAAAAACTACGGCTATCTCACTACTTTGGCGGTGCTTGCTTCGATAGGCGTGTCTGCCGCGCTCATCGTCGGAAAAATGGCTGCCTGGGCTTGGACGGGATCCGCGACCATGCTGGCTTCGCTTACCGATTCCGCGATGGATGCTTTGGGATCGATCATTACGCTTTGCGCCGTGCGCTATGCTTTGCTGCCTCCCGACGACAATCATCGTTTCGGTCATGGCAAGGCTGAGGCCATTGCGGGACTCATTCAAGGAGCTGCAATCGCCGCGACTTCCGTATTTGTCATCATCCATGGCGTGGAAAGAGCCATATCGCCCGTCCCCGTCGAATCGCCGCAGGTGGCGATTATGATTACGGCGCTGTCCATTCTGCTTACGGGCTGCCTTATGCTTCTCCAGAACAAAATAATCAAGCTGACGGGAAGCACGGCGGTCAAAGCTGACAAAATGCATATTCAGGCTGATTTTTTGTTCAACGTCGGCGTGCTCGCTGCATTTATTCTGTTTGCGCTCACGGATATAGCCATTCTTGACGGCATCGTCGCATCATGCCTTGGTCTGTACATCTTAAAAGGCGCCTGGAGCATCGGTTTCGAAGCGACGAACATTCTCTTGGATCATTGCATTCCCGAAGATGATTTTGCCGAGATCGAAAGGATTGTTAATTCTTTTGAATATAAGCCGCATGATCTCAGGGCAAGACAGTCTGGCAATGTTTATTTTGTGCAGATGCATGTGAATCTGCCGGCCGATATGCTTTTAAAAAATGCGCATCAAATAGCCGATGATATGGAAGACGCCATCAAAGAGAAATTCCCTACCTCGGACGTTCAGATACACATGGAGCCTGTTTGAGACAAGTCTGAAGAGCCTATTGCCATGATACAAACGCAAGAATGCATCCAACGCCGTTCGGGACAATATCGTTACATCATCGCAAGGATAAGCTACAGCGCCAAGACGAAAGAGCATCAGCGCATGCTCGAAAGAATCCGCTGATGCGTCAATCATGGCAGTTGGCAAACAGGCATGCATTTCGGACGGAGAAGATCTCCTGCCTTAGCGGCAGAATTGCGGAAGAGGCACGGATGAGAATCGCCGGTGCAAACTGGTCAAGCAATTCGGTTCATGATCCCGCCGCATGCTAGAATGGGATTGTTTCTGAGTTCGTGAGGCTGAGTCTATGGGCAACATTCTGAATCCATGCGGCGACAACAGTTTTGTAAGTTTGGCTGAAGCCAGAACTTTGAGAGTGTTTGTCGATAAAACGGATTTTATCGAAAAAACAAACAATCTCATCAAAGCCAAAGATAAATTCATCGCCGTGACCCGTCCGCGCAGATTCGGAAAGACCGTGACCGCCCATATGCTCTCGGCCTACTATTCCAAAGGATATGCGGGACAAAATATTTTTGGCGGTCTGAAAATATCCGATTCGGAAAGTTTTGCCGAACATCTTCATAAATACGACGTAATTCACGTCGACATGAACTCAATCGACGGTCTTTTCGGAGAATACTTAAACAAGAAATTCAAAGCGGACGGCGTAAACGATTTGGTCGATTTTATTGAGTATTCGATAATCGGGGAATTGAAATCGAACGAGGATTTTGCCGGATGCCTCGAAAAGCACCGGATTGAAAATACCGGTCTTCTCGAAGCTTTAAGCGTAATTGCCAAAGATTTAAATACCAGGTTCGTATTCATCATGGACGAATGGGATTTGATATACCGCGATTACCGCGGCGATGAGGCATTGCAGAACAAATTCATTAAACTTCTGAGAAATCTGTTCAAATCCGATGCCGGCCAGGCCTGTTTCGCGCTTGCCTATCTCACGGGCATTCTTCCGATCAAAAAATACAATTCGCAGTCGGCGCTGAATGTTTTCAAAGAATACAACATGCTGAATCCCGAACCGTATGAAAAATATTTCGGCTTCACGGAAGAAGAAGTCGCAGAA
>JAZQPH010000038.1:0-13627 GCA_045628385.1 Succinivibrionaceae bacterium
ACCATTTCCATGGCATCTGCATCCTCGGGATCGTTCATTACCGCCGATTTGCAATACGAAAGACACTCGGCGCCGCACTCTTTGGGCGAAGAAGCGACGCAGAGCTGATGATCCTTGCCCGCATCAAAAGCGGCAACGGCCGAAACGGGCATAAGAGCAAACGGCAACGCCGCAGCAGCCAAATATCGTTTGAAATTTCGGCTTGTCATATTTTTATCTCCGCTCTTACCTGTTGCTGTCCCACATCCGCCGCACACTTTCGATGCGGCATTCTGAATCTAAAAAATTTTTTGCGCCTCGGCAAAATACGTCGCAAAATTGCAAACTCGCCTTCGCGATCTACCTGCAAAATTATTTCTTTGCGGCAAACATCCAAACGACCGCGGCAAAAAGCAATATCGCGATCCAAGGAAGATAAGCTTTGATTCCGCCCTGTTTCATTTTTTTGCTTATGGCATCCGATACGAAGCCGTTTCGCTTGATCCAATAAGCTTCAGAATCTATGCCCATGTTTTTTTCGGCTTCTGCGGCTTCTGTTTTTGTCGCGGGATCGATGTTGGGGGAAATCACCTCTCGCGGATCAAGACGCGCAAAAATCGTTCTTGCCGAACTTTCCAAAAGTTTTCTCGGAGCTTCTCCGTGAGGATCGGAAGAAGACGCATCTATGTCTTTAAGCAAGTTTTTGGCTTCTTTGCTGCCTTTGTCGGCAGCCGCTCTTGCAAGATCCGCCGCATGCGTCCAGACAAGAGCCATATCCATGATCTCGGCTCTCCTTGCCACAAGTTCGAAATAAAGGCACAGATCAGCCCTTGCCATGAGGCACATGGAATCGGCGTTGCCCGACGTGGCTTTCTTAATCAGCTCGGCATACGGCATGCGCGAGCCCGCAAGCTGCTCTTTGCCGCTTGACGCCTTATTTTCTTTGCTCATTCGCGCGCCCCCAGTTCGATAAGATTTTTTCCTATGATTTTTCTTGCCGCATCTATCGTTGAAGAAGATGCGTTGACGACTATCGCCATCCTGCCGCGCGGCCAGACTTTCAGATCGGTTTTGGAATTGCCGATGTAATCAAAACCGTGTTCGCCGAACATCGCAACCAGAGAATCCGCTTTGTTGTGGCCGACGAAATTTATTTTTGCATAGGTTCCGAACACCCCGTCAAAAAGCCCGAGATATGCGGAAATTTTTCTTGCGATCCGGATGTTCGAACCCGTGCACAGGTAGATTTTCCTGCCCTTGGCTTTCTCATTCTTGATGTAATCGAGGGTCGGCTGTATGTACGAAAGACGGGCGGGTTCCAGACAAAACCTTCTTTCAAGCTTATGTTTGACCCAAGCTCGTCCCTTAAGATGCCAATAAGCAACGCAAAAAATACCAAGAGGATAGCGTTTGATATATGACAAAAAAGATGAAAGAGCCGTATCGCCCTCGGCTACCGTGCCGTCCAAATCTACGCACAGAGGCACATCTTCAGACTTGCCTTCTGCATCGGCGGAAAATGTCTGCGATAACACTGTCATAAAACAAACTAAAGGCCACTACAAAAAATCCCAAAATAAATATAGCACATTGCAATGCCTTTAAGGACTTTTAGCGATGCCTTTCGGCAAATTCAAGAGCTGGCAAAGTGATTTGCCGTACGGATGGAATTTGTCTATTGTGATGATTTAAATTTTGACGTTCTCATGAAACGAAGCCAAAAGATTGCCTTGCGTATTTGAAGGCGTAAGGCATAGACACGTGCCCCATAAAGCAAACGCCTGGACGCAAAACAATTGTTTCATCTTTTCCGAGAGAGCACGAAACGGTCGTCAAAAACAAAAAAAAACGATTGTCCCTACGTCAAAATGCCTATCAATACTCTTCAATTGAACAGGCATGCGCCTTAGTCTTGCTGTCATAATTGATGGCAACCAGCAAAACCTTGGGACAGCGCGAAGCCAGATCCTTGGCATAATTCTTACTGCGTATCTGCTTTAGAGCCGCATTCGCGCTCACGTCATATTTCAGTTCGATGATTAGCACCGGATTGTTGCTTTCAAGAGGAATGTAGGCAATGTCGACAAAGCCTTTGCCTGCATCCAATTCTCTAAACGTATTGTAGGTATTAAGAAGCGTCCAAGAATATCCAAACAGCACGCAGTAAGAAAGAGCGGCTTCGCTGTTATATGTGATAGCCGATACATGAGGACCGTTGTGGATATCATCCATGATTTCAGCCACCCTGTTTCCGTCCATGGCAATGGTTGCTTTATACAATTCTTCGGAACGTTTTACCAATTCCATTTGCGGAAACCAATCTTGCTTAGAAACAATACAAGCAAAAAAGGTATCGGATAGCAGGTTGGGTTTTCGCTGAACTCCCCTTTTGACCCCACGGTTCGCATCTACTACAAAAAACGCCTTGCAACTCCAACAGTAGTGCCATATGTATTAGAAACCGCTTTAAAGATGTCTTGAAAACTCAAGGACATCTAAATAATACCATATTTAATATCGGCGTCAACCATTTTTCAGTCTAGCCGATCACAAAACAAACAACTTATTCAAAATCATGTTCTAGAACGACATCTTCGCGCCGTTTTGCAGCTTGCGTGTAGCGAATAAAATATACTCTGGCTCTATCTGCCTTCTTCTGTATTTTATTTATGCGGTCTTCCTTTTCCCAAATATCGCCTAATCCAGTCAGATAACAAATTGTCGCCCACTCTGTGTACGGAATCTTAACCTTTCCCGTAGTCCATCTAGAAATTGTTGCTTGCTGAACCCCCATCAGTCCAGCCCATTCAGCTCTTGTGTAATCAAGCATTTCCAATGCTTCTATTATCTCATCTGCCGTAGGACGAACCCATTCTGCAAAGGAACATAATGTCGATTCTCTAATCATTATTATTGTCCGCAACGTAATTTTTACAATTTGTTTGTTATAATCAAAATGACATTTTGTAATTCAGCAAGAATACAAATATTTTAATATTTACAATAATATAACACAAATCATCATGATAAGTTATAACGCTGTCTTTTCGGAAAATTTAAAAAAGTTCTTAAAACAGGAAAATTTGACTCAGGCAGAGTTAGCCTCAAAAGCAGACATATCCAAAACCACCGTAAACCTCATTCTAAGAGGAAAGTTCAATCCATCACTCGAATTGATGTCCAAGATTTCCGATATCTTGGGCATACCTTTGTTCATGTTTTTTGTTGAATCCGCAACAAATAAGTGCCAAAGAAAAGAATTGGACAATGGCAAGGTCATAATCACAGCTGTTGTGAGCAAGACCAGAGCGTTCCAAATTGAAAAATGGCATTCATCTTTATAGCAGCATTTTTAAACTACATTAAATCAACTTTCTACCAAATCTTTCATGCATAAAGTAATACTAATTGCACTTTATGTCTTTTCGTCCTTCCCTTTCTTCCTTGTCCTTTTGTCAATTTAAATTTTAGCATGCTAAAAAAATTCAATTCATATACATTACCTATCTATTGACAATTCATTCAAAATTCAATTTGTATTTTTTATTCAAATATTAACAAAATGTAATTATAATAGGGTCATTAATCATATTTAAAAGTTAAAATGAAAGATACAAAATTTTCCCGAACCATCGAACTATTGCATCGAAACATGAGCACAGAACTGCTGACTGCGCTTAATGACGGAAGGACAGTAGAAATCATGCTTAATCCCGATGGCTCGCTTTGGGTTGAAAAACTAGGCCAACCGTCAGAAAAAATCGGTCATTATGAGTCGGCACGAGCGCTTGCGTTCATGCAGACGATCTCTTCATATCACAACAAAGAGCTGACGCCGTCAAATCCTATTCTTGAATGCGAATTGCCGATAGACGGTTCAAGATTCAGCGGATTGATATCACCTGTAACATCAGGGCCATGTTTCACTATAAGAAAAAAAGCTATCTCAATCTTTACGCTAAGTCAGTATGTCGAAAGCGGGATCATGACTGCCCATCAGAAGAATTGCATCGAAGAATCCATAGCCAATCATCGCAATATTCTTGTAATCGGGGGCACTGGCTCAGGAAAGACAACATTGGTAAATGCCATCATCGAAGAAATGGTTCGTCAAAGACCAGAAGAAAGACCAGTCATTATCGAAGATACCGGCGAAATCCAATGTACTGCCAAGAATTCAGTACAGCTTCATACATCCATTGACGTCAGCATGACAGATCTTCTCAAAACCACTTTGAGAATGAGACCTGATCGAATTCTTGTAGGCGAAGTAAGAGGACCAGAAGCGCTTGATTTATTGATGGCATGGAACACAGGACATCCAGGAGGAGCTGCCACTCTCCACGCAAATGACGCCAAATCGGGATTAGACAGACTTGAGACTCTCATCTCTATGAACAGAAATGCCCCGTCGGACATAAAGCCCTTAATTGCCGAAGCGGTCAATATCGTTGTCTGCATTGCCAGAACCAAGACTGGACGAAGGATCAATGAAATTCTGGAAGTAAGCGAATACAAGAGTTCAGAAAATGTTTATTCGACAAAGATTTTATGACGTTTGAATTTTCACGACATTTAGCATGCGTTAAATGTTTTTTTAACAGCCAACTATGATAAGGACATCAAATGTTTAAACATATATTAAATAAATTCACACTTTTCATTTCTATTTTTGCCTTATGCGGTATTTCAACGGCTTTTGCTAAAGAAACCGGCATGCCATATGAGAGCGTGCTGTCAACCCTTTCTAGTTCTTTGTCAGGACCAGTTGCCAAAGCGATAGCCTTAATCGGTATTGTCGGCTCAGGCGCAGCCCTTATTTTTGGCGGCGAAATTTCTGGCTTTTTGAAGTCAGTCATTTACTTGGTTCTGGTCTGTTCGCTCCTGATAATGGGCAATGTATTGGTCGAAAAATTCAGTTCTTCGGGATACGAAATTACGCAAGAAGCCGCATCAGATTTCTCTCACGTTCAATTAAACAGTTCCTCATTAACAGTGACAAAGAATTAGTCATTCGGAGTCTTTCTTAAAAATGCGTCATACGGCTCTGTCTTGACAAAGCAAGCCAGAGCCAAAAGGAAAAGCAATGCTCAGAGATATACCTATCCACCGTTCTTTGCACAGAGCAAATACATTTATGGGAGGAGATCGCGAAGTAGTAATGATGGCGGCGCTTATCACCATTTCCTCTATTGCCGTCGGACAGAATTTGGTGTCGGCAATTTTCGGGATTATCTTTTGGTTTATGGTGCTTATTCCTTCAAGAAGAATTGCCAAAAAAGACTATTTGATGCGAACAGTTCTTTTTTCATCTTTTGCTTTTCGGCAGAAATACTTTCCTCCGCATACGCATATCCTCGCAAATCCCAAAAGCAATTACAAAGCAGTATTGACAAAAACGGGCATGACTTACAAGGGATGATAAATGGATCATATCAGCATCATTGTCGTAGTAGTATCCATCGTCGGAATTATTACTATTCTTCTCTTCATAGATCTTTTAATTTTCGTTTTGCACGGAAAATATTTTTTAAGAGACAGTCAGAAACGCAAAGGATTCTCTGATTTACTGAATTATGCGGCATACATTGATGACGGCATTATTCTCTGCAAAGACGGCGCTTTAATCGCGGCATGGGAATATTCTTCAGGAGATACCTACTCCGTCACCGACGAAGAGAGAAATAATTTAAGCACTCAGATAAACAATGCCATTAAAGATTTGGGTTCTAATTGGATTTTTTACGTCGATTCAATTCGCGAACAGACCTCTTCGTATTCTGACATAAACGATTCTAAATTTCCCGACGAAGTCAGCCTGGCCATCGACAACGAAAGAAGAGCCTTTTTCAATGCTCAAAACACCGTTTTTACGACTAAAACGATCATCACTGTAGTTTTCGTTCCACCGCTTCTCGCCGAACAAAAAATTACTGATTTAATGTTCGTCGACGAGGTCAAAAATGCTCAAAAAAGTCAGAGCATCCATGAACAGCAGCAAGAATCCACCAACAAGATCATTGATAAATTCAAAACAGAGCTCAACAAGCTCGAGCTACGCCTTGGAATTGTCTTTAAGCTCAGAAGACTGAAAACGTACAAAAAACTTAATGCCGACGGTGAAGAAGAAATTTATGACGAATTGCTTGAACATCTCAATTTCTGCATAACAGGAAAACAGCATCCTATCCGTCTTCCTTCACAGATGATGTATCTTGACTCCATTATAGGCGGTCACGATTTCTTCTCGGCCATCACGCCAAAAGTTGATGACACTTTTGTTCAAGCCATCAATATCGAAGGGTTCCCTAACGACAGCTATCCAGGAATTCTGAATATTCTTTCAGATATGCCATGCGAATACCGATGGAATACCCGCTTCATTTTCATTGATGAATTTGAATCCATCGCCATTATGGACAAATACAGAAAAAAATGGCGACAGAAAATCAGAGGTTTTTTCGATCAGCTTTTCAACACAAGTTCGGGACGAATCGATACAGACGCGCTGTCTATGATGCAAGACAGCGAGGATGCCATAAGCGAAGTCAAAAGCGGTTATGTGTCGAGCGGTTTTTATACCTCCGTGGTTCTTGTATTCGACAAGTCAAGAGAAAACCTTGAACGTGTCGTTCAGCAAATTCAGCGTCAAATCATGAAGCTCGGATTCTCTGCCCGCGTCGAAACAGTAAATGCCACGGCTGCGTACATCGACTCGCTGCCTGGGCATTATCACAACATGAGGCAGCCTCTTCTGAACACGCTCAATCTGTCTGACATGATTCCGACAAATACTATTTGGACAGGAAATGAACATTGTCCATGCCCTATGTATCCACAGAACGCGCCCGCGCTGATGTATTGCCTCACAAACGGAGCTTCGCCATTTAGACTGAATCTGCACGTCAGAGACCTTGGTCATACCTTCGTATTCGGACCGACTGGCGCAGGCAAATCCACATTGCTTGCAACCTTGGCGGCTCAATTAAGACGTTACCAAGGAATGAGAATTTACGCATTTGACAAAGGCTTGTCGATGTATCCGTTAACAAAAGCAACAGGCGGCAGCCATTTTGCATTGGCAGGAGATGATTCAACGCTGAACTTCTGTCCTCTGGCATTTCTTGAAACGCAAGGCGACAGGGCATGGGCGGCAGAATGGATTGAAAATATTCTTTTGCTGAATGACATCAGAATAACGCCAGCACAGAGAAACACAATCGCATTGGCAATTGAATCAATGCATCAGACTGGCTCCAAAACTTTGACAGATTTTACAAACACAGTGCAAGACATCAGCATAAGAGAAACGCTCAAACCGTACACCATTGAGGGATTGCTGGGTCATCTGTTAGATGCGTCTGAAGACGGTCTGACCTTCAGCGATTTCTGCACATTTGAAATAGAAGATCTTATGAACCTTTCTCCTAAATATTGTCTTCCTGTTCTTCTCTACCTGTTCAGAAGAATTGAAAAAAACCTTACGGGAGAGCCATCGGTAATATTCCTCGACGAAGCCTGGCTAATGCTCGGCAATCCGGTATTCAGAGAAAAAATTCGCGAATGGCTAAAAGTTCTTCGCAAAGCCAATTGCGCGGTTGTCATGGCAACGCAGTCTTTAAGCGATGCGGCTAATTCAGGAATTTTGGACGTTATTACCGAATCGACGGCGACTAAAATTTTTCTGGCAAATGTTTACGCAAAAGAAGACAACAACATCGCCCTTTATCGTGGCATGGGTCTTAATTCAAGACAGATCGAAATTATTTCTCAAATGCTTCCAAAACGTCAGTACTACTACGTTTCTGAAAGTGGCAGAAGATTATTTGAGCTGGCACTTGGTCCGCTAACGCTGTCTTTTGTCGGTGCCACGGATAAAGAATCGATTGCAGCCATCAGGGAACTTGAACTGCAACACGACAGAAACTGGCCCGCTGAATGGCTTAAGTCCCGCGGCATCAATCTTGAAGATTATTTGACAGAGAGTTTTGAAAATGAGCAATAAAAACAAACTGCAAGAACGAAATAAAGCTTTATTGGCAGGCGGACGCAGAAGAGGCGAATCCGACAATCCTTTTCTTTCAACAAGAAGAACTTGGAACGACTATCTCGCGGCACAGGTAGCATCACGCAAACTGTGGCAGGTAATGACATGTTTTTCGCTGCTTATCGCGCTGATAGCCGTTTTCGGATGCGTCTACAACAGCACAAAATCAAAATTCATCCCCTATGTCATTGAAGTCGACAAGTTAGGGCATGTCGCAGCCGCATCGGGTCCACTTGAAATTTCGACATTCAAAAACCCAAGAGTCATAAGAGCTACCCTGGCAGATTTTATAGAAGAGGCCCGCACCGTCACGCCGGACGTAAGCATTCAAAAGAAAAATATTCTGCGGCTTTACAACAAAATCAACAATTCTGACCCTGCAACGGCAAAGATGAACGATTGGCTGAACGGCGACCCTGAGAAAAATCCGTTTAAGAGGGCCGAGACAGAAATGGTCAATGTAGAAATTACATCCATTCTTGCTCAAAGCGATACCACTTATCAGATTGAATGGGATGAAAGCATTAGAACCAGAACAGGAACCTTAAAAAGCAAGGCTCACTGGAAGGCCCTTATCACCATCTATATCGTGGACAGCCGCGAGTTCACAGAAGAAATGATCCGCAGCAACCCTGCAGGAATCTATGTCGAAAATTTTTCTTGGACAAAAATTTAATTTGAAAGGAATCAAAAATGAACTTAACCAAAGCGCTGTCGGGCTTCTCAACTGCTAGTCTCATGCTTTCTCTCTTGTCGCTTCCTCTCGAAGTTCATGCAGAAGAGCCGTCGGCTCCCGAAAATCAGCAGTCTTTCAACGAAGAATTCACTTACGAATATTTCTATGGCGAAGATATTGAGCTCACGCCACAGGAACTACAGGCTCTTAAATTGACTCAAGACTGGAAAAAAACGACAGCATCCACAGTCCCGGTCAGAGGACCTGCTGGTTCTATCCAGTTTATTTTTGGCGGCCAGTCGATTGACATTGTCTGTGCAGTACTTCAAGTTTGCGATATTCAGCTGCAGCCGGGAGAAGAGGTTAACTCCATTCATATCGGCGACAGCGCCAGATGGAAGATTGAACCTGCAATCACGGGTTACGGTGCTTCAGAAATACAGCATTTGGTCATCAAGCCTCTTGATAACAATCTGAAAACAAATCTGCTTGTCACTACTAACCGCCGTTCTTACCACATGAACCTGAAGTCTCACAAAACCGAACTGATGCCCGAAGTGAGCTTTATTTACCCTGAAGATGCAATTCAAAAATTCCGAATCAAAAATCAGAAACATCAGTCATTCATGACAAATAACACTATCAGTTCGACAAACGAGTATCTCGGCGATCTGGATTTTGATTACAAAGTCAAAGGAGACAGCCAGATAGACTGGACTCCCGTGCGCGTTTACAACAATGGCGTCAAAACGATTATTCAGCTGTCCGAGAAAACTTCTTATAAGGAAATCCCTACTCTGCTTGTTCTGGACAAATCTTCAAGCAAAGAAAAACTGGTGAATTACAGATTCGTCAACAACAAATTTATCGTCGATGCCGTATTCGATACGGCAGTTCTGATAATGGGCGTCGGCTCCGACCAGGAAAAGGTAACAATTACCAGAAATTCAAAATAGGAGAACGAAATGAAACACTATTTTTCATGCGCCTTGATCGCATTGGCCACAATTTTCTCGGGCTGCGCGGTACAAAAACAAACAACGGGAACCATAACCACTTCCGACATTTCTTTAAGCGCGCCGGCGATAGCCAAAGACTCCGTATCCTTTCTTTCAAAGCAGTTTTCGCCTGCAAACACAAGATTTACTATTTCACAGAAAATCCTTCAAGACGACGCATTCAGCAGACAATTTATCGATCAGCTAAGACAGCGCGGTTTTGAAATTCTTGAGCAGTCGGGCGCAAGTTCTTACAACAACATGAATTTCACTCTTGACAGCAATGACAGCATGGGTTTCATCAGAATTCTTGTCAACATCGACAACTCCACCTACAGCAGGTGCTATTCGCCAAGCGGCTCGCCCCTGTCCGCCTGGACTGTAATCAAAAAATAAGGAGGAGATTGTGTCGAACGAGATTAACAATGAACAGTCAATACCCGAAAACGAACTTAATCCCGAAAACAATCCGATGAAAATATCGGGTTCGAAATATATGTCCGACACCGCCCGCAAGGCAGTCTTTGGCGTCGGCATACTCGCATTGGCGATTATTTTTACTACTCTCATGGGCGATGAATTCTTCAGCAGTTCAGATGACGAAAAAAAAGAAGAATCGCGAAAGAACGCAATTTCCGATAACTCAATGAACGCAGAGGTAATCAACGGAATGGCGGGACCTGAATCAATAATTCCTGCCAATGCAGAGTCTGGCATTATCAGAGACAGTCAAGAAGACACTCAGCCGGACGAAAATGTCTTGGTCAATGCGGAAACGCCCTCTGCGACAAGAATCAAGGTTATCTCGCCAAATTTGCCACAGCCGCAAAACGCGATGCAAAATCCGTCGTTAGAAGACGAGTTTGCAAAACAAAGAATGACGGAAAAAAACTTGTTACGCCAGCAGATAAGACAGAACAAAATTCAGATGTTCAACAGTTCTGTAACGGCTCAGTCAAAGATGGCCGTCGCATACAACTCGCATAAGACATCGGCAAGTATTTCGGCAGTCCCTCCATCGTCCGATCCAGACGAAACCCTTTCTTACGCTAAACAAGAAAGGGCAAGAGTTTTAAATCAAATGTCTGAATTTCGCGATCCAAATGGCAGCTACCAGCAAAAATTAAATGCCATAAGAAACGGGAATGCTTATCAGCCTGCAGAAAACAATTCGCCAAGATTCTCGATAACCACAGCTTCATCAACAGAAACTGGGGATAAATGGACTCTTGGTTCTTCGGTACAAGCGCCCCAAAAACTCTCTATCATTACCGGATCGGTTCTGCCCGCGACTCTCATCACTGGCATAAACTCCGATCTGCCGGGAAAAATTATTGCCCAGGTATCTCAGAACGTTTATGACTCCCCAACAGGACGATTTATTCTGGTTCCGCAAGGAACAAAAATTTTCGGCACTTACGAATCAGGCATTGTCTATGGTCAAGAGCGCGTGCTTGTGTCATGGAACAGATTGATTTTTCCAGACGGAAAAACCATCGACATAGGTTCCATGAACGGAACCGATCAGGCAGGTTATTCCGGCATGACTGATTTGGTAAACAATCATTATCTTCGGCTGTTTACTTCATCGTTCCTGCTTTCTGTTATTTCGGCAGGCATAACCTACTCACAAGACAAATACACGTCAAAAAACGAAAACGGAACCACCGCGTCCTCTGCTATGGCTCAGTCATTCGGCAACCAGATGGGCAACACGGCAATACAGATGATTCAGAAGAATATGAACATCAGCCCTACACTTGAAATCCGCCCAGGATTCAAAATTAACGTCATGGTTACAAAAGATATTGTTTTTTCAAAACCTTATCAAAATTACGACTATTAGGAAAATTATATGAAGAGTGTTAATAAATTCATGCTTGTCTGTCTCGCATCATTATGCGAATTTTGTCATGCGGGCATTCTTGTTCTTGAAGAAACTTCTACGGTATATATGCCGCTTCAGTACATGGAACAGCTGCAGACTCAGCTTAATACGATCAATCAGTATGAGCAGATGATCCTTGATTATGAAAATCAGATTCAGCAGTTAGAGAACCTTGTCCTGAACACTAAATTTGATGCCATCAAAATCACCAATATTCAAGATCTTCAGAATACGCTTAGTCGTCTGCAATCTACCTATAAAGGGGCCATCGATCAATACAATTCAGTGGCAACCAGAACCAACAAACTTATTGATGAAGGTTGCGATCTGCTCAACACCCCCGAACTCTGCTCGCAAGAGCAGCAAGAAATACTGAATTCTCTGCAGCAGGAAATTACGGAACGAAACAACAAAAACAAAGAAGACAACGATCCTGACAATCCTGACTCAATAGCCAGTCAGATAGCGAAAGATCAGAAAGCTCTTGGAGAATTTTCTGGAAAATTGCGCTCCGACGTCGGCACTAACCAGATTCTTGCCGATAACAGAGAACTCGGGAAACTGACAGTCAAATCGCTTATCGATCTCAGAGAGCAAGCGCTTGCAATGAAATCGACTCAAAACGAATTGCTCAACTATTTCAATAAAGAAGAACTTGAAAAACAAAAACTTCTCAAAACTTACAGTGAAGACATGAATAAATGGAAAACCAACAAGGTTTACCAGGATCGATACTAGGAAAAAGCATGTACAAGAATTCCCTCATGTTTTTTGGAATATTGCTGATTGCATTTGTCGCCATTTTTGTTGTTGATTCCTCGCTGAATATCGCAACAGCAGCCGATTCTGCAAGCAATTTTCATGTAAACATTTTGAATGAAATCAGCGACACATTTAAAAACAAATCAGCAGGCTGGGCTGACAAACTCAAAGGTTACGCACTTACATTATTCTGGATCTTGGCCGCCATAGCATTAGCCTGGACAGCCATAGAACTTGCGCTCAAACATGCTGAATTTGGCGAAATTATCGGCGAGTTGGCAAAATACATAATATTCACCGGGCTATTTTCATATCTTCTGAATAATGGCACAGACATCGCAGATTCGATTTTTAAAACATTTGCCAAACTCGGAGGCGTAGGAGCAGAACTGGGAACAGGCTCCTCAGGTCTTCCGTCTATGACACCTTCAGCAATAGTGGATGTCGGCTTAAATTTCTATCAGACGATGTGGAGCTCGATGAAATGGGGATTTTCTACTATCGCGCTCAATCTAATTCAAGTGCTTCTGGCATTAGTGTTTTTCATTTTCTGTTTGATTATTGCCATAAAGGTTCTGATTCAGCTAATTTCTCTATGGTGTTTAATGTACGCAGGCGCTTTCTTGCTAGGGTTCGGCGGATGCCGATGGACAAGAGACTACGCCATCAACTACTTTAAATCCGTACTTAATGCAAGTGTTAAGTACTTTGCAATGCTATTCATCGTTGCCATCATGAATACCTTAATGACAACGCTGCTCGACGGTATGAGCATTACAAAGCCGATAGCCACTCTTCAGGCATTGCTTCTGCCAATTATGTTCTACATGATCATGGAAACAGTTCCCGACATGATTGCAGGAATCGTAAGCGGAAGTTTTAATTTTACTTCCGGTCCGGCAGCTTCTGCTGTTGCCGGAGCCATGGCAGGAACGGCAGTTATGGCTGCTCATGGATCAGCATCGGATGCGAAAGGAGCATCAAAGACGATCGATTACATGAGCAAGCATTCCGTCTCTGAAGGCATGAAAGATCTTGGAAATGCGATCTCCGATTCAAAGGCAGGTCAGGCGGTAAAAGCAGGAGCTAAAAACGTAGGTCAGATAGCCAAGGCTGGAGCCAATGTTGCCAAAGGAACTGCAAAAGGAGCTGTTGCCTTGGCAAAAGGGGCATCAAAAGTCGCCAAAGGAACCGCAAATGCCATAAGCCAGTCACTTAAGCGATCTGACAGTGATACCAAATAAACTTAACTTAACTTAACTTAACTTAACTTAACT
>JAZQPH010000039.1:0-2030 GCA_045628385.1 Succinivibrionaceae bacterium
AATGATGCGCCGCCATGACGCACGGAGTGTCCTTCAGCCATTCGAACACAAAACTTTTTAGGCAGGCGGGCGGAATGCATTGTTCGCCTTTGCCGTGAATAATTTTCACGAACCTGTAACCCTTCCGATAGCAGGTTTCAAGAAACACGCGGCATTCCGTTGCTGCCTCTTCGACCGACATGTAATGCAGATCGATTTCGGCCGCTATGGGGTATTTTGCCGTGCGAACGTTTCTGTAGACGTATTTCTGCACGCCGTTTTTGTAGAATCCCACGACATCGTTTGGATCGAGCAAATTGCCTTTTAGTTCCGTGGAGAGGACGTGACTGTATATTTTTTCATCGGTCTCCGCCATCTGTCTGCGGATTTTTTGCGCTGCCTTTGAAACTTGCGTATTTGGGGTGAGAACCACGGAATTTTTATGAATCAGCGTGACTCCGTCTCCGCATAAAGCGCCAAAGTCTGCATGGTCGGGAACGATGTCGGCTTTTGAGTTTTGTATAATGTCTTAAATCACCTCTGCGGGAGGTGATTTAAGACATTATACCTGTCGAGAAATATGCATATGGTCTTAGATTACGCGGGCAATTGGTGATTAGGAACCTTGTACCTACAATTTGATGAGTAAAGGTTAAAACATGGGTAATATTTTAAATCCAGACAATACGGATTTTGTCATGGCAGCTAATCCGACTCAAGATGAAATCTATGTTGATAAAACCGACTTTATTTCTGAAATGAACAAGAGGTTAAGGCAACAGTCTCGTTTTATTTGCTTTACCCGACCTCGCCGTTTCGGAAAAACGATTACCGCCAAAATGCTCTCTGCCTACTACTCCAAGGGCTGCGACAGCAAAGAACTATTTGACAGATTTAATATTTCCTCAGATCCTACATATACGGAACACTTAAACAAATACAATGTTATATACATTGATATGAATTTCATACTTCAGAAATATGATTCTTTTGCGTCAAATCCCGTAAGAACAAGTACTACTGATTTCATTAAAGATATTGTTGATTACTTAAATTTAATTTCAGCTCACGAAATTCTAGAAAATGAAAAATTTTCAAAAATCGTCAAAAATGCGAAAGATACTGTAAATCAATATAATCTAGCTGATGTCGTGAACGTTATAAACAATAAAACTTCGGAAAGTTTTGTGTTCATTATGGACGAATGGGATCTTGTTTACAGAGAGTATCAAAACAACAGTCTTCTTCAAAATAAATTTATTAATATGCTTCGCGGGCTATTTAAATCCGATTGCCAAAAAGCTTTTTCCCTTGTTTATTTAACCGGCATTCTGCCAATCAAAAAATACAATTCGGAATCGGCGTTAAACAACTTCCGCGAATACAACATGTTGAGACCGAAGCCTTATGAGAAATTCTTTGGTTTTACGGAAGAAGAAACAGAACAGCTTGCAAAAGAGCATAACGATTTGCCGCCGTTTTCAAAACTGAAACAATGGTATGACGGATACAATCTGAACGGCACAAGCATTCTTAATCCAAATTCGGTAGCCTGCGCCATCAATGACGGTGAATGCCAGTCATATTGGACGAACACGGCCGCTTTTACTCCGCTGATCCGTCTTGTCGAAATGAATTTGGACGGATTCAAAGAAGATCTTTTAAAGCTTCTGGCGGGCGAGAAAGTCACGTTCGCTGCAACGACCTTCCAAAATGACATGGTAAACATCTGCAACAAGAACGATGCATTCTGTCTCTTGGTATGTCTTGGCTATCTTGCATGCATAAAAAAACCTTTTTCAGACCTGGATTTGTTAGCCTACATTCCTAATAAGGAAATATCATCGGTTCTGAGACAACTTATTACCAATCAGAACTGGTTTCCTCAACTTGAATTGGTGCGGCGTTCCGAGGAACTGTATAAAGCAACCGTCGCCAAAGACGGAAACATGGTTGCCCAAATCATTGACGACATCCACAACGGACCGCACGTTTCAGCGCTTACGTACAACAGCGAAGCGGCGCTTTCTTACTGCGTGCTGTTCGGTTAC
>JAZQPH010000040.1:0-1585 GCA_045628385.1 Succinivibrionaceae bacterium
TCGTGGAAGCGTTTTTGCAAAAACTTCGAATCGATTGTCGGCTCCGAACCGACTTTTTCCGGAATGGGTCTGAAACTTCGCAAATCGCAAAAGACAGACGCGGCGGCAAGTTCCAAAAGCGGCTCCGATATTAAGAACCCATTTCTTAAAGCCAAGGCCAAAGAATTGCTCCCGAAGCTGATTTCGGAAAATGCACGCTTAAGCGCAAGACTTCTTTGCATGGAAGGCATAGTGCCCGCCTCTTCTGAAGACAATGCGTCAAACATTATTGCCGCCCAGGCAGGCGACAGCAGAAGAATCGAATCAGTCTCCGAATTCAAAGCTCTTCTCGGCTATCTTGGCGATTTCGAAGCCGCAGCCGACGCTGAAGCAAAAAGCGACGAACTCAAGGAGATCTTCTCGCAGGTATCAATGCTGCCCAAAATTACTCCGCGCGCGGAATTTGCCAAAGAAGCATGTTTGGCGGCGCCGCTTGTTTTGCGTGATTTAGCAAAACTCGGCAACGGCAGCCAGGGTTGGATTGTCGCATCGACGATAGTCGCCAAAGGAATCATGAGGGCCGCAGGCGCAAGGACGCTTGACGCAGATCCGTTCGAAGGAAGGTGCGCCAAGAAATTTGCCGCTTTCGAAGCCGCACTGGGAACGGCAGCCGCATCCGAGGACGGAATAAAAGATCTTGCAGATCATCTCTTTACGGCTGTAAATGCAGGATTTGCCGATGCGTGCGCTGCCGTAAGCGGCAAGAAAACAGCATCTGGGCAGTCAAGAGCATCTGCCACGAAATCTGAAAAAATCCGAAACATTTTAAAATGGGTCGGCTTCGGCGCTTTTGCCTGGACAGCCGCTCTTCTTCTCATAGGCCTATTCGGCGATCACGGAGTTTTTTGGAGTCTTGACGCAAATGGATCGTCCGAACGCGATTTGGCCTACCATTCTGCCAGCATGGCAATCGGCTTGATGAGGCTGTTCGTGGGAAAAACCAGCCTTATAATGCCGCTGCTGTCTGTTTTGCTCGCAATATGGGCAATTAAACACATTCCTAAAGCGATACAGAACCGCAAAGTGTCGGAACAAGCGGCTTTGGCAGAAATGAAGGGTGCCAGATTGCTCATGGGTCTTCTCGGCACGATTGCAGGATGCAGTTACTCTCCGTCAGGTGCGGTAGCGGCAGGCATCTGCTTTTTTTGCTATGCGAGCTTTAATGGTTACCTCAAGCTCGCCCAAACAACGCTTAGGCCGCTGAAGAATTCGACTCCCGAATCGGTTATGTGCATGACGTACCTTTTGACCGTTTTCTTCGGATTAATCATCAGAATGTACCTTTCCTCAGTCGGCAGTCCGCTGTTTGCGTTCTAGCCTTAGGCATCACCGATCGCTCATGAGTTTTACCTTTTCTATGCTCATGAGCATTGTTTTGCCGTTTCGCCTTCTGAGATCAAGAGTCGTCACGGCGACTTGGTGGAACGGCAAAATCTCCCCGCCGTCGGCATCTGCCGACGATCCTGATGCATGGACGGCATATGCCGTATCGCCGATGACGCCAAGATGCATGAGCACATGTCCTTTAAAATACAAAATAGATCCT
>JAZQPH010000041.1:0-6806 GCA_045628385.1 Succinivibrionaceae bacterium
GACCGCCGTTATATTTTTCGCAATTGCCAACAGGAGAACTCATGACGAAGCTTTTCACCTCCGAGTCGGTATCGGAAGGACATCCGGACAAAATTGCCGACCAAATTTCAGATGCGGTCCTTGATGCCATTCTTCAGCAGGATGCGGATGCCCATGTAGCATGCGAGACGCTGTGCAAAACAGGAATGGTTCTTGTAGGCGGCGAGATTACCACTACGGCCTGGGTAGACATCGAAGATATCGTCCGCCGCACCGTTCGCGAAATCGGCTATATCGATTCAGCGATGGGTTTTGATGCCAATTCGTGCGCCGTTCTTTCAGCCATCGGCAAACAGTCTCCAGACATCAACCAGGGCGTCAGCCGCTCAGACCCGAAAGAACAGGGCGCTGGAGATCAAGGTCTGATGTTCGGCTTTGCCACCAACGAAACCGACGTTCTCATGCCGGCTCCGATAACCTACGCGCACAGGCTGGTAAAGCGCCAGGCTGAAGTGAGAAAAAACGGAGCGCTTCCTTGGCTGAGACCTGATGCCAAGAGTCAGGTGACTTTCCTTTATGACGAGAATGACAAAATTCTCGGAGTTGACACTATCGTGCTCTCAACCCAGCATGCGCCTGAAGTCAGCCATAAGGATCTTGAAGAAGCCGTGCGCGAGCTCATTATCAAGCCGGTAATTCCGGCCGAATGGATAAGCGACAAAACCAAGTTCCATATTAATCCGACAGGCCGTTTCGTCATCGGCGGACCTATGGGCGACTGCGGACTCACGGGACGAAAGATCATCGTTGATACTTACGGCGGCTATGCCCGTCACGGCGGCGGCGCGTTCTCAGGCAAAGATCCTTCAAAAGTTGACCGTTCAGCCGCTTATGCTGCGCGTTATGTCGCCAAAAACGTCGTAGCGGCAGGGCTTGCCGACAAATGCGAAATTCAGGTTTCCTATGCCATCGGCGTCGCAGAACCGACTTCCGTGCGCATTGATACATTCGGAACAGGAAAACTCAGCGACGAAAAGATCGAAGCCATCATCCGCAGGAATTTTGATCTTCGTCCGTACGGCATCACCGAAATGCTTGATCTCAAGCGACCTATCTACAGGCAGACCGCGGCATACGGACATTTCGGTCGCACCGAGTTTCCTTGGGAACTCACGGACAGAGCACAGGCTCTTCGAAACGAAGCGTTCGGCAAATAACAAGCGACGCCTGGCATAGAAAAAAGGAGATTCAATTTGAATCTCCTTTTTTTTTTGTTTTTACTTGCTGCAAGACCATCTCGCTTAAAGACAATATCGCTGCAATCAGGACATGCTAGTTTTCGCCGCGCAGATTTCATAAATAAGCGGACATGAAAATGATTGACGGAGAGATTCCCCGACTCGCGCGAGATAAACATGACTTTTCATTGCCAATCGTCGAATCATTCATGAAAGTTTTTGCAACTTCGAGTGCGCGAGTGCTCCCGAAAATCCTATAATCGCAAAATAAGACGGCAATGCCATCAAACGCCGCCATCTATAAAGACGCATAACAAGGACACGACGATGAAAAAAATTATTATTGCAGCCGCGGCTGTCATGTTGGCCAACGTAGCCTGCGCGGAAAACTGCAGCATGCTAAGCGACACGCACCAAAAATGCATTGACTCAGCCATGTCCACCACAGATATGATCGAATGCGCCAGTGCCGAAGCCAAGCGCCAAGACGTTGAATTGAACAAAGTGTACAAAGAAGTCATGAAGTGCCTTTCCAAAGAGAAAGCGGAAGAACTCAAGAAAGGCCAGCGCGCATGGCTGAAACTTCGCGACGGCAACGCACAGTTTTTCTACAATCTCACGGGCGGCACCATCGACGGCATCAACAGTTCAGCCCAGTATGCCGAAGACGTTGCCATAAGAGTCCAATATCTCAAATCAATTCGCGATACGGCCTGCGGCCCTGCGGATTAATGCGCAAAGAGCAAATGCCGCGGCACAATAACCGCATCTGACGCCGTCAGATTGCAAAATCGCATGAATGAGCCGATCCGAAAGATCGGCTTTTCTTTTGATGGTCAATCAGACTAAGTCCGAGTCTTTGCGGCAAGCGATAAAACTTCTTTCCAAAAGGACATCCGCAAAATAAAAAATGTTGGCCTCGGATTCACGATCGTTTAAAAACAAAATCCGCCTGCAGGCGCAGACGGACTATTAAAATCAAGAGCTCAAGATCTACCCTATCGGATTCTATTATTCTGCGCGTTCGCGAAGACGTTTGTCCAAAACTTTGTCGTTGGAGAGGATGAGAAGAATTTGCGTCAATACGAAAGCCGCGGTCATGATGATGTTAGTAGTAAGGCACGGATTTCGGTTCTCAAAATCAAGCACGAAGAAACAGATGTTGACGATAAGCATAAAAGCAAAAAAGGTGTGTCCGACGATGCTTACGGTCATGGCAAGCGCAGTCCAACGCCTGTCCTTTCTGATTGCATAAGGCATGATGCAAGCGAGCACGTAATCTAAGATAATAAATCCGTATGCAATCCAGCCCGTAGATCCGAGCGACTTAAAATCCCCGAGAAAAAATATTGCATTGAATGCGATAGGAAAAATCGCATAGGCGATAAATCTGAGCACGTTGCTGTTCATCAGCCAAATTCTCCATAAAAAATTGCATGGGCGGCAAACACCCTATCCTTTTGCGACATTATAGACAACGTCATTAGGTGTCAAGAAAATTCAAAAACATTTTTTTGCCAAAAGCTAAATAAAATAAATTTTCGCCGACGCATCGCCCGTTAACCGCCGACCAAACCGCATGCTGTCAAAACTCGGCGTCAGGAACCGACTGATAAATATATTTGCAGCAAGCATGCCTGGCACGCTGTTAAACGTTCGTGCCGCCACTTATAAACATCCGTGGCTGCAAACTTTCTAACAGTTTTCATATGTTGCAAAAGATATGCAGAGCCGGGAACTTGGACGATTCGGCATGCTTATCTGTCGTCATCAGGCAGAATTAGATCGGCCAAAGCCAAAGCCGACAAAAGACCGGTTGCTGCTTTTGCAAGATTGTCGGCATTTTCCTTGGTCATGAACTCTTTTCCGCTTTTCGATGATTCTGCAGCATTTAAGGCGAGGTCTCGGCAGGCTCTAGCCGATGAAACTGTGCTGTTCAGAATGCTTTTGCCTGTGGATTTGGCTCGATCTCCGAGTTTGTCATAGTCGCCGGAGGCGATTTCTTTAACAGCTCCGGCGGCATTGACCGCGGTTTTTGCAGCGGCATGCGCCGCAATCCGAAGAGACTTCATTCCCGCTTCGGCCATGAATTCCTTAAGATCCATAGATTTCTCCTTCCACAAGTTTCATGCGCAAATGCCACATACGTAGGGCAGCACTATGAGCGCCAGCCATAGAATCTTGCATGTTCGGCAGTGACCTTATCATGGTCATCTTCGCTTAAGAGAATCATGTTGTCCGGAGCATCGGCACCCCCTTCGCTCAACGGAACGACATGATGCACTTCATATCCTTCAGGACATGAGTTATAGCCGTTTTCATGCAAAAATTCGTTTCTTGCCGCCAGGCTTCGATCAATATCTTCTGATGCAATGTGTTCGGTACCCTCGATCTCTCCTTCTGCCGCAAGAGCCCGCAGATCCGCATCGTCGCCCGTAAACATTCCATTATGAACGGCATTGGAATCGAGGTGATCCGGTAAATATCCCGAATTGCCGTCAGTTGCGAAATCAGGGATGGCAGCCGACAGGGCTACTCCGCCCGCAAGCATGCCGATGGCGGATTTGGACAGCAAATCGGCATTTTCTTTTGTCAGAAACGGTTTGTCCTGCGCGATAGACTTGCAAGCGTTCCCGGTTACGGCAAGCGTGTTTTCAACACTTCCGACTAATCCAAAGAAAATCTTTTGAGCGGCTTTTTCCGCACGTTTCTGCGCGCCATCATAATCCTTTTTGGCGAGATCCGAAGCAAGACCGATGGCGGTACCTGCCGTTTTAATCGTTCCTGATGCGATGTTGCAGGCAAGTTTTGTGCCGACGACGGCCGTAAATCCCGTCAATTTGAACAGACCCTTGATCAAACCCATATTTGCTCCAAAATTCCGATGCTAAACAGTTGAATTTTCGCAGACTGCGATATCTGCCTGCAAAGGCAGAACACAAAATATGCCAAATATTGCGTTTAATAAAAATTATTGCATATCAATACGTTACGCATATCAAAAACAGTTAAAAACAGACGTTTGTATAAACAATATAATAAGATATTTTGTATGTAGGAATAATTTTATACATTTCTTCATTTTCAAATCGTTCAAGATAGATGAATATGGGACCTTTAATAAGAAGTGCCGAAAAGAACAAAATATTCGATACGTTCTTGCAGGAAATGCAAATATGAGCATTTGTGCGCACCGGACAAATACGAAAATTTTCTTCAATGAACTACAATTTTTACCTATCGAAAATACTTGCAGATAGTAAATTAACGCAAACCATCGGAACTTAAACCGCATTAATGTGTCAAACCCCGTAACAAGCAATACCGACGACACAACGACGTTTTGCCGCCAAAGGAGAAACAATGCAACGATTATTCAAAATAGCCGCTGCCGTCATGGCTTGCGCCGTTCTTCACGGATGCGCGGTCATGAGCGAAGAAGAATGTCGCGCCACCGACTGGGGCGAAAAAGGATACGAAGACGGCCTGGCGGGAAAAGGCTCGGGCTGGCTGCGTGAATACAAAGAAGCTTGCAAGAATTATGTCCGCGTAGACGAAGCTGCCTATAGGGACGGCAGAAGACAGGGGGCCGAACAATATTGCACCCGAGATCGCGCCTATCAAAACGGAATAAACGGCGCGAGTCTTACGGATATCTGCGATCAGACAAGCAAGGCATCGGAATTCAAAACTTACTACAACCGAGGCGCCAACGTCAAAAACGTCCGCGACCAGATTGCATGGTTCGACAATCAGTATGCCTCGATGCAGAACCTCGCATCGGATCCCGATTTCTCGGGCGCACCGTTCTTATACGGACTCATGAACGGCATATACAACGCAAGATCAAGTCTTGCCACGTACGCAAATGACGTCGAGAACCGCGCTTACTATGAAGACTTCGTCGTCATCGATTTTACGCAACGCGTCACTTCCATGCCGGGCTGGCGCGAATACCAAAATATCAAAGACTCGCAGGAGATGTTCAGAAGAGCACGCAACAAGATGCATGATCTTGAAAGAGATATGGATCGCGACAGAGACTGCATCCGCGACAACATGCGAAAAGACGGAGGAGAGGCTCATGTCAAACGCTGCTCCGACGCCCTGCACCGCCACGAGCGCGAATGGAGAGATCTCGATACCTGGTACAGACGCGCCAAGGATGACGTAAGGCACGGATATCAGCCGCACAGATGCCCGGGCTGCTAAAACCATTTAGACAGGCCTGATGCCATCGTCAAAAAAAATCTGCGCCTGATACCGAATCCGGCAAACTGCGCGCAGAGTTTTAGTTAGACCTCATCGGTAACTTGATCGGCTGAGCCGATCAAGTTTTTTTTACACATGCTCATAATTTATGTTCAGGCATGTTCTCAATCGTCATATCGCAATTCTGGGATCCTGTACTTGTGCAGATATTTATTTGGCAAAATGTTCTCGTCCTACCGTCAAAAGAATCATCAGCATGTTGATGAGTATGCCGCAATCGAATCAGATGCAGCAAATTCCTCGCGGGTTGTTCCCAATATCGAGCGGCGAAAGCCTGAATTGGTTTATACTTATTTTGATTTAAAAATGCGTAAGGAAATTAATCACTATGATGAAAAAGATTGCTTTGTTCGCCTCAGCCTTTCTTCTTTTGGGTTCAGGCCTAACAAATGCCGGCACTTGGGATCCGCGAGTCGAGTTCGTCAAAGATCTTTACCGATCAGAGAAAATGCTCGATTTTGAAAACGGGCGTCTTGATCCAATGCTCGACTTCGGAACGGAAAGGCTGAAAAAACTTGCCAAGGATGCAGATGCCGCTACTCCGGAAGGCGAAATGGGCTGGAACGATTACGATATTTATTATCAGACGCAGGATCTCAGCGATGACTTCAAAGATATGAAATTCTCGGTTCAGGACGGCAAAGTGCGAGTAGATCTGCCGAAAGTTAAAAGCTGGGTGATGTTCGACGTCAGATGCTCATCCGACAAATGCGAACTTGACGACGTCATCGACAACGGCGGCAAAGCATCGGACAGGATGCTCGAACATATTAATTACTTTAAAAAATAACGCCGCGCGTCAGGCATATAGCTGACATAAACGGCTCAGACTCGGGCAGATGTCAATTTCCGATATCTGCCTTTTATTTCGCCAGATATGCCGTAAAAACATCGCAGTCTCGGCATCTCTTCCGCCGCCCCAAAATTTTCAAAAACGACACGCGAAAAAAAAGAGGAGCAAATGCCCCTCTTCATCATGCGAACAACGAAATTTCTACTCAAACCAGAAACCGTTTTCCGCATCTTTGCAAAATTCCCCGAATGGACTGTCTGCCGTATCCTCGGAATTTGCGCTGCCGCATATCTCAGACGAGAAGCAGCCGCATTCGCCATGAGAAGGCGCATCGGATCCCGAAATGACATCCTTAGGGTTTTCTTCGGAACAAACTTCCGTCAATTCTTCCGAAACCGCATCTTCGCTTTGAGCTGCACAAGATGAGAGATCGGCCGAATCTGAATCCGAAGACTCGCAAAACGATTCAAAAGATTCGTTGTCTTCCGAACCGTCAATTTCGCAGTTTTCCGCCATGCCATGCT
>JAZQPH010000042.1:0-7598 GCA_045628385.1 Succinivibrionaceae bacterium
ATTCGATTTCGCGCTCGGCGTCGGTGACGTCGGACTCGCCGATAAGCTCGTGGTCTTTTTCAAGCGCGATGTCGTGCGAAAGCTTCATAAGCGACGCAAGGCGGGTTTCAACGATCATGTATTCGGCCTTCGTGCCGCAGCTTCTCTGGGCATGGCGGCAGATTCTCTCGACGGCGCCTCTTGAAAAATCGAGGAGACCGTGCTTTCTTCTGAGGGTTTCGAGATAGCCGACGAAGAAATCGGTCTTTTCGGTATCGAGAGTTTCGCTGAGGCTTGCCTTAAGATCGATGGACTCGATCGAATCGGAGTCGAGATTGAAAAATTCGACCATGTCGATGTAGTCGCCGACGAGCACGACGCTCAGGTTGATGGCGGTAGGCTCAGGCTCGAAGAACGGCACGATGTTCGGCGAATCCTGATAATTTCCCGACCAGTCGAGGGTTCCTTCCTCTAGCACGTTGGCAAGCTTGTACCAAAGAAGCGGCTGCCTGTTGAGCTCAGAAAGCGGCAGGATTAAATAGCCGCCGTTTGCGATGCGCAAAAGCCCCGGCTCAAGCAAATTCTGATGGGAATACACGGTTCCCTGCTCGGACAGATAATTGACCTTGCCGAAAAGCGAGTGCCAATTGATGTCTCTTCCGTAGATTACGGGAATTTTGCCGTCTTCGTGGGCCACCATGAGGTTCATGATGACTTCGTTCGTAAAAGGCTGCTCCTTCACGACGTGCGCAGCGAGTTTTGCAAGATAGTTGGCAAGCTTCGGATTGTCGGGCTGCTTTCTTAAAATTTTTTCGACCAGCTTTTCCGAATCGACGTGCTTTAAAAGAGACTGCAGCAGTTCGGTGAGATAGTCGCAAAATTCCGTGCCCGATCCCGATTTAAGCGTGATGCAGAGCGGGCGGAGCGGATTGTCCATGTTCTCGGCATAGCACAGATCGAAAATGGGGCGCTTGGCCTTGAGGCAGCCCGAACTTTCGATGAGCCTGAATACGACATCCTGATAATCGACTCCGGGATAACCCTGAAGAAGAAGCACTTTGCTTTTGCCGAGATTTGCGGGGCTCACGAGCCTTGCGAAGGTTTTTTCGACGCGCGGCTGGAGAGTGCCGACGTCGGCCGGCGTCGCCTCGGACAGAGACGAGAAATGAAAATCGAACGAGTCTTTCAGATCGTCATAAGTGAGTTTGTTCATGCAAAGCCCCGTATTACCATTTCTTCTTCTGTTCGCCGAAAAGCTGGGCAATTTCGTCTTTGTTCTTCTTTTCGTTGATGTTGTTGAGCTCTTTTTGGTTGTTTGCGGCTATTTCGGCATTGATCTGCTGATCCATGTCCATTAGACCCTGTTCTCTTTTTTCAAGCCAAGCATCTTTGTTTTCCATGTTGCGCAAAACGGCGAGGCCTTTGCTTATAAACTGTTTGGCGCTGCCCCATTGCCTGTTGGTAAAAGAATCCTGGCAGTGCTGATACAGACTCGAAATATTGGTTTTGATGAGCAGCGTCTCAAGCCTGCGATCTTCAAAAGAGTAGCTTGTCGGATCGACTTTGCCTTTGTTGTGCTCGATGCGCACGAGACGGCGCAGCTGCTTTATGGTTTTGAGCATGCTGACGGCCTGGCGGTCGTTCGTCGGCTCGAGGAAAGGATTGTCCTCGCCCTGGGCAAAGTTCTTCTGAACATGCTCGATCTGCTTTCTCAGATCCGAAATTCGCGTGCGGATCGACGAAAGCGACGGATTGCACTCGAGTATGTTCGTGAGCGCGGACAGAACCCTGTTCTGCAGCATCAAGACCAGAGTCTTGGTGTACGGCAGATGGGTAGAGTTGATGAGCAGCTCGTCCGCTTCGGAAATGATTTCTTTGTAGTGGGCGATTTTCTTGCGACGCTCTTTTTCTTTTTCCTGTTTGTAGTTCGTATAGAGGTTGTAGGCTATGAAAGCCATAAACATCGTGGCGAACACACACATGATAAGTATCATACGTTCTCCTTGCGCTTTGGCCATTTTAGCAATTGCCCGGCGGGCGCATTGAAAAATTATTCTCAAATTTTGACGGATAGCGGTTGATCTTCTTTTTATCGGCGATTTTTTGCCCTTGATTAAGGCTTTGCGAGGTCTCTCCTACAAAATATATGATCCCGACTATATAATGGAGCAAAGGTTTTCGGGATAGCTTTTTCGAAAACGGACATTGGAGTATTTAGATGGCAACAGTTATCAAGCAGCAGGATTTCATAGATTCCGTCTATGAATCCCTTCAGTATATTTCCTATTATCATCCGAAGGATTTCCTCGACGCGATGAAGAAGGCGTACGACCGCGAGCAGAGCAAGCCCGCAAAGGACGCAATCGCCCAGATTCTCGTCAACTCTAAAATGTGCGCCTTGGGCCACAGGCCGCTTTGCCAGGACACCGGCATGGTCACCTGCTTCGTCTACCTCGGAAAAGACGTGATGTTCGAAGGCGACATGACCATTCAGGAAATGGTGAACGAAGGCGTGCGCCGCGCTTACACGAGCGAAGACAATCCGCTTCGCAAATCGGTGCTTGCCGATCCTGCGGGAACGCGCAAGAACACCAAGGACAACACTCCGGCCGCAGTGCACATCATCCAAGTCAAGGGCGACAAAGTTACCGTCAAAATTGCGGCCAAGGGCGGCGGATCCGAAAACAAGTCAAAGCTCGTCATGATGAACCCTTCCGATTCCATCGTCGACTGGGTGCTTGACGTCGTGCCTCACATGGGCGCGGGCTGGTGTCCTCCTGGCATGCTCGGCATCGGCATCGGCGGCAGCGTCGAACAGGCCGTGATGATGGCAAAAGAAGCTCTCATGGAGCCTATCGACATCGACAATCTCATCGAAAAAGGCGCGGAAACCACCGAAGACAAGCTGCGTCTTGAGCTTTACGACAAGGTCAACAAACTCGGCATCGGCGCGCAGGGCCTGGGCGGCATCACCACCGTGCTCGACGTCAAGATTAAGTCTGCTCCGACTCATGCCGCATCCAAGCCAGTCGCCATCATCCCTAACTGCGCGGCGACCCGCCACTGCGAGTTCGAGCTTGACGGCACGGGTCCTGCGAAGCTTCCTGAACCGAACCTCGCCGACTGGCCTGACATCGAAATCGGCGGAAGCGGCGACAACTGCAAGAAGGTAAACCTCGACACCGTGACCAAGGAAGAAATCGCTTCCTGGAAGACGGGCGACACGCTTCTTCTTTCGGGCACCATCCTCACGGGACGCGACGCGGCGCACAAGAAGATTCAGGAACTCCTCGCCGAAGGCAAGCCAATGCCTGACGGCGTCGATTTCCGCGGCAAGTTCATTTACTACGTCGGCCCCGTTCCTGCGGTGCGCGACGAAGTCGTGGGACCTGCCGGCCCGACAACGTCGACCCGCATGGACAAGTTCGTCGAGATGATGCTCGCCGAAACCGGCCTCTGGGGCATGATCGGCAAATCAGACCGCGGTCCTGCCGCCATCGAATCCATTAAAAAGCACCGTTCCGTGTATCTCATGGCGGTAGGCGGCGCGGCATATCTTGTCGCCAAGGCCATCAAGGAAGCCAAGGTTCTCGCATTCCCTGAACTCGGCATGGAAGCCATCCACGAATTCAAGATCGTCGACATGCCGGTCACCGTCGCCGTAGATTCCGAAGGCAACAGCGTGCACGTGCTTGGACCGCAGAAGTGGAAGGCCGAAATCGAAAAGATCGGCTTTGAATATCTTAAGTAAGATTAGGCAATCTCCGGCATTTTGCCCAAGACAGGCCAATCTTTAATAAAATATCGAATGCGTAAAATGGATCGCAAAACGCGGTCCATTTTTTTTGAAGGGAGAATCATAAGTGAACGAAGGATATCTTGAAGTCTGCGCGGGCGTTCTTAAAAAGGACGGCAGGTTCTGGTGCGCAAGACGCGGCAAAGGCCATTCGATGGCGGGCAAGTGGGAATTTCCCGGCGGAAAAATCGAAGACGGCGAAACCGGCGAAGACGCAATCGCAAGAGAGATGAAAGAAGAACTTTCGGTTGACGTGCGCGCGGTCAGGCACATAATTACCGCAACCCACAGATATCCCGATTTTGCCATCCGCCTGCACGTATACCTCGTCGAATTCGCAAAAGAGTCCGAACCTGTGATGACGGAACACGAAGACGGAGCCTTCAGAACGTTTGAAGAAATAAAGTCCCTCGAATGGGACGAACTTGACGGCCAGATAATCGCGGAGCTGGCGAAAATCGTCTGACGCATGAAAGGGATAAGCGCAAAACGCGAGATTCCCGAAACCTGGAACGCGACGCAAAAGACAAAATCCGAAAAACGCGAAACCTGACAAAACATCGCTAGCGGCAAATATAACCAATAACCCCGAGGAGTCGAAAAATGGGCAGCCTTGCACCGAAACAGCTAAAAATGATTGAGAACATCATTTCGTCGCAATGCATGCAGCAGGCGTCGAGAATGCTCAGAAAAAGACTCAGGGAAGCCAAAGAAAATAATTTTTCCGACGCCGATGAACTCAACAGGCTGATTGTCGACGCCGACAGGGCATATGCCGAATATCAGGCAAGAATCGCCTCTATGCCCAAATTCTCTTACCCCGAAGAACTGCCGATAACCGCAAAAGCGGATGAAATCCGCAAAGCCGTCGAAAAGAATCAGGTAGTGGTCATCGCAGGCGCCACGGGTTCGGGCAAAACCACGCAAATTCCGAAAATCTGCATCGACGCGGGGCTGGGAAAACGCGGATTCATCGGCCACACCCAGCCAAGAAGGCTTGCGGCGCGCACGGTCACCTCGCGCATCGCAGAAGAAATGGGCGTAGAGCTCGGAACCGCGGTGGGCTACAAAGTCCGCTTCGGCGACAGAACTGACAAGAGCACCGTCGTGAAGCTCATGACCGACGGCATTTTGCTAGCCGAACTGGCGCGCGACAAATATTTAAACGACTACGAAGCCATCATTATCGACGAGGCGCACGAAAGAAGCCTCAACATCGATTTTCTTCTTGGCTATCTCAAGATACTGCTCAAAAAACGCAGGGATCTCAAGCTCATCATTACTTCGGCGACCATCGACGTCAAAAGATTTTCCGAGCATTTCGGCAACGCGCCGATCATCGAGGTCTCGGGCCGCACCTATCCCGTCGAAACCGTATACATGCCAGACGACGAGGACGGACAGGACGCGCTCTTAAAAGCCATCGACTATCTGTCCGGAAAAGGCAACGGAGACATTTTGGTATTTTTGGACGGCGAGCGCCCGATCTTCGAGACGGCGGAACTGTTAAACCGCCAGAATTACCGCCATACGGACGTGCTTCCGCTGTATGCGCGGCTGTCCAATCAGGATCAGAACAAAATATTCCTGCCGCATTCGCACAGGCACATCGTGCTTGCGACCAACGTCGCGGAAACCTCTCTTACGGTTCCCGGCATTACCTACGTGATAGACGCGGGCATGGCGAGAATCAGCCGCTACTCGCCGCGGACCAAAGTCCAGCGCCTGCCCGTCGAGCCGATTTCGAGATCGAGCGCCGAGCAGCGAAAGGGCCGCTGCGGCCGCACGTGCCCCGGCATCTGCGTGAGGCTTTATTCCGAAGAAGATTTTCTTTCAAGGCCGGAATTCACCGATCCCGAAATTCTGCGCACCAATCTTGCGTCGGTAATACTGCAGATGATTTCTTTCAGGCTCGGCAACATCGAAGATTTTCCGTTCATCGACAGGCCGGACAAAAGGCAGATCGCTGACGGCTACAAGCTGCTTCATGAAATCAAAGCCATCGAAGATCACAAAGACGGCGGCTATTCGATAACCGAAGACGGCAGAAAAATTGCCGCGATTCCCGTCGATCCGCGGCTTTCCAGAATTTTGGTCACGGCGTCGAAAGAAGGCTCGCTCAGCGAAGCAATCACGATTGTTTCGGATCTGTCGATTCAGGATCCGCGCGAGCGTCCTTTAAACAAGCGCGAGATGGCCGACGAATCGCACAAGCGCTTCTCCGACGAAAAATCGGACTTTACCGCCATACTCAAACTATGGGACTATGTTTCTGGCATCGCCGAAAGGGAAAGCATCAGCAAACTTCGAAGAGCCTGCTCCAAAGAATTTCTGTCTTTTGTCCGCATCCGCGAGTGGATGGATTTAAGACGACAGGTCGCATCCGCCTGCGAAGATCTCGAGCTCAGGTTCAACGAGCAGCCCGCCAAATATCCCGAACTGCACCGGGCGCTTTTGTCCGGGCTTCTCGGCAACATCGGCTGGAAGACGCTCGAAGGCCCTGAATACCTCGGCGCTTCGGGCATAAAATTTTTGATATCGAACGGCTCGGGACTCAATAAATCCAAGAAAACCTGGGTCATGGCTGCGGAGCTTACGGAAACATCGAAGGTCTTTGCCCAGATCGCCGCGGCGGTCCACGCCGAATGGATCGAGGAATTCGGCAAACATCTTTTAAGAAAGACTTATTCGAACGAACGCTGGAGCAAAAAACAGGGCGCCGTCGTCGCCGACATGAAAATCACGCTCTACGGTCTGACTCTCGAAGCGGCAAGAACGGCGACATATACGAAAATCAATCCGAAGCTCTGCCGCGAGCTCTTCATAAGAAGCGCGCTGGTCGAAGGCGATTTTGACTGCGACCTGCCTTTTTACAGGCACAACTGCGCGCTTATCGACGAAGTCTTGGACGAAGAGGACAGGGCAAGGCGCCGCGACATTCTGATAAGCGACAGCGAGCTCTTTGATTTTTACGACGCAAAGCTTCCCGACGACGTAAACACGGCGGCGGCTTTGAACAGCTGGTGGAAAAAACAGTCGAAAACCGATCCGCATTATCTCGACTTTACCAAAGATCAGCTGATTTCGGATTCCTCGAAGCTCGTAAACGAAGAAGACTATCCTTCATCCATGAACGCGGGCAGATACACGCTGCCGCTTTCTTATAATTTCAGCCCGCTCGACGAAAACGACGGCGTCACGGCGACCGTGCCACTGCAGCTATTAAATCAGATAACGTCAAAGACCTTCGACTTCATCGTCCCGGGGCTTCGGCGCGAATTTTTCATCGAAGCGCTCAGAACTTTGCCGAAAAGACTCAGAAAACTGTTCATTCCGGTTCCGACGTATGCCGACGCTTTGATGCAAGCCATCGATGCCAACACCAAAAATCTCTGGCAGGACATCACGGCGCAGCTGACCAGAATGGGCGGCACGATAATTTCCAAAGAAGATTTTGACCTTTCGGCGATGCCGCGGCATCTGTCTTATTATTTCAGAGTCGTCGACGCCAAAGGCAAGACGATGGCGACGGGCCGCGACATCGACGCCCTGAAACGCGATTTAAAAGAACATGTGCGCGAAGAATTGGGCTCCGCCGTCGCGTCTTTGCAAAAGACCGAAGAAATAAAGTCTCTCAAATGGGAGTTCGGAAAAATCGAAACCGTCAAGCACGTAAGAAGACACGGCCTCGAGGCGGTGATGTATCCCGCGCTTTGCGATTTGGGCGACGGCGTGACGGTCAAAAATTTCGAATCGGAAATCCTGCAGGAGCGCTCCCACAGGGACGCTCTGGTGCGCCTGCTTGAATACGCTTCAAAGCCGA
>JAZQPH010000043.1:0-2583 GCA_045628385.1 Succinivibrionaceae bacterium
AAATTGCAGAATGACATCATGATACAATCTCTAGGACAAATGCAATATTAAGCCTCTAAACGGAAAATTTTCAAGAAACAGAAAATACACAGAACCAAAGATCACCAATCCATTGTGGATCAACGTTAATCATGATGCACATGAATGCATTTCGCAAAAATTTTCATCGCAGCTGTTGTCGTCAAAGCCGATCGTATCTTTGGACCACTACCGATATATGGATCGACAAGATATCTCGCATATAAGAAGTCATCTTTTTCATGATGAAAAGCCCCGTCATGAATGAATGAATGAATCAATTTTATTTGTTACCAGATAACAAAAATTTTTCAATAACGATCAACATCTAGCATCGACCGCTGATGTACTGACAAAAGATTTTTTCGCAACAAGCTAGATGACAATTGCTGAGACCGGTTCGGTGTTTAAATCAGAAGGCGCCTGTCCTAGCGAAGTGCATGATGTATTATCGGGAACATGCCAAGAAAGAACAAATCCCGTCAGCAATCCCAAACCGTTAAGTTTATCGCACAGACGCTTGGCAAGCGCGGGAGAAATCCAGCAAACGTAAATGCTTTTCTGTACTCTGAACCCATATCCGTCCAGCACTTTGGAAACACGTCTTCTTTCTTTGTCATCCGTTATGTCATAAGAGAATATGTACATGGCAATTCTCCGGTCCTAGAAGTTGATCGACTTATACGACATTCTTAATGTCTTGCTCTCTCACGAAAAAGTCATACCAACAATTAATCGACGACAGATGCTGACCACCAACAACCAGCAATTATTCAAAATTCAACCACAGACTAAAAAACGACACAGATTAAGCAATAGGAAATTTATTCCATGATGAATACCGCATAATTATTTTTGAACTTTATAAACTTATTTACAACAAATGATAAATTTACTAGTGTTGAACATTCTGATAATTACTCTACGGGACTGGGATGAATATCATGGAAGAAAGATATGCTAATCCGCATTGGCACTCGATACGCATAGAAATCAGAAACGATCGCAACAAATATGCAAAAGAGAATCCTTTGTCCATAATTCATGCCATCACGAAATATGCGCAGAAATGCGCAGGCATAGCGATGCCAGAACACATATTCTTCAAACCGCTTCATCACTTCGGTTCAACGATCAAAAAATGTAGCATCTATGAATTCAACGTCATAATGGTCGGAGGATCTTCTATACAAGCCGACTGCTACTGCGAAGGTTTTATCAATTGGCTTTCAAACCCAGAAAATAATTTTTCCATCGTGTCGGTGGATAACCCAATAATAAGATGCGTTTCCGAAATTGTCGCTTCGGCAGACGAAAGATGCTCAGCTGACTCAAATGAAATTTGCCTTGATTTTCTAACGCCTCTTGCATTGCCCGACGCTTCACGCAAAGAAATTCCGAATTCTGCTCACATTTTCAGCATGCATGCCATGCGTCTGAACCGACTTTTTCCAAATGCTTTGGATTCACTTATCAGCGACTCGGCCGCCGCATTTGCCGAATCCAAATCATTGGCAAACTTCATGGAGCCTATCCGCTTGACGCATCAGTCCAAATCAAACCGTGGCGTGGAATTTATCTGCGGCAACTTTGGACCGATGTATTTGCGAGAAAGAATCAGAGAGATGCTGCCTCTTCTGCTTTTAGGCGAAGAATTGAGCATCGGTCGCCACACGACTACAGGACAAGGAGCTTTTTATATTAAAGAAGCAAGAACTCACTTGGACCGAAAGCTCGCCGATGCCCAAACTTTCAAATCATCATGGGCAGCATGCGATCGCAACACCGATTTTTTTGAGGTCGGAGACGAGGATGTAAAAGATGCACTAATAGCCGATTCTGTCGACAGATGTTCATCTGGGGCCTACAAAATGACGATTCCCAAAATTGAACGCATACGAGAATCAGGACACGAGAGAATTTACGCAATTGCAAGTCCCGCCGACATGCTTGTTCAGACGGCTGCAGCGACACTTCTGGCATCAGCCGCAAAAAAAATAATCAAGGATGTTGCGATTTCGGGAAAGAAAGGTCCAGAAGGACGATCTGCTTTGCAGACATTTGTAAATGAAGCAAGAAAAAACGGCGGAAATAGCATAATAACTGCCAAACCACTTAACGGCATCGAAAGCATATCCAAAGAAAAAACTTATGAAGCTTGTCTTGACCTGATACCTTATGCCGACAAAAATTTTGCTGGCATTTTACGCGAATGTATATTTTCACCGCATTCGCTGACCTCTAAAGAAAAAAACTCGAACAACGGCATTATTCGCGGTTTGCCGGGATCCGACATCATTTACTCAATTGGTCTTAAGCATGCCGACGAGAAGCTTTCTTCTGAAGGTTTTTTATCAATGCGCCAGGGCGAAGAATTTTATATAGCATCAGAGCCCGACAGAGTAGACGATGCTATTTCGGTTCTGAAAAATTCCCTGCAAGAAGTCGGCGTCTATCTTGACGAAAACCTTATCGGAGTCTTCAATCAGGATTTTTCGGCAGAATTGGATGACTTCGCCAAACCCCAAAATCCTTCAAATTCGCTCCAAGTCGGAGGCCAAGCGG
>JAZQPH010000044.1:0-5415 GCA_045628385.1 Succinivibrionaceae bacterium
GTCAACTTATCCATTTCGGCCTGGTTGAATCCGCCAAGGCCGAGCTTGCTTAAGACGCCGTCGATGGTTCCCTGAAGTCCGGCTCCGAAGTTAAGACCGGCCGCTTCGCCGGCAGATGTGAACGCCGGAAGCTTACTGAGCAGCCCTCCAAGAGCTGTGTCACCCATCAGTTCGCCAACGTTGGCGAGAACATCTTCCTGACTCTCCGTTCCTTTAACGAGGCCCGCAACACTTTGCACGGCGGCCCAGATCATCTTCAAAGAGGGAGAATGAATCTCAAGAAAATCACAAAGGCCAGAGAACAACGACCCACCCATCGTTTCACCGATTCCAAATACGGTTTTCAAGCCGTCTTTGATGCCGCCGAGTAAACCAGCGATGACGTTGTAACCGGCGGAATACATAAGAATGAAGCCTTGCTTAGCCAGCTCTTTTGCGCCCATCGTAACAGCCTTCGTAACGGACACGATGCCCATCGTAACGGCTGCGCTAAATCCAGGCATTGCTGCTGTAATAGCAGACATCGCCTGTGCAAAAACTAGTCCGGCGTTAGCGAATATCTTGAACGCGAGGCCGACACCGATAAGCGCCGCGGCGAGAATCGCGATGACGATTGCGCCGGGAAGAGAAACTTCAATAAGCGCGCCAAGCAGTAGAGATACCCCGCCAAGTACGAGAATAGCGCCTGCCATCGCCCCTGCTACTATCAGGAGATCGGTGGCCGCTCTGGGACCGAGCGCTTCGAGTACCATTTTGAAAGAAAAGGCTACGCCGACAAGCGTCAATGCAACAACAGCCAGCAACGCAACGCCAAGTATCGCGTCCTGTATCACAACCGCCATAAGGCCAAAGACCGCGACGGTCGCAGAAATTGCGAGCGCGATCATCAGCAGTTGGCCTCCGGCAATTGACGGATCTACTGCAGACATGATCATTGAGAACCCGAGGCACGCGACTAGCAACGCACCAGACAGAATCGCCATGCCGATCGTTCCAGCAATAGCACTGTCAACAATCTTTGCCGCGCCCGCCATCGCGAGCATAACAACGGATAAACCGCCGGCAATTGCTGCGAGCTGCTTCCAGTCGAACTTCGGTTCCGGGAAGTAGGAAATCGCGGCGAGAAGTCCGCCAAGTGCAAGCGTTGCAACAATCAAACCTGCGATGCTCACGCCCTTGTCGATTGTGGACGCTGCAGCAAGAGCTATCGCAATGGCTCCGATGACTAGCGCAAGCGATCTGGCTCGCTGAAGGATTTCGACCGCGTCCCAGATCTGGAGCACGGCAAGGGAGGTCGTGATCATGACGATCATTACCGTGAACGCGATGATCGCTCCAGTCACTTTTTCGCAATTTGCCAAAGCGTTAAACGCGACCGCCACAGCAAGAATGACCGCGGCCATTCCAACCGCGCCAAGAAGCGCTTTCTTTGTGTCGAGCTTTTCAGAAGAAAGGATCGCCATGGATACAGAAATAGCGAGCAATAGTGCTGCCATTCCAAGAGCGCCTTTCGTGGCCTTCGTCTCAACTTTTCCAAGACGCGCGCAAAGGGCCAATAATCCGCCAGCAATTGCCGCAATCGCAATAAGCTGCGGAATGGTCTTGTCGGTCTTCATGTTTGCGATCCGCCGAATTGCCCCAATCACAAGCTCAAGCGAGATAATCATCATGAGCATTCCTGCGCCGGCTTTCAACGCGGCATCGCCGCACTCTTGCAAGATCATGCTCAGACCGTATAGAAGCGCAAACAAACCCGGAAGCCACAGAAGAAGTGCCTTCACGAGTTTTTCCGGTTCCATTTTGATTTCTCCGAGACGCCGAATCACAGCCAGCATTCCCAGTAAAGCCACGACCATCAGATTCAGCGCAACCGCAGCAGCAAGCGGTTTATTGCCAGCATCAGAAAGCGCTATAGCCATTGCACCGAGCAGGGCGATCAAAGTGAGAATCACGCCAAATCCCGCGGCAGCAGCTTTCCAGTCCATTTCAGGAAGCATTTTGAGGATTGCCTTCAGCGCGACGCAGAGAATCAACATCGCCATCGACATCGGGATAAACGCTCTCGCGATCTTCTGAAAATCTTTTTCGTCAACGTTGATGCTGGCGATAACTTTGGCCAGAATCCCGAGACCGAGAAGTACAGCGGCCATTGCGGCAACGGCGTCCAGACTTTCCAGCGGCACTTCGCTCATCACTTTCACAACAATTGCCACGACAGCGAAGACCGCGGCAAGCTTGAGTAAAAGCTTTGAGAACGCGTCGATTTCTTTCTGCATTGCTTCGCCGCCTAGCATTTTGTCACTGAACAGAATGAGAAATACAGCCATCGCGCCGGCTAGCGCCAAGCCAATAAACATTAGAGATTTTGCCGCGGTTTCAGCTTTCCCTGCAGGGAACGTCGCTAGAATCGCCAATGCGCCGACAAGGATCGCTACAGACACGGCAAAGCTTCGAAGTGCAACCGCAGAAGAAAACTTCTTCAGAGACTTCGACACCGTGTCGAATACTCCAGTCAGGGACTCGACCGCTTTGCGCACGCCGTCGATAAGGCGCGTCAGTCCCTTAAACATCGGAAGGAACGAATTGATAACTTTTCCGATTGCGAGCCCAATCGAGATAACGGCAATGCCCAAACCGAGCGCAATCAGACGCCCGGAGTTCAGGTTTTGTTTGAACTTTTCGAACCGCTCCTCCCAGGTGCTTTCTTCCGAAGAAATAAAGACGTTGAAGAACGCGTTAAACGCGGCCTTGATCGAATCAAAGGCCTGCTTCAGCTGAGGAAATGTTTCGTTCACTCGGTCAGTAATATTCTTAAAGAACGTCTTGACCGTCTGAACGAATTTAGAATTTGTGAATTGCTCGAAAGACTCGACGAGTGCTTGCCCGACGGTCTTTCCGCTTTCTTTCAGATTTGAGAGGCCGAGCAGAATGCCGGTGATAAGACCAGCAATAATGAAGAGTCCCTCGGCAATCATGACTTTCGACGGAGAATGAATCTCCATTTCTTTGTTAAACCCGGCGAGGAATTCTCTGGCAACGTCGACTGCGGTGTTATAAAGATTCTGTGCGCCGGTCCAGATACCCTTAATCAAGCCGAGAACAATATCTTTACCGCTTTCGACAATGTCGGGGCCGATTGTCTTGAATCCGTCGACGATCCTTCTGGCGAATTCTCCGATGCTCTGAGCGCCGTCAAAATTCTCGACGAGGTCTTTCAGCGCATCTTTTGCGTTGGAAATGAAGATTTTAAGACGCCCGAACCGCTCTTCCAGTTTGGCGCAAATATCATGCAGGCGTTCCGATCCAGATACTGTTTGCCAAAGCGCGGTGATCAGTGCTCGAAAATTTGACGCCAAATATATCGCGCCTGCAGCGATCAAGCTAATCAGACGAAGTGCGCCTTTTATAGTAGCGACTGCCATTTTGACGGGAACCATCAGCAAAGCAACCGCAGTTGAGATCGCGTTCAGAAGTTTCGGGCCAGGCTGCAATGCCCGCATAAAGGCTTCAAAATTTCGAGTTGCTCCGACGAGTTCGTCAGCCGTCTTTTTGGGAAATATCCGTCGGAAGCCTTCTGTTACAGCTTCGATGATGCTGTCAAGAGCTTCCAGCGCATACTGGATGCCGCTAAACAACGAAGTCCTACCGCCAAGTTCCTTCCATTCTTCAAATCGATCGGCCAGAGTAGAAACCGGCCCAGCAATATAAGTCCAGAGTCGTTCGGTTAGGTCGGACCACAGAACTTTCTGTTCCTCGTAGTTACCAACAACAGCTTCGTAAACGCGGGCCCACGAGGAGCTGACGGCGTCTTTTGTCGCCTCGATAGAATCGCGGAATGTTCTGGATTCCTGGCCCGCCTTAAAGGCCGCGAGACCGAATGCATCGACTTGACCGTCGAGCGCTTCGATAGCTTGGCTTGCCAGTCCGCCAAAGTCTTCAGTGTACTGGTAAATATCATCGACCGCAGCGCCATAAGTACGATAAAGCTCCATCTGAACGTCGGCCGTCATCCACGCGCCTTCCGTCAGCGTATCGAGGAAATTCGACGCATCGATTGTAAGGCCCTTCATGGTCGTATAGGTACCGTCCAGATTATCTGTCAAGGTACCAAATGCCACGCCGGCATCAAGCGCTGCCTGGCGAAGCTCCTTGCTGTCCATGTTTCGATTGATGAAGCCCTGCTGCCAGTCCATCTTCTGCATGGTTCGGCCCAGAGCCTGAGAAAGCTGATACATAGCCGTAGACGCTGTCTGTGCGTTCTGTCCGGCTTTTGCGGCGATCAAAGCGATGCCTTCCATAGCGACTCGAGACTCTGCCATGCCTTTTCCCTGCGCCGTGAACTTAGAAATGTTCTCGGTCATATCGGTCAGGCTATAGCTGGTTTCATCTGCGAACCATTGCAGTTTCTTCATCTCGTCCTGGACTTCATCCATGCTGAAGCCCTGAGAAATCAGGGTGCCGATCGAAGTTGTCTGGGCCTGGAATTTACTCCAGCCTTCGCTGATCTGATCGGCACTCATGGATTTTACAAGTCGCTCGCCGCTATCAATTACGCTATTCACAACGCGCCGAATAATCTCGGCCTTCGCGATTGCTTTCGCAGAAATATTCTCAATTACGGTATTTGCTTGGTTTTTAACGCCGTCAAATGAAATCTCATTGGCAGCTTTTTCAATTTTCCGAATGTTTCGGTCTGCTTCTTTGAAGTCTAGACTCTTCTTCAGGTCATTGATGCTATTGATAGAGGTGCTGATGTTTTTCTCGAACTCTCGGTTCTTGAATTGCATCTCGACTACTCTTTCGTCAACATGATTACTCATTGTTTGACCTCCTCCCAGATTGCGTCCGCCAATTTCTTAAAAATCGGGCGCATCGCAGGATTGATATAGTCGATACCTTCTACGTATCCACCATTTCGGGTTCCGTGGCCATACTGAATCAGTATCGCAACGTTAGCCCAGCCGTTCACAACGTTGGAATTTGTCCATGAAATGACGATCCGGTCTGAGGTTCTCGTGATTTCATAGTCCCACGAGTTTGCTGTCAGACCGGTGTCGGTAGGAGTAGCTGCAGAAAGAGCAGCGACACCCTCTTTTGCATATCGTTCCAAACGTCGGTAGAACGACCCGTCGGTTGCTCTTTTGAAGAACCGGTCAGTATTTTTGAACGATCCTCTTACAACTACTCCCATTTTGAATTTTCTCCTAACTAGCCGTGAGATTTCAGTTTAGCCTTTCGAGCAGCATTCAGTGCTTTCCGCCGGCTAAGCGCTGTCTTCGGATCTTTCTTCTCCGGCTGTTTATTCTTCTCGTTGTAAATATGAATCAACGTGAGAAGACGGTTGATGTGCCATTTTTCGCAAGAAAACGGAATCTGGCCGGCAACCATATAGTAGTAGATCAACTCACTGGTGAT
>JAZQPH010000045.1:0-70640 GCA_045628385.1 Succinivibrionaceae bacterium
TTCCTGGTTGCCGGTGCCATGTTTTCGTCATCCTTTGCGGTGCCGAACAGAATCGCGGTGATAGTCTTCATTTGTTTCTCCTTGTGTGTGGCAAAACGTGCTTCACATCACACTTTTTATGCTACTCCTTTCTTCGAAGAGTGCAACAAAAATATGTGCAAAAATCAAAATATTTTTAGTTATTTGATTGGTATTTATACGTATTGTTGCTTTTATGAACAGCAATTTTCAATAATGCGATCTTTTCAAATTAATTTGGACTAACCCAAAACACGATCTCAAAAGCAATTTTGTTCATGAATGTCTCCGCAAAAAGAAAGCAGTCAACCGCGCAAATAGAAAAGATCTCAGCAGGACGCAAAATCAATGCCGCAAACAATATTCAAGCGCTGCAGATCGCATTGCTGATGCCATGATATGCGTTGGCATCATGCTCGATAGAAGCGGAAGTTCATTTAATATTTCAATCTGATCAAACGCCCCGAATCGGCGCTTCCTGGCGTTTTCAAAAGAACGCCCGCTAATCAGTCGGCACAGCATTTATATTAAAGAGATCGGACTGCGAGTCGTGGTCTCATATGTTGAGAAGGACGATTGGTCAAGAAAGCTGCGCAATAAAGCAAAAACATGACCATATGAGAAAAGCCTCCGAGGATTTTGTCCTCGGAGGCGGATGTTTGCGGTTTCGGATACTCGTTTCTTATTTCTTGTACTCGAAACAGTATCTGCGCGTGACCGGCGCATATTCTCTGCTGTCTATGTCGCCGAAGATGCTGATGAATTTCATGCTTGGCTCCTTAGTCTGAAGTTATGCCGCGGCCCGATGTTCTTAGCTCGGAATTAGCGGCCGTACTTGAAAAAATAGCCCTTGGTGGATGGCGCGTACACGCCGTTGTCCATTTCGGTGTCGATGTTGATAAGGCTGAACAGATTCATGGTTATTACCTCGCTGTATTCTTATATCCCAATGTCCGGACCGATTACTTCACGTAGGTGAAGTGATACTTCCTGGTTGCCGGTGCCATGTTTTCGTCATCCTTTGCGGTGCCGAACAGAATCGCGGTGATAGTCTTCATTTGTTTCTCCTTGTGTGTGGCAAAACGTGCTTCACATCACACTTTTTATAATACATCTTTCTAAAAAGAGATCAATCTTCTATGAGATAAAGAAACAAAAATTTGACTAATGTGATTATTATTTAATCATATTGATTATTATTTGAACTACATACAAATAAAATGAGAACTTATCGCTTAAAAAACGAACTTCGAAAAGAGGTGCAATTCATCCTATTGCTTGGACTTCGCCCGTTCGAGCGTAAGATGGCGGACCCTGACAGTTTTGTTTCTGCCCACTAAGCGTTCGGCAATCTGCTGCGCGATATAAACAGATCTGTGCTGCCCACCTGTGCAGCCGATGGCGATAGTAAGATAACTCCTGTTATTTCGCTCGAGCTGAGGCAGCAAAGATGTTATGAACACTTCGATCTGGTTGATGTAATCGAGTACGGAGTCCTTGCTGACAAGGAACTCTTTGACTTCTTCGTCAAGACCTGTCTGGCTTCTAAGTTTCGGCACCCAATGAGGATTTGGAAGAAATCTCGCATCGAACACAAAATCAGCCTCCTGCGGAAGACCGTTTTTAAAACCGAAAGACTCCACGACAATGATGAGTTCGCGCGACTTACGGCCCAGCAATCTGCTGGTTAAGAGCTCGTTAAGACCGTAAATATTGAGATTGGCAGTATCAATGCGCATATCCGCCCTGACTGCCAAAGGGGCCAGCAGACTTGATTCATATGCGATGGCTTCCTCTAAAGACAGATTTCCGAGACGGTTAAGGGGATGAACGCGCCTCGTTTCGGAATAGCGCTTGATCAGTATTTCATCGCTGCAATCCAGAAAAAAATATATCGGAACCACCTGCAGCTGCTTTATCTCGTCAAGAACGTCCTGCAGTTTTGCTCCGTCGAGCGGAAGATTTCGGACATCGATGCTCACGGCGACTTTTTCGTATTGATCTTTGCATACCTTGATCAATTCAACGAGCATGGAAACCGGCAGATTGTCCACGCAGTAATAACCAAGATCTTCAATACAGCGAAGAGCGACGGACTTGCCTGCTCCCGATCTGCCGCTTACGACGACCAGTTCCATCGTTTTTCTCCCATATCACATTACGAAAACGTCTAAAATTAACATCGCTAATCGTCAGCCAGTTCAAGTTCTTGCATAGATTCCTGACGATCTTCGGATCTATGACGGAGCAATTGATCGCTTTCGTCTTCAAAAGCCATTTTTCCGGACAACAGTTCTACCATGATACTGTATAGGGTCTGGCGATTGTCTGCCTCGAGCAACCTTTTGCAAGAATTTTTATCAGATAGAACATTTTCCAAATTTGACAGAAACTTCCGTCTGTCCGCGCGGTTGCAGGACGGATTTTTTGGGAAAAATGACGCAAAAACTATATCGACAGGGCTACCGTCAGGGGCATCGAAATCAACAGGCGATGACAGCGTGATCAGCGCACCGACAGGCGCATCGCAAAGTTCTGTTTCGCAATGCGGCAATGCCACGCCGCCGCCTATCGCGGTAGTACCGATTCTCTCGCGCTCCCAGATAGCATCAAAAAAAGACCGGGAATCCTCTTCAAGTCTCCCGGCCGTCATGCTGCTTAACATTTCAAGCAGCTTTTTTTTGCTGGAGCATACCTTACGTGCTGCGGTGCAATCTACCGTAAGGACCTTGCCTATTAGCATATTTTAACTGTTCTGTGTCTTTTCTTTGTGCTTGATGATGACGCGGGTAACCTTGTCCAACAACAGATCGACAGCTGCGTATACATCGCCGTCCGTAACCGATGCTTCAGTATGGAAAGTATCGCCCACGACCTCAATGACGGCTTCTGCTTTGCTCTCCGGCTTTGCTACGGAAAGAGTAACCTGAATCTCCTTAACGCCTTCGGACTGACGGTCAAGCTTCTTAATGAACTTGTCCTGAACAAATTCGTTGATCGCAGGGGTAATATCGATATTGCGTCCCTTTACTGTTATTTTCATGCGGAGTTCTCCTTTGAAGCGCTGGACAAACCCAAAACGCCTGGCGGCGCCGGATCCCGCCCTTGGACTGCGTTCAAGCCCGAGGGTTCGATCTCATATTACGCCAACGTATAGCGGGGGTTTTATGCTAACTTCACAATATCGTCACGAATTTTATGAATTCGCGAGAGAAACGTCACACCAGAGACTTTCGCTGGCTGGCATTAGGTATATTTATGCCCTCTCTGTATTTGGCAACAGTTCTTCTGGCCACTTTCAGTCCTTCTTCGCCCAGCATCTGAGCCAATTTTTCATCCGAGTACGGCTTGCGCTTGTCTTCGGAATCAATAAGTCTTTTTAACTTTGCCTGAACCGCCTTTTGCGAATTTTCTTCTCCCACGTCGCCGACTTTGCTTGAGAAAAAGAATTTAAACGGCTTGATGCCGAAAGGCGTCAGCATCGTCTTTTCGCGGTTTGCCCTTGAAACCGTAGACGGGTTTCTGTCTATCTCTTCAGCAATGTCCTCAAGAATCATCGGATGCAGAAACTCAGGTCCCTTCTCAAAAAACTCTGCCTGTCTCGACACTATCGCATTTGCCACGGCGCAGATGGTTTCCTGACGCTGATGCATGGCAGTCTTGAACATGTTTCCTTCGGAAAGCCACTCTCTGCACCTCTTTTTGTCGTCTTTGGTGCCGTTTTTTATAAATTTGGCAACGGCTTCCTCGTCTATTTTGATTACGGGGAAACATTCAGGATTGAGTTCAGCAAACCATTCGTCGCCGCGCTTGACTACGATAACCTCCGGCTTTACATAGTTTGCCGCATGATCATAGTAGGCGGATGCCGCATTTGGCGATAATTTTCCAAGCAGCGTCATCACGCCGCTTAGCTGCTCTTCTTTAAGACCGAGTTTTCTTGAAAGCATTCTCCGATCTTTATTTGCCAGCAGATCGCTGTACTCGACCAACGCTTCTCTTGCTTTTTCGTACCATCTGTCCGAAGAAAATCCTGCGTCCAGCTGCACGAGAAGTCTTTCAGTCTTGTTTCTGGCAGCCATGCCGATCGGATCAAAACGCTGCAAGCGCTTTATCACCACCCCAACGTCATCTTCGTCAATCTCAGGCAAATCAATCGTATCGAGCAAAGCGTCGATATCGATGTCATCAAAAGAGTATCCGGCCTCGCTGATCAGCACTTCCGCCAGCGCATTTTGGGCCGAATCAATTATCGAATCTGTGTCTTCTGTGATGTATCCGCTCGGATCGAGAGCGTCAATGACGCTTATCGCAATCGCCCTGTCCACGGGAGTGAATTTTTCGACGTTAAGCTGCGCAAGAAGATGTTCCTGCAAGGTTTCGGGAGTTACCCGTTCAAACATGAAATCGGAATCGGGATCCATCAGCGATGACGGCGTCTTCCGAGCGGCTGTCATGCCCTCGCGCCAATCGCCCCAATCGTCTCCGTGAGACTCGCCTGATCCCGACTCGCCGTACGACTCATTGTCGGAACCTTCATATTCGTGATCAAGAGGAGCCTCAGCCGCAGACGGAATTTCTGAAGAATCAAATGCCTCGGACGATGATTTGACTCCGGAGTAATCAGAGTATTCGTCTGCAGATTCGAAACTGCTTTTTGAATCGGAAAACTGCTCTGATTTAAGCTGCGCTTCTTTTTTGGCAATATTTTCCACGCCAGAAAGCTTGTCAAAATCGGTTTCCGAACTCGGGGATTCCATTCTGATGCCATCATCGACGCTGACGAATGGATTGGTCTCGATCAGCTTGGCAATCTCCGCTTCCATCTCTTCAGTCGTATTATTGGTCAGCCTAATCGTAATAAGATTTTGTTGCGACAGCGAAAGCGTCTGCGACTGAGTCTGGGCTAACCCGAAGCCCTGAGATAGAGTTGCCATACTGTGTACCGCCTTTACATGGAAAAATCGTCGCCCAGATATTTGCGGATTACGTCTTCATTCCGTATCACCTCATCAGGCGTGCCGTTCGCGATGACCGAACCGGAATCGACGATGCATGCCTTGCCGCAAACGGCCAGAGTCTCTCGCACGTTGTGATCGGTTATAAGAACGCCGATACCGCGATCGCGAAGGCCGATGATAATGTCGGTAATTGTTTTTACGGAAATTGGATCGATACCTGCAAACGGTTCATCCAACAATATAAATTTCGGATCCGAAACAAGCGCGCGGGCGATTTCGACGCGTCTTCTCTCGCCGCCTGACAAGCTCATTCCCAGCGACTTTCTGATATGCGTGACGTTATATTCTTCCAATATCTTGTCGATTTTGGCAACACGCTCTTTTTTGCTCAGACTTCTGTTGAGCTCCAGGACGCTCATCAAATTTTCTTCAACAGTCAGTTTTCGGAACACCGAAGCTTCCTGCGGCAGATAACCTATGCCGTAGCGCGCGCGCTCATGCATCGGAAGAGTCGTTATGTCATGTTCGTCGATGAATACCTGACCGCCGTTTCCGGGAACAATGCCTACGATCATATAAAATGACGTAGTCTTTCCTGCGCCATTAGCACCCAGCAAACCGACAATCTCGCCCGATTTCACGGAGAGAGAAACGTCATGAACCACTTCGCGGTTCTTATAAATCTTCTTGAGATGCAAGGCCTTTAATTCGGACATCTTGTGTTCCCGCCTAAACGGCATTTTGATGATTAAAACGATTTTATCCAACAATGGAATGTTTTTTGCTTATGCACCCCAATGTCGGATAAAAAAATGAGAACCCGGCACGGTTTCGCCGCGCGCCGGGCAACGGTATTACTTCTTCTGAGTATTGGAACTCGGAGCCTTTTTCTCTTCTAACTGCTCAGGCAGCAAAATAGTGTGCACCCTGTTGCCTTCTTTCTTCTTGGATTTTGCAGTCATTGTTGCCTTATTCATATCGTAGGTAACGATATCGGCGCGAATCTCGTTATCCTGCTTTTTAACAAAGGCTTTGCCTTTTGCTTCCATGAACTTTATCGTCAGGTCGTACGTAAGCGTCAGTCCTTCGGCATGAACTCTGGCCCCATCATCCATAGTCTGCTCATAAACAGCAAGTTTTTTGGCGTTGCCGACGGCGACGAGTTTTGTATGCTGATTCGGTTTGCCTGGATTCTCTCGGAATACGTCGAGTCTGTCAGCAGAGATGAAAATAGACCCCTGATGCACGACCACATTGCCTTCGAAAGTAATATGATCGGCATCCAAGTCGGCGAACTGGCTCTCCGACTGCACGTCTATCGGAGCATCGAAATCGCTTTCAAGCGCCGATGCAGACAAACTGCAGAACAAAGCTGAAGCCGCCAGGCTAATTGCTGTTATAGTTTTCAGGTTGAATGAGCGCATGGCTATCTCTTTTGGTTGTAAATTTACGATCTTTCAGGTTGCCTGAAAAATTCAGACCTTCCGTATGGGAGCCTTCAGGGGTGGTCAGCGTTACCAATTTTGTCGAACTTACGTCCGACGAATTGACATCAAGCTGCAGATGCTCTGAAGAAACCGTTCCTTTAAGAACAATCTTTCCGCCGTTCTCGTCCAAGCCGAAACCTCGGACTTTGGCATTGCCTGACAGGGTAAGAAACTCATCCGTGTTAAAAATACCAGTATTTCCTTCCGCTTCCCACGTTTTTATTCCAGAAGGCGCATCGTATCCGATAACAAACGGACTTTCATGAGAACTCAGATCCGAAACCTTAAAATATTCCGAACGTTTGCTTTTCATGGAATAAATTAGGTTTCCCTCGGCATCAAAAGTCTTGGCGTCGGGATTTATCGTCACAAAAATAGGCCTGAAATCCCTTTCTTCGGAGGCTGTTTTGTCATCCTGCAAAATGCTGAACGCCAAATAGGCAAGCGCCAAGGCAGAGGCAAACAGAACGGAAAGCAGAAGAACAAAATATTTTTTCTTCATGTCGAAGACTCTCCGTTTTCGCTGGCGCCCCGTGCCAAGAGCATAAAATCTATCGCTTCGCGCACGCAGCCTCGGCCGCCAGGCAGCGTAGTCAGAATGTCGGCGGCATTTGCTGCATCGGGATGCGCATCGGCAGGAGCAAAAGACAGGCCGGCCATTTTCATGAGCGGAATGTCTATCGAGTCGTCTCCCATATAAGCCGCCTCATCAAGACCGATTCCCATATCGGCAAGCATCTTTTCAAAAGGCTCCGTTTTGTCGGTTACGCCCTGAACGACCATTTCGACTCCAAGCGAAGACATGCGTTTTCTCACGATCTCGGAAGTACGTCCCGTTATGACGGCAAATGCTCCGCCCTGCTTCATGAAAGCCTTGATGCCGGAGCCGTCCTTGGCGCAAAAAGTTTTGATTTCGTCGCCGCGCTCCGTCATATATATAAGTCCGTCGGACAAGACACCGTCCACATCGCAGACGAACAATTTTATGCCGGCCGCCTTGCCGGCAAGCTCGGCAGATATTTCCTGACCGTATTTAGTTTGCAATTATCTACCCTCTATAGCACGCCAGATGACATTAGGTCGTAGACGTTGAATGCCCCTACAAGTTTTCCGAAAGCATCCGTGACCAGCATGCCGTTGATCTTCTTTGCCTGCATTATTTCGAGCGATTTGGCTGCCAGCATGTCCGCATCGGCAGTAACGCATCCTTCGCGGGCAAATTCGGTAATCAGCGAAAAACCGTCCGCGCCCTTTTCAAAAGCCCGTCGCAGATCGCCGTCCGTAAACACACCCCAAACCGTTCCGTCATCTCTGACTATGGCGGTCATTCCCAAACCTTTTTTGGTCATTTCCAGCACAACATCACGCAAAGTGGCATTAAGACCAACTTTCGGCAGCCGCTCCCCCGTATGCATGATTTTTCTGTTGCGGAGGAGAAGTTTTCTTCCCAGCGCCCCTCCTGGGTGGCTCATGGCAAAATCTTCGGCCGTAAAGCCTTTGGCCTCAAGAACGGCAACGGCCAAAGCATCGCCCATGACCAAAGTCGTCGTGGTGCTGGATGTCGGAGCAAGATTGAGCGGACAGGCTTCCTGCTCGACATGAATGCAAAGATGAATGTCGGCAGCCTTTCCCATTGTCGAATCAGGATTTCCCGTAACGCATATCAGTTTCACGCCGATGCGCTTAAGAACGGGGATTATTGTCGCGATTTCCGAACTCTCGCCGGAATTGGAAATGGCAATGACCAGATCGGATTCGGAAACCATTCCGAGATCTCCGTGCGCAGCCTCGCCAGGATGAACAAAGAACGCAGGAGTTCCCGTCGATGCGAGCGTGGCGGCAATTTTCGAAGCTATATGTCCCGATTTTCCCATTCCTGTGACAATAACTTTGCCTTCAGTTCTGGCTACCGCTTCGCAGGCAGACGCAAACTCCGGAGAATCGACGTAAGGCCTGATTTTTTGCAATGCGCCGATTTCCTCTTCCAGGACCTTGAGTCCGGAAGTTCGGTAATCAAATCCGTCAATTACGCCAGATATCATCAATACTCGCACCTTAAGGAAAATTCATTCGCGACAGACACTTCCGCCCGCATGAATTTTCAATTATATCCGGAAATTGCCCGGCTTTCCGCAAGCAAAAACTGCAAAAAGGCATAACAAAAGCCTTCTGCCATGTCATTGACCTGCGAAAATGTGCAATCAAATGATTGATCATCTATTATTCTGCGTAAAATTTGCCTTGGTACACTATATAATGTATCGTTGCTAAAGATTGATGAAAGTCACATAACCTGAACACTTCGGATCAGAAATGACAGATACCACAGAATCGCCTCTAGTTAAGGTCGAAGGCATGACCTTTAAACGAGGTTCGAGAAAAATTTACGACTGCGTCGATATGGAGTTTCCGCGCGGAAAAATCACGGCGGTCATGGGGCCGAGCGGAACAGGAAAAACAACGCTGCTTCGCCTTATTGGCGGTCAGCTAAATCCCGACGAAGGCCGCATCACCTACGACGGAATCGAAATTGCCTCCCTAGGGCGCTCGCAGCTTTACGAAATCAGAAAGCGCATGAGCATGCTCTTTCAAAGCGGAGCGCTCTTTACGGGCATGAGCGTCTTTGACAATGTCGCATACCCAATCAGAGAACATACCCGACTGCCTGAAGAACTTATACGCACCATAGTTCTGATGAAATTGGAAGCCGTCGGCCTCCGCGGCGCAGCCCAGCTTATGCCGGCCGAACTGTCGGGCGGCATGGCAAGACGAGCAGCATTGGCCCGAGCGATAGCGCTCGACCCCGAACTCATCATGTACGATGAGCCTCTTACGGGCCAGGACCCGATCACCATGGCTGTGCTTCTGAAACTGATTAAAGAAATCAACGTCAATCTCGGGCTTACTTCCATTGTCGTTTCCCATGACGTCAACGAAGTTCTCGGCATTGCCGACTATGTTTATCTTGTATCGGGCGGAAAAGTTCTGGCACACGGAACGCCTGATCGCCTCGTTGAAGAGAAAAATCCCGATGTCTACCAATTCATCCACGGTTTGCCTGACGGATCTGTTCCTTTTCACTACCCCGCGGGCGATTACGCGGAGGAGTTGTAAATGTTAGGATTGGACGCCATCAGTTCCCTCGGCAAAGTAGGGATTAAATTTTTCCAAACTCTGGGACGCGCGGGATTCGTGCTGTTTCACGCGCTTATCGGCAAACCGCAATTGAGAAAACACTTTCCGCTGCTCATCCAGCAGCTGTATGTTGTCGGAGTTCAGTCTGCCATCATTATTGTTGTTTCCGGCATTTTCATAGGCATGGTGCTCGGACTTCAGGGATACAACGTCCTCGTTCAGTTTAAGGCTGAAGCCAGCCTCGGACCTCTCGTGTCGCTCGCCTTGCTCCGCGAACTCGGACCTGTCGTCACGGCGCTGCTGTTTGCCGGCCGTGCAGGCTCGGCTCTGACTGCGGAAATCGGTCTTATGAAGGCCACTGAACAGCTCTCCAGCCTTGAAATGATGGCCATCGATCCGCTTCGCCGAGTCATTTCGCCTCGACTTTGGGCCGGATTCATATCTCTTCCGCTTCTTGCCCTCATGTTCAACGTAGTAGGCATTTACGGAGGAAAGATGGTAGGCGTTGACTGGCTCGGAATAGATGAAGGCACATTCTGGGCGGGCACGCAGAATTCGGTAGATTTTTACCGAGACATCGTGCAATGCTTCTACAAATGCATCGTGTTTGCGATCGTGGTCAGCTGGGTTGCTCTGTTTAACGGGTACAACTGCGTTCCGACCTCGGCCGGAATAAGCAAGGCAACGACGGCGACCGTTGTTTACTCGTCACTTATCGTTTTGGGTCTCGACTTTGTTCTCACGGCCCTTATGTTCAAAACACACTAGAATTAGGCAGGTTACAAATGAAAAGCAAGTGGCTTGAATTCACCGTGGGACTTTTCATGGCAGCGGGAATCGCGTCATCCGTGGTTCTTGCTCTTAAAGTCGCAGGTCTGGCATGGAACAGCGATTCCGAAAGTTCCTATACGATTCATGCAAAATTTACCAATATCGGCCAGCTGAAAGTCCGTTCGCCGGTAAAACTCGGCGGCGTCATAATCGGCAAAGTCACCGACATCAATATCGACACCAAGACTCTGCAGCCCGTCGTTTCGATGTCCATCGACGGCCGTTTCAACGAACTAGGCGCCGATACTACTTTTGCTATCCTCACCGCTGGTCTGCTCGGCGAGCAGTATCTCGGGGTCAAACCGGATTTTGCAAGTTTCGACGATGACGGCAATCCTGTTTACCTTAAAGACGGCGATACCACCAATTTCACAGAGTCGGCGCTTATTCTTGAAGAACTCATAGGCAAGTTCCTCTACAGCCAGAATAAAGATGACGACAAGGACGATAAGTAATATTTATGGCGGCTTATGCCGCCTCACAAGAAGGAGAAGAATCATGTTTAAGCGCATAATCACTTCATTTGCGGCAATCATCGCAACTGCCGCCGCTTTCATTTCTGCAAAGCCTGCCATGGCAGAAGAAATGCCTGGTCCCGTTGAAATCGTTCAGCAGACGGCCGACAAGTTGTTCCCTAAGCTCCAAAAACTCTACAACGAGAAAAAGCTTACGGCAGAAAATGCAATGCCGCTCGTTCTTGAAGATCTCATTCCTCACGTCGATGTTAAATATGCCGCTTATAAAGTCCTCGGATCCCACATCAAGTCGACGAATGAAGCGCAGCGCGAGCGTTTCGTAAAAGCATTCCAGACATACTTGATCGACACCTACTCGATTGCCGCAACCAAATTTGCGGATCAGAAGTTCGAAGTCCTCAAGCGCGCCGTAGGCGATGAAAAGAGCACTACAGTCGAAGTCAAGCTTACCGATTCTCAGGGCGTCGTTTACAACGCTGCATTCAAGTTCCGCAAAAACACCAAAACCGGCGAATGGAAAGCCTACGACATGGTAGCAGAAGGCATCAGCCTGCTGTCCTCCAAGCAGACCGAATTCGGCGAACTCATCAGCAAGCACGGTTTTGACGCTGTTTGCCAGATGCTTGAAGAGCACGAAGTCCAGGAAGAAGATTCCGAAGACGAATCAGATAAGTAATACGCGATGAAAGCATTTGCAATTGAAGAAGAATTTTTGGGACACGAGGCGGTAAGCCGCCTCTGGAAAAAGCAACGAAAAGAAATGTTTGCAAGTCCCGAAGCAGATTTGGCAAAAGTAACCAGAGCCGATTCATCAGCGGTAGCACTGCTCATCAAATGGGCAAAGGCCAGACGGGAACAGGGCGGGAAACTTATCTGCCACAATACGCCCGCGCAGCTTAAAGCGCTCATCAAAATGTACGGCGCAACCGATCTCATGGATCTTGGCTAATCATGGATAAATTCAAAATATGCGGCGGTTCGCCGCTTCAGGGCAACGTTGTCATCTCGGGAGCCAAAAACACGGCATTGCCGCTTCTTTTTGCGACCGCACTGACCGACGAACCTGTCGTTCTTAACAACGTGCCTTGTCTTCAGGACGTGCGCACCGCCCTCAAGCTTCTGACGCTCGCAGGAAAAAAATGCGAGCACATCGGCAACCGAGTATCCATTGAAGGACGCATCAGCAACCATGTTGCTCCCTACGAACTCGTCAAAACGATGCGCGCGTCCATCATGGCTTTGGGTCCGATGACGGCAAAACTGGGAATAGCCGAAGTCTCTCTGCCAGGAGGCTGCGCCATCGGCGCCCGTCCTGTCGATCTGCACATCAAAGGCCTTACGGCTCTTGGCGCCGACATCACGGTAGAAGGCGGTTACATACGCGCAAGCGTGCCGTCAGGCAGACTCAAGGGCAGCCGAATCGCTTTTGATACCGTATCGGTTACTGGCACGGAAAATATCGTAATGGCCGCGGCTCTTGCCGAAGGAACGACCGTTATCGAAAACGCCGCACGCGAACCAGAAATCATGGATCTGTGCAACTTCCTAAATACCCTAGGAGCTGACATCAAAGGTCACGGCACCGGCACGATAACCATCCGCGGAAAGAACGAACTCGGCGGCGGAGAATATTCCGTGCAGCCCGATCGCATCGAAACAGGAACATTTCTCGTGGGCGCCGCGATATCGGGCGGTCACATCCGCTGCCTGAAAACGGACGCCAGACTGCTGGAAATTGTCCTGGACAAACTCGAAGAAGCAGGCGCGCTGATAACCGTGGACGGCGATGTCATCGAGCTTGACATGCGCGGACGCACGCTAAGACCCGTCAACATCACCACGGCACCATATCCCGGATTTCCGACGGACATGCAAGCTCAGTTCACGCTGCTCAACGCCGTGGCTCAGGGAAACGGAGTCATCGTCGAGACAATTTTTGAAAACAGATTTATGCACGTTCCCGAACTGAACCGCATGGGAGCCAACATCGAACTTAAAGGCAACACGGCCATCTGCAAAGACACAGCCGGTCTCACAGGCGCGCAGGTAATGGCAACCGATCTGAGAGCGTCGGCAAGTCTTGTTCTTGCAGGATGCATAGCCTCAGGCACCACCGTCGTCGATCGCATCTATCACATAGACCGCGGATATGAATCCATCGAAGCCAAACTGAGCGGGCTCGGAGCCAATATCGTAAGGATAAACTGACGTGAAGAATCTGAAGAAACTGCATACATTCGGCATCGTGGTCGGAGCGCGCGACGTTGCGTTCATCGAATCCGTTGCCGATGCGGTTGCGTTTCTCAGAATGAAAGGTCCCAAAGTCTTGCTGGGACGCGGCGCCGATGTTTTCTTCTGCGAAGATTTTCAGGGCACCGCAGGCATTGTCAAAACCAGCGGCTTAAAAATCCAAGATGAAGGCGAGCTTGTTCGCATAAGCGCCATGGCGGGCGAAGACTGGCACGGGATTGTCCAAAAATCCTGCGAAGCCGGTCTTTTTCAGCTGGCAAATCTCGCATATATTCCGGGAACGGCTGGCGCGGCTCCCGTTCAGAATCTCGGCGCTTACGGATCCGAATTCTCCGACTTTTGCGAATCATTGGATATTTTGCGCCCCGACGGCACGATTGAAAACGTCAAGGCAGAAAACTGCGGTTTCGGGTACCGCACGAGCGATCTAAGAAATCTGGCCCCCGATGACGGCATTATCTGGCAAATCCACCTGCGCCTTGACAAGCGCGCCAATCCGAATCTTACGCATGGGCCGCTTAAACAGTTTGAATCCGAAGGTCATACTCCCATAGGGCTCATGCATAAGGTAATGGAAATACGCCGCGAAAAATTGCCCGATCCCGCAGAGCACGGCAGCGCCGGAAGTTTTTTCAAAAATCCGATTGTGAGTCATGAACTGGCTTCGTCTCTCAAAGAAAAATATCCAGAAATGCCGACATACGATTCCGACGGCGGAGTCAAACTCGCGGCAGGATGGCTTATCGACAAAGCAGGGCTAAAAGGAGCAACGTGCGGAGGCGCAGCCATCTGGAGCAAGCAGGCGCTCGTCATTGTCAATATGGGCGATGCCGTTTCAAGCGATGTTGTCAATCTTGCCCGCATGGCCAAAAGCGAGGTGCTGAAGAAATTCGGCGTGCGCCTGACGCCGGAAATAAGAATATTCGGAGCCGAAGGCGAAATTGCAGGAGACAGCGTCATATGAGACATTTCACCCCGGGCATCAGAGCCATGGCCGAGATTCTTTCTGACGGCGACTTTCACAACGGCACCGAAATCGGCCAGCAGCTCGGCGTTTCCCGCACGACCGTCGCAAAATATGCCCAAAAGCTAAACGGCATAGGTCTCAGGGTAAATGCGGTCAAGGGCCGCGGATACAGCATCACGCGTCCGATAGAACTTCTTGATCCCGAACTTATCCGCAGCAAAGCGGGCAACGACATAGAAGTATTCGACGTTATTGATTCAACCAACAAATACATGCTGAGCCGAATCAACTCCTATCAAAACGGCGCCTGCATACTGGCAGAAACTCAGATAAAAGGCGTCGGCAGAGCAAATTCCGCGTGGATATCACCATTCGCCAGCCAAGCAATCATCAGCATGTATTGGAGTTTCCCGTCGATTCCCACGGGGCTCAGCCTTACAATCGGACTCGCCGCGGCAAAAGTTTTGGAATCGCACGGCGTCAAATCCATAGGCCTCAAATGGCCGAACGACATCATGGTCTCAGGAAAAAAATTGGCCGGCATATTGATTGAAGGAACATCCGGCGCAGACGGATCGTTTAAAGCCGTGATCGGAGCAGGCATCAATCTGTTATCAAGCCCGCTTATCGACGAATCAAGTTTTGAGGCAAGTTCGGCCGACAGGCATTCCGACATTCCGATATCGCGAAATGATATCGTATGCGATCTCATTGCGTCTTTTAGGAAGACTCTCGGAGAATTTTCGGGTGAATTCTCCGCATTCAGGGACGAATGGAACTCAAAGGACGTATATTCAGGCAAAGAAGTCACGCTGTCCGACAAACATTCCGGCGTCATCATCGCAACGGGAATCGAGCGTGGCATCGGCAATCTCGGCGAAATCATTATCGAAGACGCCAACGGCGTGAAAACGTATCATGCAGGGCACCTGACGCTTGCAAAACAGCACTGCCTGGCGTGCCTATTCAACCAAAAATAAAAGCCCGGCCGCATGCTGGCCGAGCCTTAGATCTGTCCTTGTCCCGGTAATCCGACTCTTAACTCAATCCGCCAAGATTCTGCGGATCGATTTCCTCAGTAAATTCGCGCGCTTCTATGGTCACGCAATCCGAATCGCCTGTCGGGAACACGGCTATCTCAATGCTGACTTCGTCGAGTTTGGGAACCCAATTCGCCAGCCATTTAACCAGCGACAATTCTTTAGGCTCGCAATTGGTCAGAGCATTCTTTTTCGTAAACTCCATGGCGAAATCTGGATGCGGCCACACCGGAATCGTAATCGACTGAGATTCAGGATCTTCAGTGAACACGATGTCTTTGGTCTCGGCGTTGCGCAAGAGCCAGAACTGCAGCTCAATTCTCGCTCTCTTTAAAAAGAAAGAGTAACGCTCGTCGGCACTGGCATACAGATACTTTTTGAATTCTTGCCTAGTCAGCGGTAAAGGCATTTTATTCCCCTGATTGTTCCGAAAAGATCCTATCTTTTCTGCAAAAGATGCCCCGTACGTAGTCCGCGGCACGAGGCACATTATAACGCGAAATTGTCGCGGCCGGACGCTAGCGCGAGCGCTGCATGTGCGCTGCCAAGAATCTGCCCGTATGCGAAGCAGAGACATTCATTATCTCCTCGGGAGATCCTTCGGCAATTATTTCTCCGCCGCCCGATCCGCCTTCCGGCCCGAGATCGACGATGTAATCCGCAGTCTTGACGACATCAAGATTATGTTCGATGACGACGACCGTATTGCCTGCGTCCCTCAGACGCTTCAGTACGCCCAACAGCATGTCCACGTCTTTAAAATGAAGACCCGTCGTAGGTTCGTCCAAAATGTACAGCGTGCTCGACGTGTCTCTGCGCGACAGCTCTTTTGCAAGCTTTACGCGCTGAGCTTCGCCTCCCGAAAGCATGGTCGCGGACTGGCCCACGGAAACATAGCTGAGACCGACGTCGATGAGCGTTTTTAATTTTCTGGCGATCGGCGGAACTGCCTGGAAAAATTCATGCGCTTCTTCGACCGACATCTCAAGCACTTCCGAGATATTTTTTCCTTTGTACCTGACTTCCAAAGTTTCGCGGTTAAAGCGTTTTCCGCGGCATTCGTCGCAAGGCACGAACACGTCGGGAAGAAAGTTCATGCTAACCCTTATGAGTCCGTCGCCCTCGCACGCTTCGCACCGCCCGCCTTTGACGTTAAACGAGAAACGTCCGGGAGCATAGCCTCTTGCCCTTGCTTCTTCCGTCGCCGCGAACAGATCGCGGATAAGAGAAAATACGCCCGTATAAGTCGCAGGATTTGAACGCGGCGTGCGGCCGATTGGAGCCTGATCGATTGCTATGACCTTGTCAAAATGCTCAAGTCCCTTAATTTTCTTGTAAGGAGCAGGACTGTCTCCCGTTCCGCCGTTTAGTTCTCTGAATGCTATGCGGTAGAGAGTGTCGTTAACCAGCGTTGATTTGCCCGAGCCTGACACGCCGGTAACGCAGGTAAACAATCCTACGGGAATGCGGAAATTGACGTTTTTTAGGTTATTTCCCGAAGCCCCGATTATCTCGAGCCATTTGCTTCCCGGTTTGATTCGCGCGCAAGGAACTTCGATGCGGCGCCTTCCCGAAAGATAATCGCCTGTCACCGAGGATTCGCATGCCATTACTTCCTCCGGAGTTCCCGCAGCCACTACGCAGCCGCCGTGAACTCCGGCGCCCGGACCGATATCGACCAGAAAATCCGCCGCGCGCATGGCATCTTCGTCATGCTCTACGACAATCACGGTATTTCCGATATCGCGAAGATGCGTCAGCGTCGAAAGCAATTTTTCATTGTCTCTTTGATGAAGCCCGATGGACGGTTCGTCAAGAACGTACATGACTCCCACAAGTCCCGCGCCTATCTGGCTTGCCAGCCTTATGCGCTGCGCCTCGCCGCCCGAAAGAGTTTCGGCAGTTCTTGCAAGCGAAAGATAGCCGAGACCGACATTTACCAAAAATCCCAGGCGATCCCTGATTTCCTTAAGAATCTTTTCCGCAATTGTCTTTTTCTGCCCCTGCAAAATCAGTCTTTGGAAAAAACCTGCCGATTCGGCAACCGGCATTTCGACGATCGAAGGAAGATTGACATCGCCGATAAATACGTTTCTTGCGGGCTCGTTGAGTCTGCTGCCGCCGCAGGCGCTGCACGGAAGAACCGTAAGATAGCGGGCAAGATCGTCACGAATGTAGTTAGACTCCGTTTCTTTGTAGCGGCGCGACATATTGCCGATGATGCCTTCAAAAGGGGTGCGAACCTGGCGCACCGCGCCGTTATCGCCGAAGAACACCATATTTATTTCTTCAGTTCCTGTGCCGTCGAGCAATACCTTCTGATGTTCTGGCGCAAGTTCGCAAAACGGAACGGACAAGTCAAATCCGTAATGCTCGGCAACGCAGGCAAGCGAGCGGAAATAGTAATAACAGCGCTTGTCCCAGCCTTTGATTGCCCCAGCCTCAACTGAAAGCTCGGGATTGCTCACGACTTTATTGCGGTCAAAGTGCTCGCTCACGCCCAAACCGTCGCATACGGGACAAGCGCCAGCAGGATTGTTGAACGAAAAAAGCCTCGGCTCCACTTCCTTCAGGGAATAGCCGCATTCAGGGCACGCGAACCGGTCCGAAAATATTCTTGCTTCAGGACCCGCATCTTTGTCGATTGGTTCCACGCGCACCACGCCTTCAGACAGTTTGAGCGCGGTTTCGAAAGATTCGGCAAGACGCTGCGCTATGCCGTCTTTGACCTTGAATCTGTCGATCACGACTTCGATGGTGTGCTTTTTTCTTAGTTCAAGAGCCGGTGGATCCGAAAGATCGCAAAGCTCTCCGTCAATGCGCGCTCTTACGTATCCGTCTCCTGCAAGCGATGCCAGCAGCTGCTTGTGCTCGCCTTTTCGCTCATTGACGACAGGTGCTAGCAGCATGAGTTTTGTGCCCTCTTCCATGGCAAGTACCGCATCAACCATCTGCGTGACGGTCTGAGCTTTAAGCGAATGCCCGTGCGCCGGGCATCTTGGATCGCCGACTCTTGCAAACAAAAGGCGCAGATAATCGTACACCTCGGTTATGGTGCCTACCGTCGAACGGGGATTGTGCGATGTCGATTTCTGTTCGATGGAGATGGCAGGCGACAGTCCTTCGATCTGATCGACGTCGGGCTTGTCCATGCGCGACAGAAACTGCCTTGCATAAGGCGACAGGGATTCCACGTATCTTCGCTGCCCTTCTGCATACAAAGTATCAAAAGCGAGCGAAGATTTGCCCGAGCCCGAGAGTCCCGTAATCACAACCAGCTGATCGCGCGGAATGGACAGATTGATATTTTTCAGGTTATGTGTCCTTGCCCCGCGAATCTCAATGCGCTCCATGCTGCATGCCCCTCATCTGTTCCGATCCAATCCCCTATATTAAAACGGCAGGCTAAATTCGTAAATATGCCGCGGCAACCTTTATTTGTTGTCAGTTTTAAGCAGTCCGTCACGCCGAAATTAAATCTCGGGTGCTAATTATTATTTTGGCGAAGCCGCAGGGATGAGGCGAGCATGCCGATCACTTACAAGCGGCATAAGGAGAAACATGATCAACAAAAACCGAATGGGCGCAAAGCCGCCTGCCGACCCGCAAAAACGCAGAGCCGTCGAATCCAGAATACTGCAGTGGCTGATTGTAATTTTGTCATGCGCCGCCGCAGCTCTCATACCGGTAATATGGCCCGACATACTCAGCCTGACGCCGGTTCAGCACATAACGTTTGTCATCTTTGCCATGGCCGCCGCGCTTTGGATTCTCGAGCCTGTTCCCGTATATGCAACGTCGCTTCTCATCATCGGATCGCTCGCGGCGCTTCTTTCGAACTCCGCAATCACGCCGCTTCGAAACTACCTTCTTGAGTGCGACAAAGACCATATGCTCTCTTTCAAGCAGGTTCTCAACAGTTTCAGCGATCCCGTAATTATTCTGTTCCTCGGAGGTTTCGGCCTGGCAATTGCCGCATCCAAGTACAAACTTGACGTCAACCTTGCCCGCGTGATGCTTAAGCCGTTCGGCAAGCGTCCTAAATTCGTCATGCTTGGCATCATGGCCATCACGGGCGGCTTTGCCATGTTCATGAGCAACACGGCAACCACCGTCATGATGCTGGCGATGATAACGCCCGTCATCATGGCATTTAACAAAGCCGATCCGGGAATCAAAGGTCTCATCCTGTGCGTGCCATTTGCCGCAAACATCGGCGGCATCGCGACTCCTATCGGAACGCCTCCAAATGCCATCGCGCTCGGAAAAATGCAGGAGATGAACCCCGAAACCGCAATCGATTTCATGCATTGGATGATGATCGGCCTGCCTCTTGCGCTCGTTTGCATCTTCATTGTGTGGGTTCTGCTCTGCCTCATGTTCAGAAGCACCGAAAAAGAAGTGGTCGTCAAAATTGATTCCCAATTCTCTACCGATTGGAGATCGATGGTCGTTTATGCGGTATTCGGCATCACCATTCTTCTGTGGATGACCGAAAAGCTTCACGGCATCAACAGCTATGTAGTCGCGCTCGTGCCTCTTATCGGCTACACGTGCACAGGCATCATCAAAGCAGAAGACATCAAAACGATGAATTGGGACGTGATTTGGCTTATCGCGGGCGGCATCGCCATCGGCAACGCCCTTGGCCAGACAGGGCTTGCAGAAAAACTTGCCAATATCGTCGATTACTCGAAGCACAGCGGAATCATCATCGTCGTGTTAATCGGCAGCATCGGCTGGGCGCTTTCAAACTTTATATCCAACACGGCCGCGGCCAATCTTATGATTCCGATTGCGGCAGCCGTGCTGACCCAAGCGGGCGACATCGGCATCGAAACTCCGATGGTGCTCATGTGCGTTGCCCTTTGCATGTCCTTTGCGATGACGCTTCCTATAAGCACTCCGCCAAATGCGCTTGCTTATGCAACGGGTTTCATCACCAACAAAGACATGATGAAAGCGGGCGGCATCGCAAGCGTCATCTGTCTTGGACTTTGCTTCCTGATCCTGTGGATCTCCTGACGGGCAAATCCTAAATTGCTCCAAAACCGCCGGCCTTCCGGCGGTTTTTTATCGCGCGCAAAACGCACCCGCCGCATTTTGCAGCCTTCATGATCCAAAGGACGAAGCGCGCGCGGCTGCGGCGCTGAACCGAAAATAAAAACGGCGCCTCGTCGGCGCCGCTTGTTCGGCAAAGATTCTATTCTTCTTCGCTGATTTTCATGATTATTCTCTTGAGCGTGGCAAGCGCTTGTTTTTCAAGCTGCCTTACGCGCTCGGCCGAAACTCCGAACCGTTCCGCCAGCTCCTGAAGCGTTGCCTTGTTCTCGTCGAGCCAACGCCTTTGCACGATATATCTGGCCCTTTCGTCAAGCTGGCTCAGTGCTTCTGCAAGAGATTCCTGGGCACTGTCCTGCCAGTCGGTTGTCTCCATTTTTACGGAAAAATTCGAATTTTTGTCTTCAAGGCACAAAAGAGGAAGCCTAAGGGTCGGATCTTCCTCGACAATCTCGGTCGTATCGTAGCTCATGTCGGGAGCGGCCATCCGGGCTTCCATTTCCGTCACTTCGCGCTCGCTCACGCCGAGTTCGCAGGCTACCATCTTGACGTCGGAATCCGAAAGCCACTTGCTGTCATGCTTAAATTTGCGCAAATTGAAAAACAGTTTGCGCTGGGCTTTCGTGGTCGCGATCTTGACCAGTTTCCAATTTTTTATGACGAAGTCGTGAATTTCTGACTTAATCCAGTGTATGGCATAAGTTGCAAGACGCACGCCGTTTTCGGGTTTGAACCGTTTGACCGCCTGCATCAGGCCGATGCTGCCTTCTTGGATCAGATCTTTAAGCTGCAGGCCGTAACCCATGTAACCTCTTGCTATACGCACGACAAAACGCATATGCGACATGACGAGTTTGTATGCCGCCTGCTGATCGCCCGTTTTCTGAAGAGCCTCGGCAAGGCTTGTTTCTTCGGTTGCCGTCAGCATAGGATAACTGTTGATTTTTCTGATATAGGCATCGAGTCCGTCATAAGCGACGAGTTGGCTGCCTAGCGCGATTTCTTCGGTCACGGCGAATGCTCCTCTTGCCTCAATTCCTACTTTTCCGATTATATGAAAGGATGGGCAAAAAGTTAAGCAGATCACAAAGTATCGGTTTTTATATGATATCGAGAGTCGTTTTGTTCAGTTTTCTTCCGCATCCCTGAGCATAAACCACAAGGACACGACAGTTGCGGCCGCGCTCATAAGCACGCTGCAGGCCACCAAGAAGAGCGTTTCCCCGAGAGTGACGAGAATAAAATCAAAATGGCCGCCGTACAGATCGGCAAGATCTTCGATGATATAGGCCGCGCAGAGCACGAAGAACTCGTTTACCCACCAGGCAAGCAGACCTCCGAGCAATCCGATAAATACCCCCGCCCAGATATACGGACGCGAGACGAACGCATCAGTAGCGCCGAAAAAGCGCATTACGTTCACCGTGTCGCGCTCGGTCAAGACATTCACCCTGATGGTATTTGCTACCGTGAGAAGAGCTCCCAAAACAAGCATGAGTCCGAGTCCGACGGCAAGATTTCGCATCAGGCTTCCGATTCCTTCGAGCCTTTTTACCCACATCAAATCAAACTTTGCCTGCTCAACCGCAGGATTGGCGCTCAGTTTGGCAAGAAGTTCGGCGCTGTCTTCTTCGCCGATCGCAACGCGTTCGGCAGGCGTTACCACGATGACGTCTGGAAGCGGATTGTCATCAAGATAGCCAAGCGGCTCAGCAAGACCTGAAACTCTTGAAAACTCCTCGAGACCTTCTTCTTTGGTAATTAGCCGCACCTGGGAGATGTACGGATCCGCTTTCAATTTCTCAACCAGAATTTCCGCATCGGCGCGGGACGTTTCATGCTTTAGGTAGAGCGAAGCCTGGCAGCTGTCGTTTAGCTTTGCGGTAACGGTGCGCGCATTTACGTAAAGCACGTAAAAGGTCATCGGCACCGCCAGACTTACGGCAATGACCGCTATCGTAAGAAAAGTTCTTATCGGCGAACCTATGAGCAAATCTATGGATTTCTTGATCGCCTTCTTCTGCTGGGCAAGCATGCCGCTGAATGAAGAGAGCTCAGAATTGTCTTCAGCCATGTGCGGCAGCTCCTTGGGGAATATCGGCTGCGAGCCTGCCTTTTTCAAGAATAATCTGCCTTCCTGGACGCCACTTCAGCATATTGTCGTCATGCGTGGCCAGAAGAACCGTCATCCTGCCGTTTGAGCTCAGCTCGTCAAACAGGCGCAAAATTTCCCTGGCCATGGCAGAATCAAGATTTCCCGTGGGTTCGTCGGCGACAAGCAGTTTGGGCATATGCGCGATGGCGCGGGCTATGCCGACGCGCTGCTGTTCTCCGCCCGAAAGCATCAGGGGGTAGCATCGCTCTTTCTTAATCAAGCCAACCCTGTCTATGGCAGCCAAAACCCGCTTTTCGATTTCGGAATCGGAATATCCTTCTATTTCAAGCGGGAGCGCGACGTTGTCGTAAACCGTCGCGGTATTGATCAGCCGGTAATCTTGGAAAATCATGCCTATTCTGCGTCTTAAGTAAGGAATGCGCGACCTGGGCATGTCCGACACGACTTCTCCGTCAAAAACAATTTTGCCGCTGGTCGGGCGCTCGATGGCCGATATCAATTTGAACAGGGTTGTCTTTCCTGCGCCCGAATGCCCCCTAAGATAGACAAACTCGCCGGGCTTTATGCCAAAAGACACGCCCTGCACGGCCTGAAGACCGCCCATGTAGCTTTTGGACACGTCATCAAACTGCAGCATCCGTCAGCCCTCGGATTCCGAGAACAGAGCTTCGATAAAATCGTCGGCGTCAAACGGCCTCAAATCGTCGATGCCCTCGCCGACGCCGATGAAGCGCAAAGGGATGCCGAATTGGCTTGCGACCGCGAATATCACGCCGCCTTTGGCCGTGCCGTCGAGTTTCGTGACATTTACGCCCGTTAGCGGCACGGTGTCATTGAAAAGCTTGACTTGGCTTATCGCATTCATTCCCGTTCCCGCATCGATAGTCAGCATGACTTCGTGCGGGGCTGCGGGATCAATTTTCTGAATTACCCTTACGATCTTGCGCAGTTCATCCATAAGATTGGCTTTATTCTGCAAACGTCCTGCGGTATCGGCAATCAGCACGTCAACGCCCTTGGCCTTGGCAGAACTGAATGCATCGAAAATAACCGATGCCGAATCGGCTCCCGTCTGCTGCGCCACGACAGGAACTCCGTTTCTGTGTCCCCAGACCTGAAGCTGCTCGACGGCAGCGGCTCGGAACGTGTCGCCCGCCGCCAGCATTACGGATTTGCCTTCTGACTGCAGGCGCTTTGCCAGTTTGCCGATAGTCGTTGTTTTGCCCACGCCGTTCACGCCGACCATGAGAATTACATACGGAGTTTTTCCGGAAACATCCAGCGGTTTTACCACCGGGCGCAGGATATCGCGCATTGCCTCGCGCAAAATGGCATAGAGCGCCTCGGCGTCATGAAGTTCGGACAAAGATGCCTGCTTGCGCACGCGTTCCATCACAAGTTCGGTCGTTTCGATTCCGAGATCCGCGCTCAAAAGCGTAGTTTCCAATTCCTCGAACAAATCGTCATCGATGCGCCTGCCCTTAAAGAGAGCCATAAATCCGTAACCGATATTTTGACGGGTCTTCTTGAGCCCGCCCAAAAGTCTAGACCACATGCCGGGTTTGGATTTTTTGATTTCGCTCGGTCTTTGCTGAGTTTCTTCCGAAAATTCTTCGGCAGCATCCTTCATTGAAACGCCTTCAGGAAGGACCATCTTCGCCACGCCCGCTTCAGGCTGCTCAGGAACGGCGGCACTCTTTATTGCGGAATCGTCTTCCTGTTTCTTTTTTTTGCCCCAGCTGAAAAGAGCCATGTTCTTACTCCTGCAAGCGCTTCCCGCGCCGCTATGTTTATGAAAACTCTGCCCCGGAAAACCGGGGAAAACGTATTTTATTCCGAAACGGACATTTGTTTTCGTCTGAAAAGACAATAGCGCACCTGTCCCGCCGTTTTGTCGCGCAAAAGTTCCCAATTGGCGGGAACATCGGCGGTTTCATCGGCGCGGCGCTCAAGATACACGAAGCATCCGTCGCACAAATAGCCGCCGGTCTCGAGCAGTCGGCAAGTTTTTTCCAAAAAGTCCTTGCCAAACGGCGGATCGAGAAATACCAGCCCATAAGGATTTTCTCTGTTGGGCTGAGAAAGATACGCCAATGCGTCGCCGAGGACGACTTCGGCATCCGCGCATCCGAGAACTGCCAGATTTTTTTTCAGCAACTCTGCCGCCTGCGGGTTAAGCTCAATCATGCGGGAACGCGAAGCGCCGCGGGACAGCGCTTCCAAAGAAAGAGCTCCCGAACCCGCAAACGGATCCAAACACCGCAAGCCTCGAATGTCGAACTGAAGCCAGTTGAACAAAGTTTCGCGAACTCTGTCGGTCGTAGGCCTGAGTCCCTGCGCAGACAGCACAGGAAGTTTTCGACCCTTCCACTTTCCCGCGATGATTCTTACTTCACCCAAAGATCTGTCCGCCGTATCTCGGGATTTAGTCTGCTTTTTCACTGCGGCTGCCCCGCCGTAAACATCGCATGCGCCTTTTCCTGCGCCGCGGACAGTTCGTTTTCGCTAAGCTGGCTTCTCAATGTCTCTCTCAAAGGCTCTGCGTCGGCATAATCGCATCCCCCGGCAATTGCGAGGCAGATGTAGACATATGCCTTTGATTTGTCCTGATGCACGGAATTTCCTTCGCTGTACATCGTCGCCAAAACATATTGCGCATCGATGCTTCCGAGCCCAGCGGCCTTGGTCAATTCGGCGACGCCTTCCTTCTCGCTGATTTTGCATCCGATGCCGTTCAGCAGCATTCTTCCGCGCTTGAACATAGCTTGCGTGTCGCCCAAAGACGCGGCCCTCGCATAAAGTTCGAAGGCCTTTTCCATATTCTGCTCCGTGCCGCGGCCCATTTCCGTCATGCGGGCAAGTCCGCGCACAGCCGACGGAATATCCGATTTGGCGGCGGCATTATAGTATTCGTGCGCTTTGGCGTAATTCTTATCGCAACCTATGCCCTTGTAGAACATGTCGCCAGCCAGCGCGGCCGCTTCGGCATCGCCCTGTTTTGCCGCTTTTTCGATCCATGACAGAGCTTGATCGTCCCAGCCGAGCTGCACGCACAGTTCGCCCGATTTCTTCTGCGCCCACACATTTCCTTTAAGCGCGGGCACGGCATAACAGGCAAGCGCAGCTTCAGCATCGGCGTCTATTCCCGCGCCCGATTCAAGGACTTTGCCCAATTCAATGCTCGCCTCGTCATCGCCGAGGCGCGAAGCTCTTTTCAGCGCAGCCGTCCCGCGATACAGATCTTTTTGGGTTCCTCTGCCTTCGATCATGCACATGCCCATGCGGTACGAAGCTTTGGCGCATCCGTTCTGCTCGGCTTTTGCATACCATCTGAAAGCATCGATGTAATTTCTTTCTACGCCGTCGCCCGTTTCATAAGCCCGGCCCAATTCATACTGGGACACGGCATCTCCAGATTCCGCGCCGTACCTGAACATCTCAATGGCTCTTATCATGTTCTTCTCGCCGCCGCTTTTGCCTGCAAAAGCCTCTCCCAGTATGCGGTAGGCGTTGCGATCTTTGTCCCTGACAGCTTCTTCAAGCAATTTAATGCCGCGCGTTCTAGACTCCCCGCCCTGCGCTATCAGCTGGATCGCAAATTCGCGCCGCGCGCCTTTGTGTCCCGCGGACATAGCCTGTGAGAAATAAACTTCGGATTTTCCCGGATTGCGCGAAACCATGTAGCTCGACTCGTACATCTGTCCCAATCTGAACAAAGCATCAGCGTTTCCGAGATCCGCGGCTTTCGTGTAGCACTCGACGGCTTTGCGCGAGTCCTGCCGAACGCCTTTGCCTTCTTCAAACAGCTTACCGAGGGAGTAGTACGCTCTGGCATCGCCCGCTTCGGCTGCCGATCTGTACCATTTGAGCGCTTCCGATTCGCTCTTTTCCAAACCGTCTCCGCGTTCGTGGCATGAGGCGATCATAATCTGCGCGGACGGATTGCCGTGATCGGCCGCAACCTTATACCATCTGAGAGCTTCTTCGCGATTTTGGTTCACGCCGATGCCTTCGTCATACATATGCGCGATGGCATATTCGCAGTCGACGTTGCCGTTGCTTGCTCCGCGACGATACCAGGCAAAAGCTTCCTGCTCATACTTGGCTCCGCCGATCTTGCGTTCAATCTTGCCGGATTCGCCCGTCCAAAGAACCTTTTTGACGGCAGAATCCTCGGCATCGAGAACGCCGATGTTTATCAAATGATTTTCAATGTAATAAGCAAGCTTGTATTGCGCCGCGTCGCACTCGCGTTCTGCAGCCCTGCGGTACCAGTTAAAAGCGTCCTGATATTCGCACGCGGCATCGTGCCTGTCCGCAAGACGCATGATGGCCGCCATCGATCCCTGCTCGGCGGCACGTCTGTACATATAATCGGATCTGGCTTCATTCTGCGTTACGGCAATGCCGTGCTCGTAAAGATATCCCGCATAGCATAAGGCTTCCGGCAAGTTTTTATCGACGGCCTCCATGACTCGGGAGATGCCTGCAGGGAAATTCGGCGGATTTTTTTCAATCAGAAGTTTGCCCAAACTGTAATTTGCAAGCGGGAAATCCTTTTCGATAGCTTTAAGGTAGCATTGTTCGGCCTTGAAAACGTCTTTTCTAAAACCGACCTTCCCGGCTGCGTAAGCATCGCCCAATGCAACCAAAGCCTTGGACAATCCGGCTTCGGCAGCGGCTCTCAGGCGTCTTGCCCCTTCGCGGCGCTCCTCCGCGGTTGCATCTTTTACGAGAAGCCTCGCCGCAAGAATATTCTGCGCTTCAGGTTCTCCCAAATCGGCGGCCTTTTTAAGATGCGCCGCTCCCGCGCTTTCGTCGCGGTCCGATTCCGGACCGTACAGCTCTATTCTGGCAAGATTGGCCAATGCTTTTGGAATTCCTGCGTCTGCCGCAATCCTGAGCCAGGACAAAGCGCACTCGGGATCGCGCTCAACGCTATCAGAGAACAGTTTCATCATGCCCGCATGATATGCGCATCCTGCATCCCCCTTCTCAGCGAGGGATTCGAGAAATGAAAATAAGCGATTATTGGCGCTTGACGAAGCAGACCACACGACCTGACGAGAACGTGGAGCCAAAATTCCCTGCGCCGCAGGAGCAGGACGATGCATTTTTTCTCGGCATTCGGCGACGTAATCCTCTGCGTCCTGTTCGCACCAAGAAAGAGGCTCGCCATAATCTTCCGTCTTTTGGCTTATGCCACGCATCTCCTCGACGGCAGCAGCGGCAGTTTCCGGAGTAAGCCCGCGAGATCTCCAGACAAAATAATTAGAACTTTCTTTTATTTTTCCCAATACGGTTTCGGAGTTGCCGTAACCTTGAGCGGCAGCTTTGCCGATCCAGTCGGATGCCTGCATTTGGCTTTTTATGACGCCGCGGCCTTTAAGGTACATCTGTCCCAGGTAATACTGGGCTTTTGCGTTTCCAGAAATTGCAAGAGGACGCAGCAGGCGAAGCGCCGTTCTGTAGTCGCCGGAATCGTATGCGGCTACGCCGGCATCGACTCCTTCCAATCCGATCTCTTCCATTTTGCAAGCCCAACAGCCAAATTTGAACCCATAAAAACGGGCACCGAAACATAATTAAAACAAATATTCCCCGCCGCAGCATGGCGCGGGATCTATTTTTTTGCCGATGGCATGAGCGATTGCCCTGGCAAATACAAATCAAAACGCAAACCCTTGGTGTCTATCGAATTCGCCGTCATGCAATCCCCAAGATAAGGAGCGCCCGAAGGACGTTTTACCGCCACGCGTTTTCTTGCAAGTCTCAGCGCAGCCTCCAGCAACTCTCCGGAATCTTCGTCGGCGCCGACCAGAGCATGAAACGCCCGCATATCTTTTTTGACCAGCGCGCTGCCTTTTTTCGGCGGAAACATCGGATCAAGATAAACGGAATCGCACACTCCGCTTTCGCCGATTTCAAGAATCGATGCGTGCGAAGACAGCACCAGCCGTTCCCTGATCAAAGAACCGATTTCCGGATCTTCCGAGCCGCGGCGCAACCCGTCCCACAAAAGAGCGCGAACGGCGGGATTTCTTTCGAACATCGTCACTCTTGCGCCCAATCCCGCAAGCACAAAAGCATCTCTTGCCAATCCTGCGGTGGCATCGAAGATTTCCGGTTCGGCAAGGCCTTTGGGAAAACACGCTCGCGCCACGGCCTGTCCTTTTCCCCCGCCGTGCTCGCGCCTCCATGCGGCTTTTCCCGAAACAAAATCCACCCGCACTCCGGTTCCCGGCTTTTCGTCATGAGCGAGCAGTTCCAAAATGCCGCAGGTCATGGTCAGCCGAAACTGTTCGGGCAAGAATACGCTCCCCCTCTCGGCCAGAGCGTCAATTTCGGGATTTAAGCCCGCGGGCACGTCAATTTCCAGAGGAAAAAGCACTCAGTTCCTTCCCTTTTTGAGCGCAGCGATTACAGGCTCGGCCTTCGGCATGATTCCTCGCCACAGATAAAAACTTTCCGCCGCCTGCCTTACCAGCATGCCAATTCCGTCCGCCACGCCGGCCGCGCCGCATTCTTGGGCATAACGCGTAAAAGCCGTGCCATTATCCGCATACATCAAGTCGTATGCAAAAGTAGACTTTCCGATCGCGCTTTGGGGAATGGGCGGAACTTCTCCCGAAATAGAACTGGACGTGGCATTGATGACTGCCGCAAACGTGCCCTCAATGCCGTCATATCCCGTGCCGACGCATCCGCAGCCAAACATGTCCGCGAGTTCCTCTGCCTTTTTTACGGTTCTGTTGGCAATAACGAGACGGGCCGGGCTTTTGTCCAAAATTGGACCGATTATGCCGCGGGCAGCCCCGCCCGCTCCGAGGATCAGCACGTCGCTTCCTTTAATCCTGACGCCGAGCGCTTCAAGATCCGCGGCAAGACCAGCTCCGTCGGTATTATCCCCGACAATGCTGCCGTCATGTTCGAACTTCAGCGTATTGACGGCGCCGGCGTCGCTTGCCCGCTGCGTAAGGATGTTTGCCAATTTATAGGCATCGAGCTTGAACGGCACCGTGACATTGCATCCTTTTGCGCCCTGCGCGATAAGCCGCTTTACGGCAGAAGCAAAACCGCCGATTTCCGCAAGCAATGGCTCATAAGCCATGTGCTGCGCAGTTTCTTCGGCAAACATGCCGTGAATAAGAGGCGATTTGCTATGGCCTATCGGATTGCCGATAACGTAATATCTGTCCATGTCGTGTCCTGTGTTTGCAAAGGGCGGAACATTATTCTCTGACGCGATTGCCGGTCAGAAGATCGTATATCGGAGAAGGCCGGGAAAATCCCAATGTAGCGGCATCGGCCACATAATCGACGGCTTTGCCGTTTCCTGATCTTTCAAGCCATTCCCTGACGTCATGCGCCGTGCGGCACGGCTCGCTGCCCGACGCGTTGGCGCTAGTTGAAACTATCGGTTTTCCCGTTATGCGGCAGATTGCCGAAATAAAAGGATGCTCGCTGACCCTTGCGGCAATCGTTCCTCGGCCGCCCGTCAGAACGCTGTTGGCTTTTTCTGAAGCAGGCAGGATAAATGTATAAAACCCCGGCCAGGCATCGAGAGCATCATTGATTTTTACATCGGAAGGAAGCGGATTTGCCACATACGGAGCTATAAGATCGTATGAATCAGCCACCAGAATCATGCCTTTTCCGGGATCCCTGCCTTTTAGGGCAAGAATCCTTTCAAGAGCGTCCAGGGAATCTGGATCGCATCCGATGCCGAATACGGCTTCCGTAGGATAGGCGATAATCCCGCCTTCCGTCACAATGCGCGCGGCATCTTCAGCGCTCCTGCCGAACAAGCTATCGCTTAGCATCCGAATGCTGCCGCAACCTTTTCTCTGAGAGCAGCGTCTTTCTTTGCAACCGCGTCGGCGCTTCTCTGCCTTTCCGAAGCAAAGGCCTGTGCCAATTCAGAATTTGAAAGCGCCAGCATCTGCACGGCAAAATAAGCTGCATTTTTGGCTCCCGCCTTGCCGATTGCCATGGTTGCAACCGGTATTCCGCCAGGCATCTGCACCGTCGAAAGCAGCGCGTCCACGCCGTGTAGCGGACCGCAGTCAATAGGCACCCCGAGCACCGGTCTTGTGGTATTTGCGGCAACGGCGCCCGCAAGATGAGCCGCAAGCCCTGCCGCGCATATAAACACGGCACAGCCGTTTGATTCGGCTTCCTTTACGAATCGCATGGTTTCGGCAGGAGTCCTGTGAGCCGAAGTGACTTTTGCTTCAAACGGAACATTAAACGACTTCAGAACGGAGAAGCACGGTTCCATCGTTGCATAATCGGAATCGGATCCCATAAGGATCGCGACAAACGGTTTATTTTGATTTGACATATTTATGTTCCTTAATTCCGCCGGACCGCCTGGGCGGCGGCCAAAATCGCCAAGAAATCACGCCCAAAACGCAGTTCGGATCGGCTGCCAGGCAATTCTGCATAGTTTATCAGATCCGCGCAGGCCAAAACTCCGAACCTTGTCGGCCCGAAGAATGTCATGATTCTGGCCATGGAAATTTTGCTTTGCATGCAATGCTCGCGCAGCGCAAAAAAAGTCCGGCTTTGCCCCGATGCTTGTACGTGACCGGAAAACCGCATTTTGGGCACGAATGCGTTGTCGGTTCCCTGTTCGAAACAAATCCGCAACAGTCTTTTCCCGAGCAAACATAAAACATTTTTCCGTACTTTGTTGCCCTCCGGCGCATCTGTCCCTTGCCGCACCGCGGGCACGCCACGGATTTCCATCCGTCATCAGCTCTTTCCTCATGAATAAAGAGGCATTCGGGATAAGACGTGCACCCGACAAACATCCCGTATCTTGACTGTTTGACGGCCAAAGTTCCGCCGCAGTTTGGGCATGCCGCGCCGTCGATAATCTTTACGGTTATCACTCCCCTATGCGATGCCGAACGTACAAAATCGCAGTCAGGATACGAAGTGCAACAAAGAAGCGGACCGTTTTTTGAATTTCTGATTACCAATGCCGAACCGCATTTTGGACAGACTTCCGCTATTTCATCAGAACTTTTTTCAGATTCGTTCTCGCTATCCGACATGTATCCCAAACCCCATTTGCGATGCCAAACAGTACAAAAAAATAAAAAGGCGAATCCCAGATTCGCCTTTTTAATCAGATCTCTGAAAGATCCTTATTCGTCAGCATTTACCAGCTTTGCTCCGACAGGAATCAAATCGCTGGAATCCATTACCAGAGCCAAAGAAAGGTTGTCATAGGTCTTGAAGACCATTGCGTGTCCGATCTCAAGATCCGGCAATTTGCTGTGCTCGGACATAGCGGAAATCAATCTATCAGACACAGTACCGCCATCAACATAGCTTACGGAACCGCTAACGTCAGAAATCTTCACGCCGTCGCGGGTAATGGTGAATACGTCACCGTTGGAAACGCCGCGGGATTTGCCTGCGCTGATGACAACAGTCTGAAGCTTGCCGACATAACGGCTGCCGATAACGTTATCAAGAACGTATACGTTTCCTGAAACTTTTGCAGGCTTCATAGGGAAGTATGCGTCGTATCCGCTGATCTTGGCAACAGGAACAACCTTTTCGCCCTGATTGATTTCCTTGACGGACTTAATCAGAGTGCATTCAGTAACATTTCCGTCCATAACCCTGTTGGCTACGATAACGCCGGACAGAACTGCGCGATATCCGAGAACGTTGCCCGTGTCAGGATCCTTAAACTTCTTCGGAGTCGAATAGATGGCATACTGCTCGCCTGGAGTCAGAGCGCCCTTAACATAAATGCCCTGAACGTCAGCCATGCTTTTGCGATTGAAATTGTCGCCGAGAACATATGGAAGGCCATCGATATCCTGAGCAGTAGGGAATACATAATCAGCAGACAAGAAAGGAAGAATATCCTCGAGTCTTACGGTTGGGATGCCTTCGTCATCAGCCGAGCTTCTTACGGACGGGGAAAGACGAACGCGGCCGTTGCCGTTCTCATACACGATATTGAGCACATCGCCAGGATAAATCCAGTGCGGATCCTTGACCTGAGGGTTTACCTGCCAAATCTTCGGCCAGTGCCAAGGCTTGCGGAGGAACTTGCCGGAGATGTCCCACAAGGTATCGCCCTTCTTGACCACATAAGTGTCAGGATGGTTCTCGCGGAGGGTAACGGTGTCCGCCATAGCCATGGTGGTCAGTGCCAAGCCAGCCAAGAATGCTGCAAATTTGTTCTTAATCATAATCGTCCCTGTAAGACTGCGGATTATTTTTTCCCAACCCCCGCGCCGCCCGCATTGACGGCTCCATGCGGAGATTATCGTTAATTATGCGAAGATAGGCCGACAGCGTCCAGCCGTCAACCCATCTAATCTGCTTTTAAGCCACCGATCACAATGAATCGGATCAAACCGTGTGCCGATTGTATGGGAAAAAGAAAACTGGCGATCAACAAATCTTCATATTCCCCAGAAAAAACACAGTGCCGATCAAATTTTTACCGATCGCGGAGCATATCCAAACGAATTGCATGGCGGCTGCTGGCTCACAAATTTTGCGCAAATTACCATGACGACGAAGTTTTATGCAATATTTTGAAAAATTGACTGCTATATAAAGCAAATTGCGCAATATTCTGACAAATATGGCCTAATTTGGCGTAAAATCGCCGTTACAACGTCATATGCGCAAGATAGATTATCAGATATCGGAGAATATTGATATGCCGCATGGTACGCGACGCCCGGGAAGCCCAGGAATTCCGACCGAAGAACAGACAAAAGCGCTCAGAGACAGCATCCGCCTGACGGAAAAGATAATTGGTCGTGCGCCCGAGTCTACACAGACAGAAGAAGACATGGCTCCGGTACTCGCAAAATGCGTGCTGGTCGATTCGCCCGATCACCCATCCCTGTGCGAAATAGGCAAAATGCTGTCGGACACAGACGCGGTTTTGGCAGTCGACACGGAATTCGTAAGAACAAACACCTTTTATCCGGTAGCTGCCCTCATTCAGGTTTCTGACGGCGAAACCGCATATCTCATAGATCCGATAGGTCTCGGCGAAAAAGCGTTTTCCGATGTCGCGCGTCAATTCTCTGATGCCGAAGCAACTCTTTTAATGTTCAGCATGCACGAAGACCTTGAGGTTTTTCTGCGCTATGGGGGAAGCATCCCCAAAAGAGTCGAAGATCTGCAGATCATGGCGGGTTTTGCCGGACTTGAACCAAATGTCGGTCTTGCCGCAACTCTTGCCAGCGCAATCAGCATAGATCTGAAAAAAGAACAGACAACCAGCCTGTGGCTGCAGCGTCCGCTCGATAACGCCCAACTATGCTACGCTGCGCAAGACGTTCTGTATCTTCACAAAACACGAGATAAATTCATGGAAGAAATGCGCAAGCGCGGCAATGAGTTCATCTTCCAAGAAGAAATGAGCATCTGTTTGTCAGATGCCAACCAGACAACGGACGACACCGATTATGTATCGATGGTCGACGCCATGCGCCAGCGCGCAACCAAGCAGGATGTCGACGCGCTTAGGCGGCTCATGATTTGGAGAATACAGACGGCAAGAAAACTCAACCGCGCGCCCGGCCAAATTATTCCGAACAAGGCACTTTGGAATATCGCAAGAGAACGCCCGGAAACCGTGCAGGAACTTGTCGGATGCGGCGTTCACGGAAATTCGGCCAGACTCAACGTTTCAGAAATTTCCAACGAATTGCGCAAGGCAAGCGGCGACAGCGATGTCTATTTTCCCGATCCCGAAAAATTCCCGTTAATTCAAAGCCTTTCGACGTGCATTGCCACCGAATTAAAAGATGCGGCAATTGAAGCCGGCATGTCTCCTGCTCTGGGATGCTCAAAGAAAAAGGCCTATGAATTTGCCCGCTGGCACCTGGAAACAGCAAAAAACCAATGTCGTCTTCCTACGCCGTATGTCATGAAAGGACAATGGCGTTCAAAAATCGCTCTGGCAGTCGCAGCCTCGTTTCTCGAAAAATTGCGCCAATCCTGAACGTAATATAATGTAATGGATTTGGCGTCGGAAATCGCCTCTGCAGATCCGGCGGCATCCCGGATATCAAAAACGGAGTCGGATATGGCTGAAGAACGAGCAGCAGACGGGCATCATCCATGCCCAGTGTGCGGAAAAACAGTATTTGAATGCGAATCGTCCTACGAAATATGCCCCGTATGCGGATGGGAAGACGACGCGCTGATGGAAGCAAATCCCGGCGAGTATGGAGGAACCGCAAACGATCTGAGCCTGGCGCTATACAAAGAAAGATATGAGGCGCTCAACGCATCCATTCCCGAATATAGGGCCGAAACGGACGGTCTGTGCGACCAAAAACCGTTTGACACGTCCAAATTGTCAGTCGATGCCGATGCCCTGGCCGCGGCAAAGAAAGTTCTGCATGCAAGAAAACTTGACGAAAGAGCCGTAATCTCGGCAGTTCTCAGAAAAATCGCATCTTTAGGCGCAACCAAAAAATGACCTTTGCCGTATGAGCGGCAATTCATCAATATACGCAATCTCGTCCGCTACGTATCACTTGAATATTCCGCATTGGCGGCGGTCAGCGTCTCGAAAACCCAAATATTACGATAGCCGACTTTTTCTATTATAAAATAAGCAAATCGGCACCCATAAGGAGCGAACATGGCAATCAGAGAAGTTATCAAATATCCGCATCCAAATTTAAAACTCGTATGCCGCGAGGTAACGGTATTCGACGAAACTCTGCGCCAGACCGTCGACGACATGTTCGAAACCATGTATCACGATGAGGGTATCGGACTTGCCGCACCCCAGATTGATTTGCAACTCAGGCTGGTCGTAATAGATACAAGCGAAGACAAATCCCAGCGCATCGTCATGATCAATCCAAAATTTATCCTGAAGGAAGGTTCGCAGGGGATCGACGAAGGCTGTCTGTCGGTACCTTTGGGCTACAGAGCGCGCGTCGAGCGCGCAGCCAGAGTAATTGTCGAATTTCAAAACGAATTCGGCGAAAAACAAACGCTTGAAGCTACGGACCTTTTGGCTATCTGCATCCAGCACGAACTCGACCACCTTGACGGCATTCTTTTCATCGATCATCTTTCTCCGCTCAAACGCAGCATGTTTGCAAAGAAAATGGCCAAGGCCGAACGCCTGGAGAAAAAGAACAAATGAGCCGTTCAGGACTAAGAATCGCATTCGGCGGCACCCCGGATTTTGCCGCTGAACACTTGAAAGTTCTCATCGACGAGGGTTTTGACATCTGCGTCGTTTACACGCAGCCAGACCGAGCCGCAGGACGCGGCAAAAAACTCACGGCAAGTCCCGTAAAAGAGCTGGCGCTCAAGCACGGAATACCCGTCGAACAGCCTGCCAATTTCAAAAATTCCGAAGACGTCGAACAATTTCGAAGCTATAAGCCCGATCTTTTCGCCGTCGTCGCCTACGGAGTGCTTTTGCCTGAATCGATTCTGAAAATTCCTCAGAAAGGATGCATAAATGTTCACGGATCTCTTCTTCCTAAATACAGAGGCGCCGCACCAATACAGCGCGCCGTCTATGACGGAGAGGTTACGACAGGCATAACAATCATGCGCATGGACAAAGGTCTTGATACAGGCGATGCCATTCTGACCAAGCAATGCGCCATCAGCTCAGACGACACATCAGGCTCGCTTTTTGAAAAACTTGCTTCGATCGGCCCGTTGGCCCTCATTGAGGCTATTGACTCCGTCGAAGCGGGCACGGCATCGTATACTCCGCAAAATCACGAGTTGGCAACATATGCCAAAAAACTGAGCAAAGAGGAGTCGCCTATTGATTTCAAACAGCCGTCTCGCGTAATCGATTGCAGGATAAGAGCATTGTCTCCATGGCCTCTTGCGACGGTTTCGGCAAACGGCACGGAAAATATCAAAGTGCATGCGGCTTGCGTAGGAGCGGGAAGACCTGGAGCGGAGCCTGGCACGGTGCTGAGCGCTGGAAAAGACGGCATCGAAATCGCTACTGCCGACGGTTCCGTCATTTTGAAAGAACTGCAGCTGCCCGGAAAAAAACGGGCTCCTGCCGGGGATATTGTCAACGGACATAAAGACTTGTTCATCCCGGGAGAAAAACTTTGAAACTGGGATCACGCGCGCTTGCAGCCACTTTGATACGAAAGGTCGTCAAGGACGCAGAACCGCTTCCTGGAGATCCGTCGACAGATCTTAAGAGCGGCGATCGCGCTTTTTTCCAAGAAATTCTCTACGGAACGCTGCGAAAACATCTGCCACTCCGAAAACGAATCGAAAATTTCATTCAAAAACCAATCAAGGGCAAGCAATCCGTTGTTTACGAACTTCTGGAAATAGGCCTGTACCAGCGTCTATACATGAATTCTCCCGATTACGCCGTCATTAACGAAACGGTGCAGTCTGCCAAGGAACTGGGCATTCCAGGCATGTCAGGGCTGGTCAACGCCATCATGAGAAAACTGTACCGCGAAGATATTGCCTCGCTGGCGGCGGCAATAGAATCCTCAGATCCCGCTCTTGCCCATTCCTGTCCGGCATGGCTGTTTTCCCAGATGACAGGCGATTGGGGATTGGATGCGGCAGCGAAAATCAGCCAGGCCGCCAACGAAAAGCCCGGCATGTGGATTCGGGCTAATGAACACAAGGTTTCGGCAGAAGAGTATGTCCGCATGCTCCAAGCATCGGAAATCGCGGTGGAACGAACCCAAGGCACAGCCATTCTTCTAGCTGATACCCTTCCAGTAACGAAACTTCCGGGATTCTCGGACGGATTATGCTACGTGCAGGATGCGTCGGCGCAGGAAACAATCTCATGGCTCGATCCGCAGATCGGAGAGCGAATTCTTGATGCCTGCGCCGCGCCCGGCGGAAAATCAACGCACATACTCGAACGGTGCAGGGGTCAAATAGATTTGACATGCGTCGACCCAAGCCAAAGACGCCTGGACGTGATGGCCAAAAATCTTGCCAGACTCGGATATGCGCCAAAGGTTACAAGAGGCCATGCGCAGAAAGCAGACGAATGGTGGAACGGTCAGCAATTTGATCGCATACTGTGCGATGCGCCATGTTCGGGAACAGGCGTTATCCGAAGGCATCCTGACATCAGATACGTCAGAAGACCGGATGACATCAAAGAACTGACAAAAACGCAGTCAGATATTTTGGATGCGCTGTGGCAGACGCTTAAACCCGGAGGGGTCATGGTCTATTCGACCTGTTCGATTCTCAAATGCGAAAATGAAAGTCAGATTTCAGCGTTCATAGGCCGCACGGACGGCGCAAAAATCGAAAATATGCATCAAAGGTTCCCAGGAGACGGCAACCGAGATGGCTTTTTCTACTGCAAGATTCGCAAACTGATGTGACACGGGAGATGGTTTTATGAAAATAATCATCACGGGCGCCGGGTCCGTAGGCTCTGCTCTTGCAAGAAATCTTGTCGAAGAAAAACACGAAGTCACCGTGATCGATCCGCGCCAGGAAAATCTTGACGAACTGAGCAGGCAGTTCGACCTAAGAACGGTATGCGGCAAGCCGTGCTATCCAGATGTGCTGTTCGAAGCAGGCGCCGGCGACGCCGAACTCGTTGCCGCAGTTTCGGCAAATGACGAAGAAAACATCCTTGCCTGTCAGATAGCCTCTGCCCGTTTCGGAGTTCCGAACAAAATTGCACGCGTAAAAGCCGAATCATATGCCGAGGAAAAAGAAAATCTCTTTACTCTTCAGGACATAGAAACAAAGCGCGAAGCGGATCAAAAGTTCGATGACGCCAGCAAAAGGGCATCCACCATCAGAAAAATTCTGAAGCGGAAAATCGACATTCAGGAAGTCATATCGCCTGAAAGACTAGTTGCTGACGAAATTGCCAAACTTGTCGAATTTCCGGGATGCAAAGGTCTGTACGATTTTCCCGACATGCGCGTAACTCTGGTACAGGTAATCGCCTGTTACGGCGGCTCGCTTGTAGGAAATCCGCTCGCAGAAACCATACAGAGCGAATTTTCTTCAGGACACGTCAATATAGTCGGTCTGTACCGCCGAGGCAAAGCGATACCCATCACACCGAACACGGTCATAAATGCCGGTGACGAAGTCTATCTCGTGGCAGACACCTCGCGCGTACGCGAAGCCATGTCTCTTCTGCAGCGACTTGAAAATCCGTACCGTCAAATCATGATTTACGGCGGAGGCACCATCGGCGCATCGCTTGCCAGAAAATTAGAGAACCGATATCGCGTAAAACTAATCGAAACCGACAGGGAAAGCGCCGAACGGCTGGCGCAGGATCTGGAAAAAACCATGGTTCTGCATGCCGAACATTCGGTTAACGACGTGTTTCAGGAAGAAGGCATAGACAACGTCGATCTGTTCATTGCGGTCTCGCGGCGAGACGAAGACAATATCACTACGTCCATGCTTGCCAAGCAGTCCGGCGCGCGCAAAACTGTAGCCACTATTCAGAAAAAAGAGTACTTCGGCATCTGCGAAGCCAACAACAATGTCGATATCAGCGTCGTTCCGCAATTTTCCACGCTTTCGGCTTTGCTTACCTTCATACGGCACGCGGACATCAAATGCGTGCATTCCGTGCGCATGGGACTTTCCGAAGCAATGGAAATAGTCATACACGGAGATCCGGGAACATCAGACGTAATAGGCAAATCAGTCAAAGAAATTAAATCAAAACTGCCTCAGGGAACGGTCATAGGCGCAATATGCCATTTAGGCACCGTATATGTGGACTGCTCCAACGTAGTTATCGAAAACGGCGACCGAATCGTAGTATTCATGGGCAGCAAGCACATCAAAGAAATCGAAAGACTTTTCGCTCCGGGAGCGATGTATTAAATGGACAGCCTGCGCATAAATTCGGTTCTGTACGTCATCGGTCTCTCGCTGACCAAGGTTATATGTTTCCTTCTGGCGCCGCTTACCACGTCGCTGTGCACCGACTCGCGCGGATCGACCGAATTTCTTGCCACCATCATAATAGCCACGATTCCCGTCGTGTTCTTTCTGAGACCGGGCGTAAAAACTGATTTTGACTTTCCCATTCGAGACGTCTTTCTCATAACCTGCATCAGCTGGCTCATCGACTGTTCGGTGTCAGCGCTGCCGTTTTGTTTCATTATGGGATGCTCCTACACGGACGCATTTTTCGAAACCATGTCGGGTCTCACCACCTTCGGCGGCACCGTGTTTCCCGAGCTGGGCAAATTGCCCGAAAGCCTGCATCTGTGGAGATCCATGCTTCAATGGATAGGAGGCGTGGGCTTTATCGTAATCGCCGTGGCGATTCTTCCTCAGCTCAATGTCGGCGGCATGAAGATGTTCCGCTCAGAAGCTTCTGAAAAGCACAAAGACAGTCCAAAAGCCGCAACAGTGGCAAAGTCGATTCTGTACGTTTACATCGTTCTGACCGCGGCATGCACGGCCTGCTATATGGCATGCGGCATGAACTTTTTCGAATCTCTTTGCCACGCCTTCACAACCGCGGCTACAGGAGGATTCTCGACAAGAGACGGCTCCATGGCAGAATTCGGCCCAGGAGCTCAATGGGTCTGCATAGTGTTTATGATAATAGGCAGCCTGCCGTTCCTCCTGTACGTAAAATCCCTGAAACGGCGCGATTTGGGATATGTTCTCAACAACCAGCAGGTAGCTGGATACATAATTTTCATCATCATCATCGCATCCGTGCTCATGCTGTTTTTGTGGGTCAAAATCGATCTGAAATTATCCGATGCCGTACGAACATCGGTGTTCAGCGTGGTCTCAATAATCACGACATCAGGATTTGCCGTATGCGACTGGACCGCATGGGGACCGTTTGCGACATTTCTGATTCTTCTGATATTGCCGATCGGCGGCTGCACGGGCAGTACATCCGGCGGAATTAAATTCTTCCGCATCCAGATAATCAACATTCTGTTCAAGAAGCAGTGCCAGGAACTCCTGCATCCAACGGCGATAGTCGCGCAGTCGTACGACGGCAACAGAATCGACGATTCGCTCATCCGATCCGTCGTGGCATTCTTTCTTAGCTATATCATTTTGCTGACCGTCAGCTGTCTTTTGGTATGCTTCGACGGCGTGGACGTAACCGTCGCCGTAACATCATCGATTTCGGCGATTTCAAACGTCGGTCCTGCCTACGGCGATCCCGCAATTTCGGGCGGAGTATACCAATCGATGCCTACGCTTTCTAAGTGGGTTATGTGCTTTGACATGCTTTGCGGGCGTCTCGAAATACTCACGGTAATCGTGCTTTTCGTTCCGAGATTCTGGAAAGCAACGTCAAGAAATTAAAATTTTAAGAGCCAAATCGGCGTAACTTCGCAAATTCAGCCTTGCGCCCGCGTCTTATGTTGCTTGCCATGCGCGGCTGACATTAAAATGATCAAGTTAGCGATCGTGAGTGAAGAGGTTCGAACCATGTCTCTTGACCATATTTTCAATAAACTCAAGCAACTGCCTACAATGCCTGAGCTTTTGCACGAACTCATGCATGACTTTGCGGACGAAAATGCCAAAATTGAAGACATATCCCGCAAAATAGAAATGGATCAAAGCATATCAGCAAGAGTTCTGAAAATGGCAAATTCGGTCATCTACAGCCGAGGCGTGCCAATCACCTCTATTGATCAGGCAGTAATCAGAATCGGATTCAAACAGGTAAGTTCGCTCGTGGTTGCGACCGCGCTCAACAATTCCTTCAAAACGCCGAAATCGTTTGATAAAAAGAAATTCTGGCTCGACACGTTCCAAGTTGCCTGCATCGCCCGCGAACTTGCCAAAGATTCTCCCAAAATTGAAGGCGATACGGCTTTTACGAGCGCACTCATCCACAACATCGGCGAACTGATTATTCATCAATGTTTCCCTCTTCAGTCTGATCTTATTGCCGCCGCCGTTAAAAAAGGCGAAATGAAGATAGACGCGCAAAGGGAGATATTAGGCTACGATTACAGCCAAATCGGCGCCGAACTGGTGCGCAGATGGAAACTGCCAGAATTCTTTGTAGACTCGACTGAACAGCATCTTAATCCGCTTGATCACGAAGTTGTAAACATGGGAGCCGTTATCATCAGACTGTCCCTTTTTGTCAATTTCGCGATCGAAGCCGGCGTGCCTGCTGATGTCATCGTCCACAGATTCCCTTCATCGCTGTCGTCGCAGCTTGAAATTCATCCTGTCGACCTTTCGGACAGAATTCAGACATTGAGAGAAGGATGCAACGAGTTATCCGACATTCTCGCGTCCTAGCAAGCAACCGAAACCGAACGGACTCAGTTTATTCACAACAATAACGCGGCATATGCCGCGTTATTGTTGTTCGTCATATGAAAAAGCGATTTCTGATGCAGGATTACGGCGTTTTCGCAGAGCCCTTTTTCTTTCCCGAGGTTGCCTTCTCAGATTCAGCATACGCCTGGTGGCACTTCATTATTTCTGAGACATATTTGACGGGCTCGTCCAATCCTTTCTCGGCCACAACCAATTCCACGTTTCCGAACCACTTGTCGCCGTCAAGGCCCATCTTTGCCGCCGTTTTGCGCATGTGCGCTATGCGTCCTGGTCCCGCATTGTAGCCTGCAAGAGCAAATGACATTTTGTCGATTACGGACAGACCGAAATCATTAAAGTAATGATCCAGAATGTACCGCATATACATCGTCCCCACCCTGACGTTTCCGTCGACGGTGTCCAGTTCATCGCGAGATTTAATCAAAAAGCCCATTGCCATCTTTGGCGATACCTGAAGAATGCCGACCGCACCCGCGCGGGACACGGCAGACTGCTTGAAAGTAGATTCTTTGTATGCCTGACACATCAGCATTCGCCAATCAAGCACGTACTCCTTGCCGTATTTTTGAAATACTCCGCGCAGGGTCTGAAATTGCTCCCAACTCAGCCCCAAAGTCTGGGCATTTTTCTTCTTACCGAGCTGCCCTGCCGAATTGGACAGCGGGCGCAGATATGCGCTTATCAAGCGTTTGCCGTTTTGAGTTTTGTCGCTGTTCTGGGAAATGAACCTGTTAAGCACGTCAAGCAGCCGAGGATTGGAAGTTCTCACGGCCCAATTGATGGTTTCTCCCGAACTGAGCGGAAATTCTGTATGAATCTGGACATTGGGAAACAGATGCTCCCACAGTTTGGCCTGCGCGCTGTTGATGACTACTGCGGGAACTTCGCCTGATTGCACGCGTTCCACAAGTTCTGCATCCTGCTGGGCCTCATCGGCAAGAACAATGTTTATCTTCTGCCATCCCAGCGTTTCAAACGCCAAATTGAATGCTTTGAACGTGTCATAGGATCTTGAAGATTTTCTTATGTAGACGGTCCTGCCCGACAGCTGACGCAGGCTGGTAAGCTGCGTTCCGTTAATGCCGGTAACCAAGTATTCGCTGATGTCAGTCAGAAGCGGCTGAGTGTAGGATATGAGCACATCGGAACGTTTTTCCGTCGGTATGATGAAATTTGCGGCAATGTCGCCCTCCCCGCGAATCAGTTTTTCAAATACCTGATCTTCGCGTACGGGAACGAATTGCACGTCAACTTTCAGGCGCTGTCGCGAAAAGAATTCTTCGTTTACGTATTTTTTGAACTTGCTCATGAGCGCAACGGCAAGCCCATCCTGCCTGCCGTCGACAAAAAAGTAATTTACGCCGTCGTATACGACAAGCGCGCGGATGACGCCGATTTTTGCCAATCCGTCAAAATCGTCTTTGTAAAAATCGGTCGCAGTGGAGATCGCTCCAAGATTTGACGAACAAAAAGCCGCGGCGAGCGCGAAAGCCGGCGCGGCAATGCGAGTCAAAAACTTCATCGTGTTCAATCCGTTTTTAACGAACAGATCTTGCTTTCATTTCGAAAATAATTTTTTCCGCAGAGTATTCAAACTCGATGCGATATGTCAGTTTCGATCCGTCGCCGCCATCGGCCGCTGAAATCTCAATTTTGGCGTTTTCGCAGGCATCCAGGGCAATCTTCCTGAGCTTGTCCGCCTTTTGCCGCGCATTTTCAGGAGAGTCGGCTTCAATCCTTCCTTCGCACAGAACATCTCCCGCTCTGATTACGGTGCCAATTTCAGCAGTCGCTCCGCATTCGGCGCATTCAACATAAGAGTTGCCGTCGCCAATTGCGCAGCTCGCGCCCTGACCTTTCTTCGCGTCGAATTCCATTTTTCACCCCTAAAATTCATATCCTCGAAACAAGTTTTTAGCAATTTGCCCATAAAAGCAACTCATGCGACAATAAGCCACTCAAAAACCGGATCAATGCGTCAAAAATGAAGGAACAAATGACTGTTTTTGCGGTCTAATATGAGAGCCGACGTCTGCGGACGGTCGATCCCTGCCTCTGGAGAATATGATGACCGAAACAACGCTTATCATGCTGCACGGTTTTTTGGGCAACCACCATGATTTCGACGATGTCGTTGCCGAATTGCCGGAATACATAAAAAACAAATGCGTGTCGCTGGATCTTCCGGGACACAACAACAAAGAACCGGCTTCATACAGGGAAACCATACAGATTTTAAATGAAGAAATAGCATCCAGAAATATCGGCGATTTTGTTATCTACGGCTATTCCCTAGGCGGCAACATCGCTCTTGATTACGCATTCAAACAGAAAAACCCCGCGCTCAAAGGTCTGATACTCGAAAGCGGAGCGTTCGGCATAACCGACGAAGAACGCAAAATCCGCGAAGGAAGCGATCTCATGTGGGCGGCAAAATTTGCCATCAAGCGGCCTGAAGAAGTCTTGGACGAATGGTACGGCCAAAGCAAATTCGCAGGACTTACCCCAAAACAGAAGCAAGCGCTCATCAACAAAAGAAAAAGCCAAGACTTTCACAAGCTGGCGCAGCAATTTAGGCTGACGACGGTGGCGCACCTGGAAAACTATCGCGGCAGAATAGCCGAACTGCCGATAAACGTTGCCTACCTCTATGGCGCGTTGGACACGCAATTTTGCAAAGTTGCCGAACGCGAAAAAGCAACAGCGAAGAATTTCATTCCGCTGTGCATCGAAAATGCAAGCCACAACGTTCACACGTTCTTTCCGAAAGAAACGGCATCCGTAATCGCCGGAATATGGGAAAAACTCACAATTAGGCAGCGTTGCGATTAATTGCCCTCCTCCGTTGGTATAATGCCCAAAAGGGCAAATTCCACAGTAGCATCTCATATCAAGGAAAAAGTCATGGCAGTATCCTATTTCATGCGCCAAAACAATGCGCGCAGCAACACGGCAAAACTCATAGCGCTGTACGTGTTTGGAATTTTTGCCGTACCGTTGGTTCTTCTGTTGCTTTGGTTCATACTCGAGCACACAGGGGAAACGCCTGCGCATCCTTTGACGGGCAAAGATTACATTTACGGATATCTCGGGATGGTTTTGGTATGCGCCGTTCCCGTGCTGCTGGCCTCTTTCTACTATTACCATAAGTACTCGGGCGACGGTTCAAAAACGGCCATAGCCCTCGGAGCGCACCATATCGATGACTTCGAACCTGATTTCAAACTGACGCAGTACAAAAACGTCGTTGAAGAGCTGTGCGTCGCAAGCGGTCTTCCGATGCCTCAGATATTCGTTCTTGAAGATCCGACGATCAACGCGTTTGCGGCAGGCTCATCGCCCGAAAAGGCGGCTGTCTGCGTCAACACGGGCACGCTCGACAAACTGACAAGACGCGAGCTTCAGGGCGTTCTTGCACATGAATTCAGCCACATTGCAAACCGCGACACCAAAATAAACATCACTATCTGCGCACTGATGGGCGGATTCGGCATCGTTACCACGATCGGATACGTTCTCTTCAGGATGGCCGGAAGATGCAACAGCCGAAACAGCAAAAACAATCCGGCGGCCGCATTTCTGGTAGCAGGCTTGGTAGCGGTAATTCTCGGCTGGCTGTGGTCTCTCATATCTCATCTCATACAGGCAGCGGTTTCGAGACAGCGCGAATTTCTTGCAGACGCAACTGCCGTTCAATACCTCAAGGACGATTCTATTGCCTGCGCGCTCGAAAAAATTCGCGATCAGGCAGTTCTCTCGTTCAAAAACAGCCCCCTTAAGGACGCAAGCAGCTGCGCGCACATGTGTTTCACCGAAATACGCGGCATAAACAAAACCGGATTGTTCGATTCGCACCCTAATCTTAACGCGCGCATCACGGCAGCCCGCGACATGAGTTACACCATCGAAAAGAATTACGATCCGCTTTCGGAAGAAAACATGAAGAAAGAACAGGAAACGAAAGAGCGCGAAGAACGCGAAGCCATGGAAAAGGCAAAAGCCGAGGCCATGAACGATTCCGGGCAATAATTAAAACAGGCAGCGCAAACGGCGGAGGGGAACCGCTGCGGTTCCCATTGTTGTCAAGATGATTCTTGGTCTTTACAGATATGATTTGCCTTTCAGGCATCCAATTTCCTCAGGCAACGAGATTATCGAGTCTCGCTCTGGCATACTCGTCAGAGCCGGCGACGCCTGGGGGGAAGTATCGCCGCTTCCCGGAGAATCGCAAGAATCGCTTGAAGATGCCTTAAGCGACGCCAAGCAATATATCGAAAGCGTTGCCGACAAAGAGCCGATTCACCCCGTGGAATTTGAATCGCCGAGCGCAAGATTCGGCATCGACTGTCTAAGAGAGTGCATAGCATACGAAAGAAGCGCCGAAACGCAATTCGTAAAGTCCTACGCGACTTTGTCTGGCTCCCCCAAAACAATCATCTACGAATGGCTAAAATGCACGGGGCCGTCGCCCGACACTGTCAAGCTAAGCGTCGGCAAGAACGGCATGAAAGACGAATTGCGGCTTGTCAAAGAACTCACCAAAAGAAACGCCGATCTTAAAATCATTCTGGATGCGGGATGCAGGTGGACCAAAGAAGAAGCCTGGACGTTTCTTTCCCAAGTCAGCAAAGACAACATCTGCTATGTGCAGGACGCCTGCGACAATCTAAAAGACATTTCGGATGTCTCTGAAGCCACTGGCATTCCCGTAGCTTTGCAGCGTCACGTGACGTCATCATCGTTGCCCGAATGGAGCCTGATACCTAACCTAAAAGCCATTGTCATCAAGCCTTCAATTGTGGGCTTGATATCAGAATGCCATGCGCTGACGGCAATAGCGGCCAGCATGGGACTCTTCACCGTGTTCGAATCCGCATACGAATCGGCAGTCGGAATTCTTAACATACAGAATCTGGCTCTCAGAAGAGGCGTTTCGAGGACATACAGGCACGGACTCGACACCGCTGGCATTTTTGAAAAAAACGTGATGAAGCCTGACGGCGTAACCGTAAATACCAGGGTGCTTTCAACCATTTGCGAAATCAATGCATAAAGCGCCATGCCGTTTCTCCGTTTCGGACAGACAAATTACTCAGTTATAACTAAACGATATTGCCGCTAAACTTAGCGGCGCACAGGAGAATAATATGTTAGACCCAGCCGCTCTTGCAGTGCTGCGCCAATTAAAACCTCAGGAAGAGGAAAAGAAAGTCAGGAAGGAAGGCTTTGTCAAAGCTACGGACAAATCTTACGGATTCTTGGAGGTTTCGTCTGACGAAAGGTATTTCATATCGCCGCCCGACATGAAAAAGGTCATGCACGGGGATCGCATTGCCGCAAATATCAAAACCGCTCCTGACGGCAAGCAAAGCGCCGAGCCTATCGAGCTCATAAACGCGTTCATAACCAGGATTCCTGGCAAACTTACGGTGCGAAAAGACGGTACGTTTGCCACCTACGTCGATCACCCTAATTACAAAAATCCGATTTTTACCAAAATTCCCAACACCTTGCGCGAACAGAACCCGGGAAACGGCGATTGGGTAATCGTCGAGCTTTCGGATCATCCTCTGGTAAAAGACAACAAGCCTGCAAGCCTTATCGTCAAAGAAGTGGTAACCAAGGCAAACGATCCCCAGGTGCCGTGGAAAGTATCTCTGCGAAAGCACAACCTCCCTCTCGACTGTCCGCCCGATCCTGACAAAATTGAACCCGTGGACGCCGATGCGCGCCGCGATCTCAGGCACATGCCGTTCATCACCATCGATTCAGAGGACACCAAGGACATCGATGACGCCGTCTGCATTGAAAAATCGGAAAACGGATGGATTCTTACCGTAGCCATAGCCGATCCGACAAGTTTCATAGAAGAAGGCTCACCGACCGACAAAGAGGCCTCATCAAGAGGTTTCACCTGCTATCTTCCTGGATACAACATCCCGATCATTCCGCACAGCATGAGCGAAGGAATCTGCTCGCTCTTTGAAGGCGAAGACAGACCGACGCTTGCATGCCGCATTCATGTCGGATTCGACGGCGTTCCGTCCGATACCCCGTGCGAGTTTTTCCTTGCCGACATCAAGTCTCAGGGCAGACTGTCATATAAGAACGTGTCCGACTTTCTGGAGGGCGCGGAAGGATGTCAATTTCATCCGTCCGAAGCAATCGCGGAAGAACTCCGCGAACTGGAAAAATTCCAACATGCGAGAGCTGCGCAAAGAGCCAAAACCACCGTGCTCTTTGCCGACAAGCCAGATTACAAGTTCGTGCTCGGCAGCAACGGCAAACTTGAAAATATCGTTGCCGTGTCGCGCCGCATAGCCGACAAAATTATCGAAGAGGCCATGATTCTTGCAAACGAAACGGCCGGAAAGTTTCTGTCCGACCATCTTGGATTCGGCGTATTCAGCAGACACACGGGATTTGACGAAACCAAGAGAGATATGGCCGCAAGACATCTGTCTCTCAACGGCTGTTCCGATATCCAGGCCGCCGATCTGGCGACATTGGACGGATATTTCAGAGCCCGCACCTACGCCGCATCTCTTGAATCCCAGTATCTTGACGTTCGTCTGCGCAAGTTCCAGGTTCCTGCGGAAATCGTTACCGATCCGCTCGAACATTTCGGCCTCGGTCTTTCCCGCTATGCGACATGGACCTCTCCTATCCGCAAATACGGCGACATGATCAATCACAGGCTCATCAAGTCGGTCATCAGAAACGACGGCAAGGCCCAAAGACCGTCCGAAGAAGTAATTGCCAATCTCAACGTCTGCAAAAAAACGAGCCGCATTGTGGAACGCGACGTCCGCGACTGGCTGTATATCGATTTCCTGATGCCTCAGATCAAGCTAAAGACGATATTTGAGGCCGAAGTGGTTGATGTTTCAAGAGGCGGAGTAAAGGCAAAGATCGACGAAAACGGCGCAACCGTGTTCATACCGATGTCCGTCATCAATCCGGACAGAAAAGAATCGATTGTCGCCTCGCAGGATGAAGGAAGAATCAGAAACGGCGAAGAGATTATCTTCGAGCTTTCGCAAAAGATTAAAGTCCGCATCACCGACATCGACAGGGAAAATCGCCAGATTTTGGCAGAGGTTGCCAAAGCATAACGCCAGTCTGCCGCGTAAAACGCCAAAACCGCGCACTCGCTCGAAACGGTGCGCGGTTTCTTTATTTTGCGGACGAGAAGGCGCAGGCATTGCGGCCTGCTGCTTATCTTTGCAGTCAGACGAGATCGTAGTGGCGAAGAAGCGCATCTATGCGCGGCTCGCGCCCGCGGAATTCCACAAACTGATCCATTGATTCTCTGGAACCGCCGTCGGCAAGAATGCATCTTACGAAATCATCGCCCGCGCGCCGATTGAAAATTCCTTCTTCAAGGAAACGGCCGAAAGCGTCGGTAGACAGCAATTCCGACCACAGATAGCTGTAATACCCCGCCGCATATCCGCCCGAGAACACATGGGTGAAAGCATTTTGGAAACGGTTGAATTCAGGAACCGGCGCCACGTTCACGAGCTTGCGAACTTCCGCGACCGTATCTTCGATAATGCGTTCTTTTCCCGGTCTGTACCCCATGTGCAGATTGAAATCGAACAGGCCGAACTGCAGCTGGCGCAGAATAAACGAGGCCGCATGGTAGTTCTTCACTCGAAGAAGATTCTTGAGCAGCTCTTCGGGCAGGGGATTTCCCGTCTCGACATGGCATGATATGTAGCTAAGAGCCTCCGCTTCCCAGCACCAGCTTTCCAAAAACTGGCTAGGAAGTTCGACGGCATCCCATGACACGCCGTTTATGCCGGATACGGCAGGAACGTCAATCTCGGTCAGCATGAGATTCAGTCCGTGCCCGAACTCATGGAACAGAGTCGTCACCATGTCGTGCGTCAGCAAAGACGGTTTATTTCCGACAGGAGGATCAAAGTTCATCACAAGGTAAGCCACGGGACGCTGCTCGGAGCCGTCTTCAAAACGTCTGTATCCCAGACATTCGTCCATCCAGGCTCCGCCGTTTTTGTGGGACCTTGCGTACGGATCCAAAAAGAACGAACCGCGCAATTTGCCCGATGCGTCGCGGACGTCGTAGAAGGAAACGTCCTCGTGCCAAACATCGACATCGCCTTCATGCAGAGAAATCTCCAGACCGAATACCCTTTTAGCCGTTTCGAACAAACCTGACAAAACCTTGTTCAGCGGAAAATAAGGACGGACCATTTCCGAGTTGATGCCGTAATCGCGGATTTTCAGTTTTTCGGAATAATAGGCAACATCCCAGGCATCGACTTTTGATGCGCCGCATTCGTTCTTGGCAAATTGCACGAGCTCTTCGTACTCTTTGCACCCTTTGTCATAAGCTTTATCCCTAAGGCCTCGCAAAAATGACACTACCTTTGCTGGATCTTTTGCCATTTTCGTTGCAAGAGAGTATTCGGCGTAATTCGAAAATCCGAGAAGTTCTGCCAATTCGTGCCTGAGCGCGAGTATGTTTTTCATAACCGGAAGGTTATCCCATTTCCCAGCGTTCGGACCTTGATCTGAGGCGCGCGTCACGTAGGCTTCGTAGCATTCGCGGCGGAGTTCCTCGCAATCGGCATACTGCATCACAGGAAAATACGACGGAAAATCAAGAGTGAACACATAACCGTCAAGCCCCTTTTCTTTGGCTCTTGCCGCCGCCGCGGCAACCGCCGATTCAGGAAGTCCCGCAAGAAGATTCTTGTCCGTTACCTGCTTGTGCCATCCCATCGTGGCATCGAGAACATTGTTGCTGTAGGCGGACGTAAGCGTGGACAATTCAGAAACGATTTCCGCATATCTTGCGCGTTTGGCTTCGGGAAGCCCGATTCCGCTCAATCTAAAATCAAGAAGCGCGTCAGTTACCGCTTTCTGCCTGGCTCTCGGCCAAGATTTAAAATCAGGCAGTTCTGACAATTTTACGTAAGCTGCGTAAAGCCCCTCGTGCTGACCGAGCCATGAAGAAAATTCTGACAAAACCGGAAGACATTCGTCGTGCGCCTGTCTCAGTTCGTCCGTGCTGACCACGCTGTTCATATGAGAAACAGGCGACCATACTTGCGAATAGGCATCGCTTGCCGACTCAAGCGGCTCGACAATGCTTTCGTACGTGTATTCTCCCGACGCTTCGGCTTTTTTCAGGACTTTCTCGACAGCTTCGCGATATTCGCCGATCCGCACTTCGACAGCCTCTTTCACGTCGCCAGGCTTGATTTCGGAAAAGCGCGGCAATCCCTGCGCCATATTGAGCAACGCATTCTTTTTTTCGCTCATCTGGTATTCCTCGGTTGCGGGCTGTGCCCTGAATGAATATGAATTGATAAATAATGGGAGCCTCCGAAAAGTTTCGGAGCAACAGAAAAAGATTATAGATCAAGACGGAACGCCAACATGCACAAAGGGGAGCCGTCCATGGCTCCCCTTTGTCCCGCAAATCCCTGCGCTTGCCCCAGCATCCTTGCCGGGAGTTGCGTCCTGCAACGGTTATTATTTTATCCCCGATTTTTTAAAAACTCGGCAGGCAAACCATGGCCAATTCATTCCCTACAATACGATATTCACATAATTATTATTTATTTTCATAATGTTGTAAAAACAAAACTCGGCAATACCGCACCTCACAATGCGAAATACTCCAATGACGTCATGGCAAATGTCTCACAAACAATTCGGATTATGGCCATAATCGGCGCATCGAAAGCAAGTGTCGCAGGCTGCATGCAAGTCATAGATCCGCACATGCTATAATCCCAAAGATGGGTTACATGAGCCTGCGTCGGGCGCACGGGGTTTTCTGATGCTGAAAAAGGTCAAACATTTCTTTTTGAAGCACCTTAGGAACAGACTGTCTATTCAAATGACGGTTCTCACTTTTCTGACGTCCATCGTGCTTGTTTCCGTATCGTCATACCTGCTCATTCAATACGAGCAGACGTCGGACAAACAAAACGTCGGCAGCCGCATGAGATCGATTGTCAGCGCCTATGCTCCGCTGTTTGCCAAAGCCGTCGAAGAAGATGACGAGGAATGGATCCGCAAACTGCTGGATTCAATAAAATCCGACAGTTCCCTTGCGTATGTCGAACTTGATGCCTTTGACAGAGAGCGCGGAGAAATCATCCACACCAGAGGCGAAAAACCGTCCCTTGAATCCGAACAGAGCATCATCGAATTTGCAACGCTCATAGGATATGCAGGCCAAAGCATCGGCAATCTTGAAATCATTTCCGAACCCGACAGAATCATCCAGCGGCGCTCGAATTTTGTTTCGTTGGTCTTCTCGATGAATTTCTTCCTCGCAAGCTCGATAGCCGTCATCCTCATGATGCTTCTGCACACGATGATCATTAAATATCTTGTGCACCTTGCCGCCAAAACGAGCACGCTTACTGTTGAACACATCGATGAACCAATAGTCTTGCCTGATCGCGAAGACGAACCGTTTCGCAACGAACTCGATACTCTCGTGGACGCAATCAACAACATGCGCAGCACCATCGCAAGAGAATTCCGCTCCAATGACGAGACAAACGCCAAGCTTAAATCGCAGCGTGACTTTTTCAATACCGTTCTTAATTCCTGCAGTCTGATGATATGTCTGCTCGATCAGGACTACAGAATATTGCAGATAAATTCGGCCGTGACAATGCAGACGGGCTATCTTGAATTTGAGATTCTCAACAGGCGGTGGGCCGAAATCTTCGCCAACCCGGAAAGCGCCGAAACGCTCGAACAGATACGGAACAACTCCTATTCAAATATCCGCGAACTCACCATGAAAGATCAGGACGGACGAATCCTGACCATCGAATGGAACTTCGTGCCGTTTTATGAAGGCAACGAACTTAGGTACAACATTGCTTACGGCTATGACATCTCTGTCGTCAAGGAAGCGCAGAATCAGCTCATGCGCATGAACCGCGATCTCGAAGATACGGTGGAACAGCGCACAAAGAAACTTAACGATGCCTATTCGGATCTGTCAAATGCCTATAACGAACTTAAAATCACGCAGAGCCAGCTTATCAAATCGGAAACTCTGGCGTCTCTTGGTTCTCTCGTAGCGGGAATTTCGCATGAAATAAACACGCCGCTCGGCATTGCCGTGACGGCGCACACTCTCATCGGAGAACAGGTAAAAAAACTCGGCAAAGCGATAAAATCAGACTCGCCCGACGTCAAAACGCTGGCTTCGTCAATTTCCATCATCTCCGAAGCCGACGCGATACTGGAAACCAATCTTAACCGCGCCGCGGAGCTTATCAAAAGTTTCAAACAAGTCGCCGTCGACAGTTCATCGCAGTCAAGATACAAGTTCAAGGCGCGCGAGAACATCAACCAGACCATACTCAGCCTGTCGAACGTGCTCAAAAAGAACAGGCTCAGCGTCGATGTCGACTGCGATCCGCTTCTTGAACTCGATTCATATCCCGGCGCGCTGACTCAGATATATACAAATCTCGTGATGAATACGGCCATGCACGCCTATTGCGACCCTGAACTGAAAGTCGACGATCGCAGGATATCCATCGTTTTGAAGCAAATCGACGACAATGTGCGTCTTGAATTTTCCGATAACGGCCAGGGCATAGCCGAGGAAATTCTGCCGCGCATTTTCGAGCCGTTTGTCACGTCAAAGCGCGGCAAAGGCGGCTCGGGCCTGGGAGGAAATATCGTATATAACCTCACCACGCGCGTATTGAAGGGCTCCATATCGTGCAAAAATTTAAAAACACCGCAGCACGGCTGCCTGTTCGTTATCAACTTCCCGGCTAAGCCGAATGAGGACTAACACATGAAACTCGACAAAATTGTTGATCATCCATTGCTTCAGGCTAGGAAAATCTTTTTATACAGCGTGACCGCAGCCGGCATCGTGTGCGCATCCTGCGCGGTTGCTGCCATTGCAAGCGGTTCCTATCCTGCGGAATTCATCAAATTTCTCGTTACCGCCCTGCTCATCGTAGGCTATTGCGGAAATTGCCTTGTATGCCTGAAATCGCACTCGCGCCTTGCTGCGAAAAGCTGGTATGCAAAAATGCCTCTTGACTGGCTCGGCGTATTTCTCTGCACCGTCACGATGGGACTTCTCATAGTCTGGCTTTGGACCGACTACGCGTGGGGATTCAGAACGGCAATGCCCGCGCTGTCCCTCAGCACGGCCTTTACCATAGCAATTACCCAAACGGGAGCAGAGGGCAAAAAACTGATAACAAAATTGGCACTTTCGGCTAATCGCGTCTTTGCTCCGATTCTGGGCGTATTCCTCGCAATCATCTTTGCGTTTGCGATCTCCGACCCGACAACGCTCAAACTGATGTGGTGCATGGTTCTTGTCGAAATTGCGCTTTTGCTCATTATCCTCACGACGTATTCGGGAGCTGGCAGACATTCGATAGTTCTGATTTCCACGGATTCAGAAGGCATCTTCAGAGACAGGAAAGGAAATCTGTACGAAGTAAAGCCTATCGAATGCGAAAACGCAGATGAAGAAGACGGCGGCGAAGCAAGCCAAGAGATCTGACAGATAAGCAATTTTCCGGCTTCCCTTTGGCTGATGTATGTGAATACAAAACGGAGCAATGAAGACCATGGCAATGTTCAATGTCGACGTATACGAAAAAAGCATGCACGAACTGCGCATGATCATGGATTCGGCAGATTTCGACGCCCTCATCATTCCGCATGAAGATGAATTTTTGGGCGAACACGTTCCCGAGGACAAAGAACGTTTGGCATTCATAACGGGCTTCACGGGTTCAGCAGGAAGCTGCGTCGTTTTCCGCAACAAAGAACAGGCAGAAACCACCCTGTTTGTCGACGGCAGATACACCATCCAAGCCCAAAGACAGGTTCCCGAAGATATCGCCATTGCAAGCTATAAAGACAGCCTGAGCGCTGTTCGGTTTGCCGCATCAAAGATAAAACCCGGACAGAGGGTCGGCATCGATCCTAAAGTTCATTCGGCAAAATGGGCAAAAGACGCCAAATCAATCCTGACAAACGCCGATGCGGAATTGGCATTTGCCGCAAAAAATCCGATTGATCAGCTTTGGCGCAACAAACCTGAGCCAAAGAACCATCCGTTTATGGCTTTTCCCGACCGCTATGCGGGAATGTCGAGCGAAAAGAAGCGCGAACTCATTGCCGTCAAAATCGGGGATCTGGGTCTTGACGCGGCGCTTCTTTGCGATGCCGAATCCGTCAATTGGCTTCTCAACATCCGCGGACACGACATTCCGTATCTTCCGATAGTGCGCTGCTGCGCGATCATCTATGCCAACCGCTCGGTCGAAGTTTTCCTGGACGGAGGCACCGAACGCTGCGAAAAGATGTCGGATGTGTGCGGCGGCAGCGTCTCCGTATTTTCTCTCAAAGCGCTCGATGCCGCCCTTGATCGCATCGGCGAAGGCAAACTGAAAATAGGCATAGATCCGACCATGACAAGCGCGCATTGCCTGAGCATGCTTGAAAAATCAGGAGCCGCCGTCATTCAGACAGCCGATCCGTGCGCGCTTCACAAAGCGATAAAAACTTCCACCGAAGTGGACGGTTTCAGGGCAGCGCACCTTAAGGACGGCGTTGCCATGTGCAAATTCCTGGCTTGGCTGGACCGAAAAGCGGCAGAACATGCGGATGCCGACGAAGCGACCATCGCCGAGCAGGCGGCATCCTACAGATCAAACCAAGAAAACTTTATCGAATTGAGTTTTGCGACCATATCGGCGCTGGGCTCAAATGCCGCCATGTGCCACTATTGCCACGAAAATGAAGAACATCCGCGGCAGCTCGGAAAGGATTCCATCTATCTTATAGATTCAGGCGCTCACTACTATGACGGGACAACCGATATAACGAGAACCGTGGCGGTCGGCGAACCTACGGATGAGATGAAAAACATGTTCACCCGAGTGCTCCGCGGCAATATTGCGCTCGCGTCGGCCTGCTTTCCCAAGGGAACCAAAGGCAGCCAGCTCGATATCTTGGCAAGAATGCCTCTATGGGAAGTCGGTTCGGACTATGCGCACGGAACAGGACACGGCGTCGGCCACTGTCTGAGCGTGCACGAAGGACCGCACAGAATATCGCCGCGCTCCGCCCCGAACGAAACGCAGCTCATGGAAAACATGATCGTCACCGACGAACCGGGATTTTATAAAGAAGGCGAATACGGCATACGCTGCGAAAACGAATTGCTGGTCACGTCTCACCCCTCGCTTTCGGGAATGCTCGGTTTCGAAACGCTCACGCTCGTGCCGTTTGACTTAAGACTGGTGAATCCTGAACTCATGTCCGATGCCGAGATCTCATGGCTGAACTCATATCATGCCGGCGTGCGCCATGCCATTATGCCTTTTTTAAGCGACCAGGAAATTAGCTGGCTTATAGCAGCAACGCGCCAGATCGAAAAAGAAAAGTAACTTTGGGCTGTTCGGGATGAGCGGCCATCCATGTTTGCTGCGCTTGCAAAAACTCGGCTGACGCGCTCAAGGCATGTAACGGCGCCGATTGGCCGCCGAACCGTCGCGAAAGTTGTCCGAATGCCACATGGTATATAATGTACTTGGGTGCATTTTGCCCTAACCCATTTTGATTTGGAACAAATACAGCAATGTTCGATTTTTCTTCGAAGTTTGCGCGTCAGAAATTGGCTCGCCTCCCGTTTATCTCCGTTCCTTCTGGCAGCATGGAAATACTTGTCTCTTCCGAAGCATTCAGAGAAAAACTTTTGTCGCTTATAGCCAAAGCCGAAGAAAGGATCATCATAACGGCGCTGTACCTTCAGGATGACGAATGCGGCAGGGAACTCCTCAGCGCCATCTTCGAGCGCGCCGATGCCGTGCCTGGACTCAAAGCCAGAATATACGTTGACTTCCATCGCGCCCAGCGCGGTCTTATGGGAAAAGGCAAGCAATGCGGCAACCAGATAATGTACAGGGAGCTGAAACTTGCGCACCCCAACGCCGATGTCGAGATTCTCGGAGTCCCGGTCAAATCCAAAGAAATGTTCGGCGTCCTGCACCTCAAGGGATTTGTAATCGATGATGCGCTCATTTATTCGGGCGCGAGCATCAATAACGTATACCTCGGTTTTGAAGGCAAGTACCGTCTTGATCGTTATCATGTCATATCGGCCAAATCCGTAGCCGATGCCTTTGCCGACTATGCGTCCGCAAACCTCGAATACGCACATGCGGTCACGGATCTTACCCAAAGTGACATCCCTGCAGCCAAAGCCATTAAAACCGAAATCTGCGAATTTAAGCGCAGCCTGGCACGTTCGGAAATAAAATTCACGCCGGGAGAACTTGGCTCTGAAGACGTGGCCATGACTCCGATTGTCGGATTCGGCAGATGCAGAAACCGACTCAACAAAGCCATAGTGTCGCTCATTGCCTCGGCAGAAAAAGAAATCACCATCTGCACGCCATATTTCAATATGCCTCCCGTGGTTGCGCGCCAAGTTTCAAAACTCGTAAAACGCGGCATAAAGGTAACTTTTGTCGTAGGCGACAGGGTAGCAAACGATTTCTATATTCCCGAGGATCAGCCGTTCAACAAGGTCGGCGCGCTGCCGTATCTGTATGAGCGAAATCTGCGCGAATACTGCGAGAAAAATCAGAAACTCATAGACAGCGGCAAAATTGAAATCAGGCTGTGGAAGGACGGCATGAATACCTATCACGTCAAAGGCATATTCGTCGATGACTTGCGCTACCTTCTGACCGGAAACAATATCAATCCGAGAGCTTGGGGGCTCGATATCGAAAACGGCATCATCATCAGCGATCCGAACAGGAAGCTGGCCGAAAAATTTGACAGCGAGCGCAGGCATCTGTTGGAAAAAACAACCGTAATAAAACATTTTACCGACATTGAGGCATTTGAAGAGGTGCCTGAACGTTTCAGAAACTATCTTAAAAAGTATTACCGATATAAACTTCATATCGTGGTGAAGAAGATGGTATGACAGCAGCATCGCCCGACTCTCTTGAACGCATAAAAGGCATCAGCACCAAAACGCGCGAGTATTTGGCCGAATTGGGCGTGCATACTTTCAGCGACCTGCTGTTTCTCCTGCCAAACAGATTCGAGGACAAAGGGCGCATCTGCTCAGTGCCCGAAGGTGCCGCAGATGGCAGCCGTTCCACTTTTATCGGCAAAATTCTTTCCGTGCAGCACAATCCCGGGAGAATGCCTGAACTTTCGATAAAGCTTGTCGACGACCGTTCTGGCGCCGAGTATTCAATCCCATATTTCAAAGCGTATCCGACTACCGTCAGGATGTACCAAACTTCGGCGGGCATGCACGCAGCCGTCTACTCGCAGGCGCAGCTTACGCGCTGGGGATATCAGCTGGCGCAGCCCGCCCCCGGCGACGTGCAGATCATCGAAAGCCCCCAGGATTTCATTCCGGCATCGAGATTGTCTCCCGTATATCCCGGGACTCTGAAACTCAAACCCGCGCAAGTAGCCAAACTGGCATTAAAAGCCATTGCTGCCGTCAAAGCGGATCCGCTTGAAGAACTGATGCCTCTTGATCATCCAAGGTGCGCCGGCATAGGCATAATGCAGGCAATCGAATACAGCCACTATCCCGAAAGAGGTCTCGATCCGCTTATTCTCGAACACCGGCTGTCGCCTGCCAATATCAGATTAAAATTTGAAGAACTGACCGCATTTACGCTTTCGATAAGGCTTGCGGGTCAAAAGCTCCGCGCTGCCGCCTCTCCCGGGATCCAATCATCAGGGCGTCTTGCCAAGCAGCTCATCGGCAGACTTTCGTTTAGCCCGACCGGCGCTCAGCTGAGAGTTGCCGAGGAAATCAGGCAGGACCTAGGCAAAAAAGTGCCGATGATGCGTCTTCTTCAGGGCGACGTCGGCTCGGGCAAGACATTGGTTGCGGCATTGTCCGCGCTTGATGCCGCCGAAGCGGGCTATCAGACGGCCCTCATGGCCCCGACGGAAATTTTGGCCGAACAGCATAGAACCAAACTTACGGCTCTGCTCGAACCTATCGGCATCAAAACGGCATTTCTGTCGGGCAAGCAGAAAACCAAAGAGCGACGCGCCGAATTGGACAAAATCGCATCAGGCGAAGCTCTTATTGTCATCGGCACGCATGCGCTGTTCTCCGATGACGTGGCATTTAAAAACTTGGGCTATGTCATCATCGACGAACAGCACCGATTCGGCGTCGAGCAGCGCCTCATGCTGCAAAAAAAAGCGGCTGACGGCATGCAGCCGCATCAGCTCATCATGACGGCCACGCCTATCCCAAGAACGCTAGCCATGACCAATTATGCCGATCTCGACCTTTCCGTGCTTGACGAACTTCCGCCCGGACGCATCCCTACCCAAACATGCATATGCTCTGATCGCGGAAAACTCATAGAAAGAATCAGATTGCGCTGCAAAGACGACGGGTGGCAGGCATATTGGGTTTGCCCGCTTATTGAGGAATCAGAAAAACTCGGAGACGTTGCCGACGCCGAAAACGCATTCAAAGAACTGCAAGAAGCCATGCCCGACGTCGCAATCGGCCTCGTGCACGGAAGAATGAGTTCCGATGAAAAAAATGACGTGATCGGAAAATACAAAGAAGGCAGTCTTTCCGTGCTGGTCGCGACGACCGTCATAGAAGTCGGCGTCGATGTTCCTAATGCTTCCATAATGGTGCTTGAAAATCCTGAGCGTCTCGGACTTGCGCAGCTGCATCAGCTGCGGGGCCGCGTAGGACGCGGCAGACAGCAGTCTTATTGCATGCTATTGGTGGATTCCGGCAAAGGACCGTCCGAACGGCTCAAATACTTTAAAAGCACCACCGACGGGCTGGCGATCGCAGAATACGATCTGAATCTGCGCGGAAGCGGCGAATATCTTGGCACCAGGCAAACAGGAACAGCCAAAATGAAAATTGCCGATCTGGCGCAAGACTCCGAGCTTTGCCAAGAAGCCGCAGATCTTGCCGAAAAGATGGCCGTTCAGGATCCTGAAAAAGCACGCAGGCTTGCCGCAAGATGGTTCGGAAACGATACCGAACTTGCCAGAGCCTGAAGGTGCCGGGGAGGTAGTTTTAATGCTTAAATTGTTCTGGCGCGCCGTCACTGCCTGCATTATTCTCTGTGCGCTGGCCGTGGCAGGTTTTTATCTGTTTTTAAGAAGCGGTTATGTCGTTAAACCGCTTGTCGAGGCGTTAACCCGAGAAACTGGATCGCGCGTCCAAATCGACCATATTGAATACAACCCGCTCTATCCCGGAATAATTCTGGCAAACGGCGTCCGCGCGGGAGACTTTTTCTCGGCCGATCAGCTATATGTCGAATTCGATTACAAAGAACTTCTTTCAGGAGCACTTTCCGCAAGCGAAGTGACTGCGGTAAACATGAAATTGGATCTCTCCAAAGCCAAGGACGCGCTGGCGCAGGCGCACCCGAATCTCATCAAGTCGCTCGTCATCAAAGACATGAACCTTAAAAATGCGGAAGTCATCGCCGACGGATGGATCATAAGACAGGCAATAATCGAAATGCATGATCTGGTTCTGCTCAAAAATGGCAAACCGCAGATGCCGGAAGGCTACAAAGCCAGCATGTTCGCAGAACACGTCACGACGTTCGGACAGAACTTTCACAGCGTCAATGCCGAAGCCAAGTTGGAAAACGGCATCTTCGACGTCTCATCATTCCGCGCAGACTACAGAGACGGAAGATTCGGCGGCTCGTTTTCTGCAGATCCTGCGACCAAAACAATCAAATTCCGCGGCGTCGGCGGCGACCATCTTGATTTAAGCGGCCATGGCATTTCTGACGCATTCGCGGGCTGGGACATATCGATCATGGACGGCGATTTTCACGAATGCGCGCTCGATCTTCCGGGATTCGGAATCAATACCGGGATAGGATCGGTAGATCTTCAGATCAACGACTTTCAAAGAACAGGCGGATCTATCGAACGGATGAGTTTATCTGGGTCTGCCAAATCAGTGCTTTTTGGCGGCGGCATTTTTTCTGAACTTGAATTCCACGCCGACCGGCTGAAAAAGCGCAATGCATACAGAGTTCTGCTGTCGGGAATATTCGAAGAAGGAAAATTCGACTCCTATTCTATTTACGAACCTGACACTGATTTTCTGGATATTAGGGAACTGTCGCTAGACGGCTCCAAATTTCATGGCAGCCAGCCCGGCAGTCTTGCCGTTTCGCTTGCCGAAGCGCCGTTTGCCTATATCAGCGTGCGGCACGCCGACGCCTCACATATAGATTGGAAGGGCGCAGGTTCAGACTACGCCCAAAATGTCGGGCTGTCCGCCGTCGATCTTTCGTTCAGAGGTGGCGATCTTCTGGCATCCGAAACCAAAGGCCTCATACGATTCGCGGCTTCGGCAATCGGCACCGAACATTCAGAAATTTCCGACATGAGTGCCAAAATCGTCACCAACGCCGGCATTGTTTCGATAAGCGACGCAAAGGCGATCCTAAACGGCGGCACCGTAACGGCAATCGGAGCTTACGATACCAACGCAGAATTCCTGTCCGCAACATTAGCCGGAGACGGCATCGGCCTCAATCTGTTAAGCAGATGGATCCCCGAGCATGCCGTGACAGGCAAATTCTCATTCAAGGCGCGGATAGCCGGCATGATTGACGATTTGGGACTGAACGCCAGAGTTTCCGGCGACGACATTTACATCAACGGATTTAGCCTGCCTTCTGCGATAACGGAAACGCGCGCGCTTGCTTTTGCCGAAAAAGGAGCAGTCCGCGAAGCGCATCTTGTAATCGATCAAATTTCAGCTGAAATCATCAAGGAACGGGGAAGCGTCGCATACAGAATTAAAGGCGATGCGGAAACTTTGGAAGCTCCGTACCGATTGACGATCCTGATAGATCCTCAGGATCGGCAATTAGGCACCATAAACATAGAAAAAGTCGAAAAAGACAATCAAAGTTCTGACGGCAGCGACGAGGCTGCTCGCAAAGACAATAACGATCCTGCCTTTTTCTCGAGAAAAATCCCGTATCCTGCAAAATATGCCCCAGCCGCAGTCAAGCCTGCCGCATAAACAGGAAACAAAGAAAAGCCGCGCGAGACTAAATCAGCGCGCGGCGAAATGACCGTACGAATCTTGAAAGCGCGGTTATTTGCGATGCTTTTTGTGTTTGCGCAAAGCTTCGCCCAAGCGCCCGCGAAGTTCCGTGCGCTCTTCATGGCATTCTTCATTGAGATTTGGCTCAGTCTGCTGATCGCCACCTGTGGCCGTGCGTGACTGCGGCGCTGTTTCCGTACCGTTGTTATGATGAACCGCCGACGATGCAAAATTTGCGCTCTCCTGCGCCGCGGCCACCATCGCCTTCAATGCCCCGCGTTTTCCGAGAAGGCGCTCTTGCAGCAGTTTAAGTTCTTCCTTGTGCGTCATGGAGATTCCGCCCTCTTTTTCGGACTTCGATATGTCTCTTACATCCTGAAGGCTTGCCTGTATTTCCACTCCCAAGAAAATAATGAGCCAGCTTACATAGATCCACACAAGCAGAATCGGAATCACCGCTATGGCGCCGTATATGTTGTGATAGGAAGGAAAATAAATAATGTACAGAGAAAAAAGCTGCTTTCCGAGTTCAAGCAAAATTGCCGCGGTCAGCGCGCCTACGGCCGCATACCTGATGTTTACTTTCCTCATCGGGACGGCCGCATAAGTAATGAGCAGAGCGCCGAAAGAAAAGATTATCGGCGAAAATTTGATAAGGTTCCTCTGGCAGAAAGCCACAAACCCGATGCCGTCGTCTATTTTGAGCGATACGACGTATGACGTAAGCGCCAGACTGCATCCGAAAAGAAGCGGGCCCATGGAAAGGACCATCCAATAAACCGAGAATGTCATGATCGCCGGGCGCTTGCTGTCACATTTCCAGATGTGGTTTATCGAACTGTCTATGGAGCCTATCAGCATCATCGCCGTGACGAGCAAAAATATGGAACCGATGATGGTCGTGTTTGACGCATTGCTGCTGAATACCGACAGGTTCTCGGCAAGTATGTCTCCCGAAGACGGCACGAAATTTTCGAAAATAAAGTTCTTCATCTGCTCTTCAAAGTCGCCGAACACGGGCAAGGCAGACAGCATCGAAAAAAGCACGGTAAGCAGGGGAACTAGCGAAAGCAGCGTGACGTACGCAAGATGGCTGGCCTCGACCGTAATGCGATCCCTGGTAAAGCGCGTAGCCAGAGCTTTGACGAACAAAAGAGGTTTTCCGATATACGGAGCTTCCACGAGTTTATTTGATATCTTCTTCAGCATTTCAGGTTCCTCATTGCGGTTAAATTTTACCCCGGCTGAGCAAACCTTCCAAAATATGGCACGCCTAAAGCAAGGCGTCCGATCGTATAATCGCTTCCGCAGAAGGCAGGAGACATTTCATGACGGCACACACAGGCAGGCTGACTCGGCGCATGCGCACGCGCATGGCTCTTAGGCGGCTTATAAGAAGAGAAAAGGCTCCGCTCGGTCTGCTTCTCGTTGCCCTGCTGCTCGGAGCAGTCACTGGGTGCGTTGCGACAATTTTCGAAATTGTTCCCGAAACAGCAGTCCATGCCGCCAGATCCTTTTTCAGAGGCGAGCATCCTTTTTGGCACTATGCCGTGCTTTTCTGCGTCTCGGGAGCGGCTGCCGCTTTTGCAATATTCCTTTCATTCAGGTTTGCGCCCGAGGCAGGCGGTTCGGGCATACCGGAAATCGAAGGAGCGCTCGAACACAGGCGCCCCATCCGCTGGAAAAGAGTTCTTCCGGTAAAACTTTTTGGCGGCATGATGTCTCTGTCATCGGGAATGATTCTCGGCCGCGAAGGTCCGTCAATTCAGATCGGCGGCAATCTTGGCAAAATGGTGGCCGACGGCTTTCTTATCTCAAAATCAAACGCCATGACCTTGGTTGCGGCAGGCGCCGCAGCTGGTCTTGCCGCCGCCTTCAATGCGCCTCTTGCCGGTCTTCTTTTCGTGCTTGAGGAACTTCGTCCGCAATTTCGCTACAGTTTTCTGTCTGTCAAAATCGTAAGCACCGCCGTGGTGTCGGCCGCCATCGCGCGAGCCTGTCTTGTGGGCGGAGCTCCCGCATTTGCCGATTTGCCGCGTTTTGAAGATCCTGGCCTTGCCTCTTATCCTCTGTTTCTTCTTCTGGGCGCCGCAGCAGGCTGCGCGGGCTACGCATTCAACAGATCCGTAAACGCGGCACAGAACGGATTCCTGTATCTTTTCAGAGCCAAAGCCAAAAGAGCATGTCCGGCGCTGTTTGTCATGGGCGGCGCTTTCGGCGTGCTCTCCGTGATAATTCCGGATGCGTCGGGTTCCGGCATGGACGCGATCCCGGGATGGATCACTTGCGGTTCTGAAACTTTATGGACATCTCTTGCCTTGCTGCTCGCATGGCGTTTTTTCGGACTTCTTGCCTGCTTCGGAACAGGAATTCCGGGAGGCATCTTTGCGCCTTCATTGTCATTGGGAGCACTCGGCGGCGCCGTTTTCGGCTTGGCCGCCACGCACCTTTTTCCGAACCTTGCCGCCGCACCTGGCGTATTTTGCATTGCGGGCATGGGCGCTTTGTTTGCGGCATCCGTAAGAGCGCCCGTAACAGGCATCGTGCTCGTAACCGAGATGACCAACAACTATCAGTTTCTTCTGCCCATGATGATCACCACGCTTGCCGCCACTCTGGTGGCGCAAAAGCTCGGAGGCATTCCGATCTATACGCAGATTCTCGAACGCACGCTGCGCCTTACCGCGCAAAAAGAAAAATCGTCAGATGAGGCGTCACCTAATCAACAGGCAAGTTCCGGCGCAAAATAAATACGGCTGACGCCAAAATTCAGAACGGCGCGGCTGTAGATTTGAGTTTATCAGACAGCACATCTCACTCTTGACTGACGGCAACGCGCCCGAGTTCCTCAATAAAGGATCTGCCGAAATCAGAAAGCCCGGCTTTGGGATTCAGCAGATAGCCGACATGCATGATTTCGTCAGATTCAAGAGGCAGCACGGATATGCGGATGTCGTTGAGTTCGTTGTCGATGACGCCCGTGCAGATCGTATAGCCGTCAAGACCAATAAGGCAGTTAAACAAAGTGGCGCGATCCGATACTCTTATGGTCTTCGGCCGGCGTTCGGTCGCAAGCGGCTCTTCGGAAAAGTGGAATGAATTCTGAATGCCCTGCTCAAAACACAAAAACGGAAACGGCAGCAGATCTGCCGAACAAAGCGGTCTTCCGAGCGATTCGAGCGGATGATTTTTTCTCACGAAAACTTTGGGCTTCACCGCAAACAATTCATGAAACTCCAGGCCGCGATCGGCAAACAGCCTTCTTAACACCTTTGAATTGAAATCGGAAAGATAAAGCACGCCGATTTCGCTTCTGAAATTGGCAACGTCTTCGATAATTTCGGCCGTTCTGCATTCTCTTAGGGTAATTTCGTATTCATCGGCGTTTTCAATCCTGATTCGGTGAACGAGAGCCTGAACCGCAAACGCATAATGCTGCGTCGAGACCGAAGATATGCGCCTTATATTTTTGGAACCGCCGTAACGCGCTTCAAGCAATTCCGCCTGTTCCAGAATCTGCGCCGCGTACGACAAAAACTCTTCGCCGTCACGCGTTGCCGACGCGCCTCTTGCGGTTCTTGCAAACAGCACGATGCCGTACTCGGCTTCTAGATCCTTGATTGCCTGCGACAGACTCGGCTGAGACACGAACATATGCTTGGCGGCTTCCGAGATCGAGCCGTATCTTGCAACGGCCAGCGCATATCTTAATTGCTGAAAGGTCATCATCTGCTCCTGATGCGCATGGCGACAGCGCCCTGATACAAACGAAAAAGCGCCCCCTAGGGGCGCGCTCATGCATACACAAATACCTTGCCCGAAATTATTCGGAGGCAGGAGCTGCCTTGCCGCCCTCGGCGCGGAATGCGCGGATGCGATCGATTTCGGTAAGGTTCTTCTTTCTGAGACGGATAGACTTCGGCGTTACCTCGACGAGTTCGTCGTCATTGATGAACTCAAGAGCCTGTTCGAGCGACAGCACGACAGGCGGCACGAGAACGATGGCGTCATCGGTTCCCGATGCGCGAACGTTGGTAAGTTTCTTGCCCTTGAGGCAGTTGACCGTAAGATCGTTCGTGCGGTTATGCACGCCGATAATCTGGCCCTCGTAAACTTCGGCAGCATGGCCGATGAAGAGGTATCCGCGCTCCTGCAGGAACCACAGAGCATATCCGTGCGCCTTGCCGGTAGCATTTGATATAAGCACGCCGTTCTGACGCAAGCCGATTTCGCCGCCGCGCCATTCGCCGTAAGAATCGAATGTATGGTACAGAAGGCCGGTACCCGAAGTCATGGTCATGAATTCGCTCTGGAAGCCGATAAGTCCGCGGGCAGGAATCTTGTAATCGATTCTCACGCGGCCCTTTCCGTCCGGAACCATGTCGCAAAGATCGGCTTTGCGCTCGCCAAGAGACATCATGACGCTGCCCTGATGCTGCTCTTCGACGTCGATGGTCAGATTCTCGATAGGTTCCATCTTTTTGCCGTCGATAGTCTTGACGATAACTTCAGGACGCGAAACCGCAAGTTCATAGCCTTCGCGGCGCATATTCTCGATAAGCACGGAAAGATGCAATTCGCCGCGGCCGGAAACCTTGAATTTGTCGGTATCGTTCGTCTGCTCTACTCGCAAAGCAACGTTATGCTTCAATTCTTCCGTGAGGCGTTCGAGAATATTTCTCGAGGTGACGAATTTGCCTTCCTTGCCGGCAAAAGGCGAAGTATTGACCTGGAATGTCATCGAAACGGTAGGCTCGTCAACGGACATCGGAGGGAGAGCTTCGACGCATGAGTTATCGCATACGGTATCGGAAATCTTCAATTCGCCAAGACCCGTGATTGCGACGATGTCGCCTGCATTTGCTTCTGAAACTTCGTTTCTCTGAAGACCGAGATATCCCAAAACCTGACCGATTCTTCCAGTGCGGGTGGTGCCGTCGGTGCTGACGATTGTTACGGGCTGATTGGTTCTTGCCGTGCCGCGCTTGATGCGGCCAACGCCGATGATACCGACATACGAAGAATAATCGAGCTGAGAAATCTGCATCTGAAGCGGACCTTCAGGATCGGCATCCGGGGCAGAAACGCAGTCGACTATGGCCTGGAACAGCGGATTCATGTCAGTTCCCTGAACAGACAGATCCATTGTCGCGATGCCGTTCAGAGCCGACGTATAGATGATTGGGAAATCAAGCTGCTCGTCAGTTGCGCCGAGATTGTCAAAGAGGTCGAACACCTGATCGATGACCCATTCAGGACGCGCGCCGGGGCGATCGATTTTATTGATTACCACGATCGGCTTGAGGCCTGCGGCAAATGCCTTCTGCGTTACGAATCTGGTCTGCGGCATAGGACCGTCAACCGCATCGACAAGCAGGAGAACAGAGTCGACCATGGACATGACTCGCTCGACTTCGCCGCCGAAATCGGCATGGCCCGGAGTATCGACGATGTTGATGCGATAGCCGTTCCAGTTAATGGCGGTATTCTTTGCAAGGATGGTTATTCCGCGCTCGCGTTCGAGGTCATTGGAATCCATGATGCGTTCCTGGCCGACTTCGCTTCGGTCAAGCGTATTGGACTGCTTAAGCAGGCTGTCGACGAGCGTGGTCTTGCCGTGGTCGACGTGGGCGATAATCGCAATGTTGCGGAGCTTCTCTAACATATGTCCTCGGATGATGCTCGGAATCGGGCATGGCCCGTACCTATAATGGGGCGCGCCCGAACTGCATGATGCGGACAACCCATTCCGATGCATTAGAACTTCCCGAAAAGGACTGTTCCGCGCGGCGCGCAAAACTTGCGCTATTCTACCGCCAAAAAGTGTGATCTGATCAAACCTTTTGCTTCTGATTGCCAGGTTTTTACCCTAGCATGCGCACTATCAGTAAATTTGCTTCAAAATTATGCTTGCTAGTAAAAAAAGCATGCCCCAAAGGTGTCCTATTCGCCCAAGTATGGTGCGCATCCAATGATATAATGCCCACATCGGGTGCAAATCCTATCGGCACAAGCGCTGCTGATTTTTTGCTTGCGGTTCTGCAGACAGAATCTTTATTCCAAAAAATCTTTTCGCGTCAATGCTTAATAATCAAGAACAGGATACAAAACGTGATCTGCGTACAAAGTTGGCACGATTTGGGCAATATGCAATCCGGCACTATTTGATTTACAGGACAAACCGCTACGGAGGGTTAATTCATGTCCCAGGTTCAGGAAATTCTCGATTACATCAAAGAGCATGACGTAAAGTTCGTTGATCTGCGTTTTGCGGATACCAAGGGCAAAGAGCAGCACGTATCTATTCCATCTTCCATGGTCGACGAAGATTTTTTCGAAGACGGCAAGATGTTCGACGGTTCATCCATTGCCGGATGGAAGGGCATAAACAAGTCCGACATGGTTCTCATGCCTGATGCGTCGACTTGGCACGCCGATCCTTTCTATGAGTATCCGACAATCTTCATCCGTTGCGATATTCTCGAGCCTAAGACCATGCAGGGCTACGACAGAGATCCTCGTTCCATCGCAAAGCGCGCCGAAGAATACATGAAGTCCACCGGCATCGCAGACCGCGTAATCTTCGGACCGGAGCCTGAGTTCTTCATTTTTGACGATGTCCGTTTCAAGAGCGGCATGAACGGCTGTTCCTATCAGGTAGACGCTGTCGAAGCGGCATGGAACTCCGGCACCGAATATCCTGAAGGGAACATGGGTCACCGTCCTGGCGTCAAGGGTGGCTACTTCCCTGTCCCTCCTGTCGATTCTTCTCAGGATCTCCGTTCCGAAATCTGCCTGCGTCTTGCAGAACTCGGACAGATCGTAGAAGCGCATCACCATGAAGTCGCAACCGGCGGCCAGAACGAAATCGCTACCCGATTCAACACTCTTACCAAGAAGGCCGACGAAGTTCTCGAACTTAAGTACGTCATCCAGAACGTCTGCCATGAATGGGGCAAGACGGCAACATTCATGCCTAAGCCTATTTATGGCGACAACGGTTCCGGCATGCACTGCAACCAGTCACTCGGAAAGGACGGCAAGAACCTGTTCTCGGGCGATGTATACGGCGGTCTTTCTCAGGAAGCCATTTGGTACATCGGCGGCATCATCAAGCACGCCAAAGCTCTGAATGCGTTCACCAACCCTTCGACCAACTCCTACAAGCGTCTGGTTCCTGGTTTTGAAGCTCCGGTCATGCTCGCGTACTCGGCATCCAACCGTTCCGCTTCCATCCGCATCCCGGCAGTCAGCAGCCCTAAGGCGACCCGCGTAGAAGTTCGTTTCCCAGACTGCATGGCAAACCCATACCTGGCATTCTCCGCAATGCTCATGGCAGGTCTTGACGGCATCCAGAACAAGATCGATCCGGGCGAGCCAATGGACAAGAACCTGTACGATCTTCCTGCCGAAGAAGCAGCGAATATTCCTCAGGTCTGCGGTTCCCTTGAAGAAGCGCTCAACGCCCTTCAGGCCGACCATGAATTCCTGACCCGCGGCGGCGTGTTCACGGAAGACTTCATCAGCGCTTACGTCGACCTCAAGAAGCAGGACGACAACCGCGTCCGCATGGCTCCGCATCCTGTCGAGTACGAACTGTACTACTCACTGTAATCAAGAACATTCAGTTATATCTTTGCGCTCCTTCGGGAGCGCTTTTTCTCTGCCCATTGCGGGGCATCTTCTTCTCACTATGCAATTTTGAGACGCAATACCGATTTAGGCGAGCCGTTGCCGCTATAATCCGAAGAAGTTCCGCACTTTGCGGCAGCAAAAATGAGGCAAATACCATGAAAAAATTACTTACGGCGGCTTTAGTTTTGGCCGCAGCGGCGGCAGCAAACGCGGGACAGGTCGTTAAGTGGACGGATGCCAACGGGGTCGTGCACTTCGAGGCAGCAGGCGTAACCAATATGAAAGCGGCAAACGCGGAAGTTATTGAAGTACAGGAAGCGCAGAACATCCAAAGCGAGATGCATGAGTACTCTCCTAGCTCGAGTTCATACGAAAGCGCGGCTCCTGCAAGAAACAACGTCAGCGCGTACGTAAGCAGTCCTGCAAACGGCTCTTCGGTTAGAGCCAACGACGGCGTGGTGAATATTTCAGGCGGAGCTTCAGGAAATACGAGCGGCCTCGTGCTGGAACTCTCTTTCGACGGTTCGGTCGTGTCTCAGGGCAACAACGCAGCAAGCGCCACGCTGACCAACGTGGACAGAGGCCAGCACACCGTCACCGTCACCGTAAAAGACCCTTCGTCCGGCAAAGTAATTGCTACCTCGTCATCGACGTTCACCGTACAGAAGGCGCATAGATAGACTTATCAACGCTTTAAGGAATTTATACTAAATTCCGCCTCCCCAAAATGGTGCGTTCAATGCTTTAATTAGGTGCAACGCACCACTTAGGGGTTATATATGTCCATTAGGCGCAACGATTTAGCGCTATCATTGCTCGACAATCTCTTAACGGCCATTGTCGTAATCGACGAGAAATGTTGCGTACGCTATCTCAACAATGCCGCTCAGCAATTCTTTGCCACGGGCGTGCGCCGCTGCCTTGGAAAGCCTCTCACCGAACTTTATGCCGGAGGGGATCGGGATTTAAGCTGGATTCAGAAACTGTCGCCAGACGAGCCCGGCATTACCGAACGCGAAATTATGCTTCGGGTTAACGGAATCGACAAACTGGTAGATATCAGCGCAGAACGCATCGACGACGGCAACTGCCGCTATTCAATTTTGGAAATACGAACCGTCGGCAGGCAAAAAAAGATATTCGACGAAGTTTATCAGCATGCGAAGTCGGAGGCCAAGCGGGCTTAGGAAGACAATACACCAGTTCAACTCCTTGGCCCACAGAACGACATGGCTACGA
>JAZQPH010000046.1:0-1738 GCA_045628385.1 Succinivibrionaceae bacterium
GGACTTGCTTATCTCAACTTTCACGCAACGCTCAGCATAATCGCTGAAAAACTTCAGCCGCTTCATGCCTATATCCTAGAGATATCTAAGCTGGTGCAAAATGTTCATGCCGACGCAATTTTGCCCCCCACATATGCAAGCATCATCGCTGGCTTGTCCATATCCAGCCGACGCTAGACAAGATTTGCGCCAGAAGCCTCAATCGTTCGCAATATTACCCCTTCGCTCACTTATAATAACGAAAGGATTCAGAATTGCGACGGCAGCGCCGTTTGAGCGTCAAAAGCGATAAACAAAATTGCTGCCGTCTGCCTCTGACGCAAATCTATAATCAACTTTGGCAAATCATCTTCACATTGTTTGGGGGAAAGAACGTGCTGGAAAATTACCGCAAGCAGGCGGCTGAACGCGCCGCAAAGGGCATCGAGCCAAAACCGATGACCGCAGCCGATGCAAAAGAACTTGCATCTTTGATTATCAACCCGCCAGAGGGCCAATCAGCTGAACTTCTGACGCTTCTTGCAGATCGCATTCCTCCAGGAGTCGACGATGCTGCCAAGGTTAAAGCCGATTTCTTGGCAGAAATAGCTTCCGGCAAAGCTACATCGCCGATTCTGTCTTCAGAAGAAGCCGTAAGACTTCTCGGCACCATGCAGGGCGGATACAACGTTCCGTACTTGGTGTCATTCCTCAAGTACCCTAATTTGTCTTCTTGCGCAGCCGAAGCATTAAAGAGAACTCTTCTCGTATTTGACGAGTTTGAGTCCGTTGCCGCTCTTGCCGACGCAGGAAACGAAAAGGCCGCCGAAGTCATCAAATCATGGGCCGATGCCGAATGGTTCACCTCAAGAGAGGAACCAAAGGCAAAAATCACGCTCACGGCGTTCAAAGTCCCAGGCGAAACCAACACCGACGATTTATCTCCTGCCCAGGACGCCTGGTCCCGCCCTGACATACCTCTGCATGCCGAAGCCATGCTCAAAAACGCCCGTGACGGCATAGTTCCCGACGAAGACGGCGTCAAAGGTCCGGTAACTCTTCTGAATGAACTTAAAAAGAAAGGCAATCCGCTCGTTTATGTCGGCGACGTCGTAGGCACCGGTTCTTCAAGAAAATCCGCAACCAATTCGGTATTGTGGTTTATGGGCGAAGACATCCCGAATGTCCCTAACAAGCGCGCCGGCGGCTATGTTCTTGGCGGCAAGATTGCTCCAATCTTCTTCAATACCATGGAAGATGCGGGCGCACTTCCTATCGAAGCCGACGTATCCAACATCGCCATGGGCGACGTCATCGATCTCAATGTTTATGACGGCACGATAACGGATCACGAATCAGGCAAAGTGCTTTCGACTTTCAGCCTCAAAACCGACGTGCTTCTTGACGAAGTCCGTGCAGGCGGCCGCATTCCTCTCATCATCGGAAGCGCGCTGACCGCCAAGGCAAGAGCAAAGCTTGGTCTTCCTGAATCCGATATATTCAGAAAGCCGGCGGCCGTTGCCGACAGCGGCAAGGGATATACTCTGGCGCAGAAGATCGTGGGAAGAGCCTGCGGCGTCAAAGGAATCCGCGCGGGAGAATATTGCGAACCGAAGATGACCACTGTCGGCTCTCAGGACACAACGGGACCTATGACCCGCGACGAATTAAAGGATCTTGCCTGCCTCAAGTTCTCGGCCGATCTCGTCATGCAGTCATTCTGCCACACTGCGGCATATCCAAAGCCTGTCGACGTGCT
>JAZQPH010000047.1:0-9488 GCA_045628385.1 Succinivibrionaceae bacterium
TGCCGCGGGTTCGGTCTGGGCTGGCTCGTCGTCGAGGAAAGCTGATTCGTCAAGATCAAGATTTGACGGATTATTCTGGAAAGACGGACTGAATGCGTTGAGGTCAATCTGTTCGCTTGTGTTGTTGCCTACGGAATCGGATGAGACCGATTCAGTTCCGAGATCAGCCTTCTGTGTCGAATTTCCGTCCGGCCGCAGATCCATTTTTACATTGCCGCTGTCGGAAATAATGACGCCTTCGTCGGAAGTTTTCTGTTCCTGAGTAAAGTTCTGACCTGCGCCGATGGTATTTAGATCAATATTGCCTGCTTCATCGGAAGACATGGCGACGGGATCGGTGCTCATGAGAGACCATACGTTGCTGCCAGCGTCAAGTTCATCGTCGGCGAGCTCTTCATCTTCAAGATCGTTGGTTTTGATCTTGTTTGTTTTGAGCATGAGCACGCACGCGATGACAATGAGAATGGCAAAAAATCCCGCAAGAGCGTATACCCATCCCGGAATGGACTCGTCGCCCATCTCGGAAGTTTCTTTGTTTTCTTTCTCAGTTACGAGCGAATCGAGTTTTGCCAGAAGTTCAGCCTGCTGCCTCGCATGCTCTTCGTTTGTTCTTTTTAGTTCTTCACGAAGCTGGGCAATCTCCGTCTGCGCATTGGACAGACCGGAAGTCTGATCAATCATGCGCCTGTCTATGTCGTTAAACTTGGTGTCAAATTTGTGGGAGACTTCCGATACGATTTCGCCTTTGGCATCTATGCCCTGGACCATGCCCGTTTTTTCGGAGAAATGCAATTTTGAGCCGCTTGCCACGCGCTCGTCTGATTTTGCGCCAGATTTGCCGTTATCAGGAAGCATAAGAGACGGAGCTTCGTCGTGTTTGGCGCCTTGAGAGGCGACAATCAGCGTCTGGTGCCCTGATACCTCATGGCCGTCTGCGTCGGTCAGCTTCAATGAGCTTACAGGATTGACTTCTATTGCCTGTCCGCCCTGCAGCTTTTCGCCGTTCTGTTTTGCATAAATTACGCCAGAATCCTGATTTTCACCGCCAAGAACGATTTTGGCATCCTGCGCCTGCTTATTCTTGGAGACATCTGTTTTTTTGTTATCCGGCAAATCGGCAATCTTGGCCGAACACACTCCGTTAGGACAGTTTTTCAGAGCGTAATCGTATTCAGATTTGGCCACGCCGTTGTTTTTGGCCAATTGATCCGCGAGTTTTTGGCTTTCATGCTTTGCCTGCTCGGGAGTCGGCAAATGAACCGCGCACCCCGCTCTAATGTTGAGCGATCCTGCATTGAAGCATTTAAGATTTTTTCGGAAAATTGCCGCAATCTGCTGATTGACGGTAACGCCGTCGGATTTGGTTCTGTTTGCAAGATTCCACGAGGTATCGCCCGAACGGAAAGTCAAAGTATCTCCGTCGGCGCTCATGTCAAGAAGCGCGGGAAATTCTTGATAAAAAAATCCCGTCATCGGAATATCGCGCGAAGCTTCGGCGACATGCGAAGAACCAGAGCCTTTTTTGGCATTCGGATTAAGCCTTTCTTCGGGAATTACCGGCGAAGACGGTCTTTCGCCGTCGCGCATAACTTTTTTTCCGCCAGGACCGCGGATTTCTACGGAAAAGGTGTTGAGTTTATCCTGTGGGGCAGCATTGTTAACGCCTTCGATCTCTGCCGAATTTATGGCATTTGCCTGGGTGGCAGCCGCAATGCCCGATGCGGCAAGAGAAAACACCGCCGCTTTTAGCCAATTTTTCCCGAAGACTGTCATGTTCTCAACCTTAATATTGCTATGCTGGAAGTAATTCAAGCAAAAAACAAGCCATGTTTTAAAATCCAGCACCAAATAAATTTCCAGCTAACCGCAATCAATCGCACAAAGCTACATCAGTTCCGAAGCAATGAATTTTCCGATGGCGATGCAATTTGACGCATTGCCCGCAACGGTATTGTCCATAACCGCAGTGCAGACAAATTCCGAAGATTCGGCATCGGCTGCGAAAATCCTTCCCATTACCGGCTTTGCGCGTGACACGCCGTTTTCTACGGGAGTCACGGGACCGTCGTCATTAAGTTCGCATAGCCCAGCAGTTCTTATTACTTGCATCAATTCTTCGGCATTTGAACCAGAGCGCAATCGGAATCTGAAGCGCAAAGTGTTGCCGTAGAAAACAGGGACGTCAAATTCTGATACATACAGGCTCCCCGATTCAAGACCCAGGCGGGATGCAACTTTTTGCTTGCATGCGGACAAAGATTTTGCGCCCGCCGCGCCGGAATCTGAAGGGATAACGTTAAAAGCTATCTGAGCAGGATAAAGTCTTTTGGCGACTCCTCGTCCGTTAAGGAGCGATGCCGTCTGCCCCGCAAGTTCGTTCAATCCGGCCTGCCCTCTCTCCGAAACTGAACGCATAGCCACAATATCAAGTTCGGAAATTCCGAATCTGTCGGCAATCGGCTTCATGCATAAAACCGTCTGAATCGACACGGGATCGGGAGAAACGAACTTTTTTATCCCGTCAGGAGCGGATTTATCGCAGCCAGCGATGAACTCCAAAGCGTCTTCGCTGTTTGCCGAACCAGATGCGTCAACAACAAAAGAACCCTCGGATTCGGCTCTTTTCATCTGAGCCGCGGCCGAATTGCCGCCGACAAAGAAAAATGAAATTCCCGCTTTGGAAAAATCAAAAGAAGAAGCGTTTTGCTTTATCACATTGCGCCCGCGGAAACGCACGGCATCGTATTCATCGGGAGCTGAATCGAGAAGAAACAATTCTGACACTTCGAGCGATTCGTCTTTTTCAAGCTCATCGACGAAAAGTTTTCCGGCAGCGGAATCTATTCCAACCACGGCGACGGTAACTTTAAGCGATTCTTTCATGATTTCTCCGTGAATGTGTGCATACGCTCAAACGGCGCGGGACAAATTAAATCCAGCCATACAATGGCATCTCAAAATATTGATTATAGCCGACAAGAGGTCATAACGGCAGACACGCGAAAAAATTAGACCAAAACCCGTACATAAATCGTCTAAAAAAAAGGAGACCCTTCCGGGTCCCCTTATTTATTTATGTTTATTTATGCGCAAATAACGCTATCAGTCAACATTGCAAGTCTTGAGGTCCCATACGAGATTGACATAATCCTGGATGGAACGATCCGAATTGAATTTGCCCATGGTTGCGGCATTCACGATTGCTGCATGTGCCCACTTCTTCTTGTCGCGGTACATTGCGTCGATGCGTCTGTGACCTTCGCTGTAGGATTCAAAATCAGCAAGAGCGAGATAGGTATCGCCGCCGTGCAGCAGAGCATTCTTGATGCAGGAAAGCTCGCCTGGGTTGCCAGGAGTGAAGTAGTCGGTATCAAGCCAATCAAGAATGGTCTTGAGTTCGGCATTGCCATAGTAGTAATCCCATGGGTTATAGCCGCGGGACTTGATAGCCTTAACCTCATCAACGGTAAGACCGAAGATAACGTTATTGCCTTCTCCTGCTTCCTCGGCGATTTCGATGTTGGCACCGTCAAGGGTACCAAGAGTGATTGCGCCGTTCATGGAGAACTTCATGTTGGAAGTACCGGATGCTTCGTAACCCGCAGTAGAAATCTGCTGGGAAACATCAGCCGCAGGAATGATCTTTTCTGCAAGGCTTACGCGGTAGTTAGGCAGGAACACAACCTTGATCTTGCCGTTTACGCGCGGATCGTTGTTGATCTTCTCGCCAACCTTGTTGATGGCATAGATGATGTTCTTGGCCATCGTGTATGCAGGAGCGGCCTTTGAACCGAAGATAAATACATGGTCAACCATGTCATAGTTCGGATTCTTGAGAACGCGGTCATACAAAGCAAGGATGTGGAGAAGGTTCAGCTGCTGACGCTTGTATTCGTGCAAACGCTTAACCTGAACGTCGAAGATCGCATCAGGAGAAACAGTAATGCCGGTTTCCTTGAGAATAACTTCTGCAAGCTTAACCTTGTTTTCGCGCTTGATGGCCATGAACTTCTTCTGATATGCAGCATCGTCTGCTTTTTCTGCAGTCTTGCGGAGCATATTGAGGTCAAGAGCCCATCCTTCGCCAACAGTCTCGTCATAAAGCTTAGCAAGATTGCGGTTGCAGCCGAGGAGCCAGCGGCGCGGAGTTACACCGTTAGTAACGTTGCAGAACTTGTCCGGCCAAATTTCCGCAAATTCAGGGAACAAATCTTCCTTGACGAGCTTGGAGGGAATTTCTGCAACGCCGTTTACTTTGTGAGAACCGATTACGCAGAGATTGCCCATGCGAACCTTGCGGATCTGGCCTTCTTCAATGATGGAAAGCTTGGACTTAACCCAGTCATTGCCTGGCCACTTGACGTCAACCACGTCTTCGAGGAAGCGACGGTTGATTTCGTAAATAATTTCGAGGTGGCGAGGAAGAACGCGTTCGAAAAGATACAGAGGCCACTTCTCGAGAGCTTCAGGAAGCAGAGTGTGGTTGGTGTAAGAGAACACTTTGTAGCAAATGTTCCACGCGGTTTCCCATTCGATCTTTTCTTCATCGACGAAGATGCGCATGAGTTCAGGAATGGCGATAGTCGGATGAGTATCGTTAAGCTGAACGGCGATCTTATCGGCGAACTGAGAAAAATCGTTTCCGTGAGCGCGCTTGTAGCGACGGATGATATCGCGGAGAGAGCAGGAACTGAAGAAGTACTGCTGAACGAGACGCAGAATCTTGCCCGCTTCGGTGGAATCATTAGGATACAGAACCTTGGAAATGACTTCTGCCATAGCCTTTTCGCTCTGGGAGTCGACATATCCGCCTGCATTGAACACGTCCCAATCAAAGAATTCAGATGCTCTGGATTCCCAAAGTCTGAGGATATTTACGGTCTTGCCTTCATAGCCGACAACTGGAATATCCCAAGGCACGCCCTTGATTACCTGATTTGGATGCCAAACCTTGGACATGTTGCCCTGGTCGTCGAAAACGGTTTCGACGTAGCCGCCGAGGCTAACTTCCTGAATGGATTCTGGTCGGCAGATTTCCCATGGATTGCCGTATTCGCGCCATGAATCCGGACGTTCAATCTGACGGCCGTTGATGATTTCCTGACGGAAAAGACCGTGCTCATAGTGAATGCCGTATCCGACAGCAGGGAGGTTGAGTGTCGCAAGAGAGTCGATAAAGCATGCAGCAAGACGACCGAGACCGCCGTTGCCGAGAGCCATGTCCGGCTCTTCTTCGCAAAGATCGGTAAGGTTTTGGCCGAGATCTTTGAGAGCTTCTTCAGCAACGTCGTAGAGTTTAAGGTTTACGAGGTTATTGACGGTCAATCTGCCCATCAGGAATTCTGCAGAAAGGTAGTGTACCGCACGGGTATCTTTCTTGCAGTGAGTCTGCTGGGTGCAAGTAAGACGGTTGTAAACCAGCTCGTTGATGCTTGCGCAGGTTGCCTTCCACCATGACTGCTTGCTAGCCTTAGCTTCGCTGGTACCCAGAGTTTGATGAAGCTGACGAACAATTTCATCTCTGAGCATGTCCTTATCAATGGACTCTAAAGACTGATTTGCGTCAGATGGCTTAACGGTTGTTTTCTTAGCCATTTTAAATTCCTATGTGATTGCCCAATCAAGGTGCAAATAAAGCATACAAATATACTCTTTACACCAGATAACTTAATTCTATCAAATCATTATTTGATAATTCAAATTTTTAAGCCGCTTATCGAAGCCAAAAGTCAAAAATATTGGGCCATGCGCCAAAAAAAACAGAAGGCAAAAAAAATTTTTTTGCCTTCTGTGAAAATTATTTACGCAAAATCGCGAAACAAATTAAAAAATTTAAACCGCAATCAAACTACACGCCTGCTTTCTTAAGAGCCGCCGAAACGATCTCAACAGCTTCTTTTTTAATCAGTTCGATGTGATCAGCGCCTTTGAAGCTTTCCATATATATTTTATAGATGGATTCGGTTCCGCTAGGTCTTGCAGCAAACCAGCCGTTTTCGGTAACAACCTTAAGGCCGCCGATAGCTGCGCCATTGCCTGGAGCGTTGGTAAGTTTTGCGACGATAGGTTCGCCAGCAAGAGTCGAAGCTTCGACAAGCGAAGGATCAAGCTTAGAAAGCACTGCTTTCTGCGCAGCATTGGCAGGCGCGTCTATGCGCATGTAAACAGGATCGCCGTACTTGGCCATAATGTCATTATAGTGCTGCTGAGGATCTTTTCCCGTGACCGCGAGAATTTCGGCAGCAAGAAGCGCAAGGATAATGCCGTCTTTGTCGGTAGACCATACGCTGCCGTCAAAACGCAGGAATGAAGCGCCGGCGCTTTCTTCGCCGCCAAAACCGATAGTGCCTCCGAAAAGCCCGTCCACAAACCACTTAAAGCCGACTGGAACTTCGCACAATTTGCGGCCCATGCCCGCAACGACGCGGTCGATGATAGAAGAAGAAACAAGCGTCTTGCCGACTGCAAGATCTGCAGGCCAGTTAGGACGATGGGAGTAAAGATAAGAGATCGCAACCGCAAGATAGTGGTTAGGATTCATGAGACCGGATTTGCATACAATGCCGTGACGATCATAATCTGGATCGTTTGCCACAGCTATGTCGAATCTGTCCTTAAGCGCAATCAATGATGCCATCGCATAAGGAGAGGAGCAATCCATGCGGATCTTTCCGTCCTTGTCGAGGGTCATGAATGAGAAAGTCGGATCGACTTTGTAGTTGACTACTTCAATATCGATGCCGTACTTCTTGGCGATTACGTCCCAATAGTAAACGCCGGAACCGCCCAGAGGATCGACGCCGAGCTTGATTTTGGCCTTCTTGATGGCAGCAAAATCGATGACGTTCGCCAGATCGGATACATAGTTTTCAACAAAATCATGCTTAATCACGAGTTCGCTTTCGATCGCCTGAGCGTAAGGAACGCGCTTCACGCCCTTAAGACCGTTTTTCAGGTACTCGTTCGCGTTGTCCTGAATTTCTTTGGTGACATCGGAACCAGCAGGACCGCCGTTTGTCGGATTGTACTTAAATCCGCCGTCGGTAGGAGGATTGTGCGACGGAGTGATGACTATGCCGTCAGCCAAACCGTCATTGCCCGATACCTTGGCGTTATAGGTCAAAATCGCATGAGAAACGACTGGGGTTGGGGTATATGAAAGATCCTTGTCGACAGCGACTTTCACACCGTTTGCCACGAGTACTTCAACTGCGGTGCAGAATGCAGGCTCTGAAAGAGCATGGGTGTCCTTGCCGATAAAGAGCGGACCGGTTACGCCGACTTTAGCGCGATAGTCGGCAATAGCCTGGCTGATTGCGAGAATATGGTTTTCGGTAAACGCGGAAGAGAATGACGTTCCGCGGTGTCCGGAAGTGCCGAATGCAACCTGCTGCTCAGGAATCGCAACGTCCGGAGTATTGAGATAATAGCAAGATATAAGGCGGGGAATGTTCACCAAATCAGCAAGACGGGCCGGCTTGCCGGCATGCTCATGAATAGCCATATTGCTCCAAAATTTATAAACGCGGCAGAGAGTGCCGCCATCATTCGCCGTCCCGTGATGACACGAGACGCATCAATAAAATAATTAAGTGCCGACGCTGTCACAAAAGCGCCGAACCTAGGCAGTTGCCGCAGCAAAGCCTTGCACCGCTCTATTATATCAATTTGCCGCCTCTTACGCTTTATTATCGTACGCCAAACAGGCCCTTATGCGTTCATGAAGTGTACAGAATTCAACAAGTTATACATAGGAACCAGGTTTGAACTGCTGCTCATAAATTCAAAAAAAATATTTTTGCTATAATGGAAACGTTTTCTAGCATAGGAGCTGATATTTAATGGCCGCCATCGGACTTTTCTACGGAAGCGACACCGGCAACACCGAAAATGTAGCAAAAAAGATTCAGGCAAAATTTGGCGAGGAGCTTGTAGATATTTACGATATCGCCAAGTCCAGCAAAAATGACATGGAGCAGTACGATTATCTCATCATCGGAACTCCGACCTGGTATACAGGCGAACTTCAGTCAGATTGGGAAAGCTTTATGCCGACACTCAAGTCCATGGATCTGTCAGGCAAGAAGATCGCGCTTTTCGGTCTGGGCGATCAGGAAGATTATTCCGAATACTACCTTGACGGGATGGGAATAATGAAAGAAACCCTTCTTGACATGGGCGTCTCGCTTTGCGGCTTGTGGCCAAAAGACGGTTATACCTTTGAATCCACGAAGTGCCTTATGGATTCAGAACATTTCGCGGGTCTTGCGCTTGACGAGGACAGACAGCCGGAACTTACGGATTCCAGAGTCGACGCATGGTGCGATCAGGTACTTCTTGAATTTTTCCCCGCATAACCAATATCAACGTTTCTGTTCTGAAAAGTCCGCAATTGCGGACTTTTCTTTTTTACAGGACGTAAAAAAAAGAACCTGCGCACAGGTTCTTTTTTGTCATCTGCCGATGGGCAAATATCTATTATTCCCATTCAATGGTTGCTGGCGGCTTACCGGAAACGTCATAAACGACTCGGCTTATGCCGTTGATTTCATTGATGATACGGTTCGACACGGTGCCGAGAAGCTCATAAGGGAGCGGAGCCCATTTCGCAGTCATAAAATCGATGGTCTGGACGGCGCGGAGCGACACGACATAATCGTATCTTCTTCCGTCGCCCATAACGCCGACCGATTTCACCGGCAAGAATACGACAAAAGCCTGGCTGACTTTGTCGTACCAATCAGCCTTGCGAAGTTCCTCAATGAAGATTGCATCAGCTCTGCGAAGAAGATCGCAATATTCCTTTTTAACTTCTCCGAGCACTCGGACGCCGAGACCAGGACCTGGGAACGGATGTCTGTAAAGCATCTCGTAAGGAAGACCGAGTTCGAGACCGATCTTTCTTACTTCATCCTTGAACAGTTCGCGAAGCGGTTCGACGAGCTTGAATTTAAGATCCTTCGGAAGGCCGCCGACGTTGTGATGCGACTTGATAACGTGCGCTTTGCCGGTTTTTGCCGCTGCCGATTCGATAACGTCGGGATAAATGGTGCCCTGAGCAAGAAATTCAGCGTCGCCGAGTTTTCTTGCTTCTTCGGCAAACACGTCAATGAAGACTTTTCCTATTGCTTTGCGCTTGGCTTCGGGATCGGAAACTCCGCTGAGTTCGCTCAAGAATCTGTCTTCAGACTGAGAATAAATAATGTTCAGACCGAATTTTCCAGCAAACATGTCCATGACCTGCTTGCCTTCGTCTAGACGGAGCAAGCCGTTGTCAACAAAAACGCAGGTGAGGCGGTCGCCTATTGCTTTGTGAAGCAGCATGGCGGTGACGGAAGAATCCACGCCGCCCGAAAGACCGAGGATTACCTTGCCGTTGCCGATTGTCGCACGGCATTTTTCAATCGCATCTTCAATGATGGAAGCTGAAGTCCAAAGCTTGCTGAGACCGCAAATTCCGATAACGAAATTTTCGATAATCTCTTTGC
>JAZQPH010000048.1:0-3425 GCA_045628385.1 Succinivibrionaceae bacterium
GATCACGATGACGTGCTTGCCATCTTCAAAATGGCATTTGGCAATTAAAAGCTGCAAGCGATCTATTCAAATTAACTGTCTAAAAGTAATTTCCGTTATGAGCGTCGCATGGGCATAACGGAAATTTAGCTGATTTGTCTGCACTTGCTCAAGAAAATGCCGTCCTATTTTTAAATTTTCTGAAAACGCCAAAATCGCTTAGGTCTTGCAGTCTGCCATGCCCTAAAACACAATAAATTTATTTTGCGCGCGCCGCCGATAAAAATAAAAACCATGACGCGCCGGGTCTCAGATGTCCTAAACTTCGTCTCCGCGCATAATTTATAGCAAGAAAAAAAATTTCATTATTTGGGGAACAACCCGAGGTCTGCCGCGGTCAATATAATCGGTTGTTAATAAGAATCGGGTTGATCTTATGAAGAAATATATTGTACTTGGCACGGCAGCTGCGGCGATCGCGCTTGCCGCATGCGGCGGAAAAACTCACGTTTCCGGAGGTTTCACGAGCGGAACCGAAGATGAACCGCCACAAAGCGGCATAGAAGTCATCGTCACGGATTCCCGCATCGACGGAGCATTTGTCTGCATCGACCTCGACGGCAGCGGCAGCTGTTCAGAAAGCGATCCCGCAGGATTTACGGACAAAGACGGCAAAGTGTTCATCGGCGTTGACAAAAATCGGGTCGGAAATGCCGAATCGTATCTTGTGCTTGCAGAGGCAAGTCACGACGCCGTCATGCGCTCAGGCTCCGAAAAATTTTCAGTCGATTTGGGATTTGCCCTCGCGGGACGCGCTTATCCCGACGATATCAAAAACGGAACAGCAACTGTCGAGGTCAGCATCGCCACGACGGCAGCCGAATTTGAAAACGGCAACCAAAACCGTGAACAGCGCGAAACATCGGCAAAAAGTTTCAGATCCTCGATGCCGAAAATCCAAAATTATTCGCTTACATCAGGCGACGTTGCGACAATTTCGGGATTTCTTCCGTCAAACGCCGAGGAACTTTCGCATGCGATAAAAACTAAAACGTTCACATTCACTTCGTATCTTGCAAATGCTTCAGCAGCGGCCGCAAGATTCGCTGGCGTTTACAACGAAATGTCCGAAAACGAAGAGCATTATCCGAGCGCCTCCGCAGTGCTGTCAGTGATCGGACATTCTGCCCGCGTCAGCGTTGCCAACGGACTGCAGGGCTGCGGCATAACCGGCAGAAGCACCGTCATCTGCCAAGAAGGCGCCGAGCCGGGAGATGAAATCTTTAAATTCAGCGGAGCCTACGAAATCAGCGAAAACAATGCCTACGGCGGTCAAAAGCCTTTAACCGGCGCAAGACAGCTTTCGGCAGGCACGAGCCACGTCTGCGCGGCAACCGGAAGCGGAGAAGTCAGCTGCTGGGGTTCAAATGCGCACGGCGCCCTCGGCACCGACGAACTGCCTCTCGGCGCATTCTCGTCAAATACCGCATATAAAAGCAAATTGGCGGGACTTTCAGGATCTCTTTCGATTTCATCTGAAGCTCATTTGACATGCGCATCTGCGGCAAACGGAGAAAAAGTCTGCTGGGGCGAAAAATAGACCGCCTGTATTTCAAAAAGAAAAAACGGACCGTACGGTCCGTTTTTTTTTAATTGTCGTCTTTGTCCTGCCGCATATATTTAAGCAGATCTTCGGAAATAACGGCGTTTTCGTCATATCCGTACAAGTCGGGATAATAAATAAATTTTTGCTCTTCTGAATAAACCGCCGTTATATAGGCAATGAACACATGCGGTTTCTCGTCAACTTTGAGATATACCGTTTTTCCGGTGCCTTGCATTTTGGCGATTTTCTCCGGCTCATATTGCGTTTTAAGCAATTGTTCGGCAAGTTCTTTTGATTTTTCGACGCGCACGCAGCCGTGGCTCAGTCTTCGATCAGCTTGCCCGAAAGCCCGAGGAGACGACGTCGAATGCAGATAGACCGAGAATGGATTCTGGAAGTCGAATTTATAAAGTCCCAAAGCATTGCGGCTTCCCGAAACCTGAACCAGCCTGTAATTCAGATGTTTTTTGGAAAGATCTTCTTCAGTCAGAACCGCCTGCGAAACTACGTTGTTCGATGAATCGACCATTTTGAAACCATGCTTGGCAAGATAATCGGGATCGGCGCGAAGTTTCGGAAGGTATTCCTTGTCTCTGATTGAAGGCGGGACGGACCAGAGCGGATTCAGAACGATCGTATGAATCTGGCTTGCAAGCAGGGGAGTCATGTTGGTTTTTCTGCCGACAACGACCTTTGATTCAAAAACTCGGCTGCCGTCTTCATATGCATACGCCATCGTTTCTGGAACATTCACGAACACAAAATTTTTCTGTTCCTGAAGAACGGGATCGGACAGGCGCCACATGCTTCTTGAAAGAGCGACAGCTTTCGACAGTTCGTTTTTGTACAGCGCTTCGTAGGTGATGAATCCCACTATGCCGTCGGCTTTAAGACCGTTGTCTTCCTGAAATTTTTTTACGGCTTCATCCAGATCCTTGTCAAAAACGGCGTTATTTTCCAAATCTTCGGAAAGATATCCTTTTTTCGTCAGAGCATCCCTTAATATCGCCACGCTGCTGCCGCGGGAATTTTTGCGCAGCACCATAAACGGATACTTCGTCAGCGGCACCGCAGCGCTTCCGAGCAGTTCGTTAATCGCCGCTCTGTACTCGGCATACTGCGGAACCTGCGGTCTTAAATTTTCAACGTCTTGGCGCAGAGTTCCAGAACTGATTCCCTCCGCGTACTGATTGATGATTTCTTCGCTTACGGGGCAATCTTTATACTGGAAAGCGAAAGACTGGCGCTTATCCCATGAAAGCGCCGCATATTGCTCGCTGAAACACTTTATTTTCGAATAGCTTTCAAACATCGCGTCGGCGTAATTGTCGGTGCCGGAGCTTTGCATCAATTTGTCAAACTGCGCTGCAAAAACGGGGCTTATGCCCGTGCTTGAAAGTTCGGCAAGCTGCTGTTTAATCTCGTTCTGCGTGTCGCTGTCGGGCAAATCGATTGCCCAAGCAGAGGCCGAGAAAAACAAAAAAGATGCCGCAGCCAATGTGGTTGTCTTCATTCGAAATTGTGTCGGTGATAAACGCATATTTTTTTAATTCTTATGTTTTGATGCCGTGACGGGAGCTTTCGCCGCCATCACTCCGTCTTGTGTATATAGCACGAACATCAAACAATAGACAAACCGAAACGCGCAAGAATAATATTGATCTCACAATGCTGGATGCAAAAGCCTGCGCTCGCATAAATGACTCTTATCCGCAAAAATGCAGACAATTTGGCTGCTGCGCGAGTGATGACGGCAAAAATACCCAATCGCTTCCCAAAAAGGAAAACAAAATAGCGCGCCGTTGGCGCGCGCTCTTTGAAGGATTGTCTGAATCGACAG
>JAZQPH010000049.1:0-10697 GCA_045628385.1 Succinivibrionaceae bacterium
ACCGTGTCGCCTAAGGCCGAGACCGTTTACACGCTGACGGTCAAAGACAATCAGGGCGCCTCGTCTTCTGCCAAGGTAACCGTCAAGGTCGAAGCGGCCCAGGCCGAAAATAAAGTTCCGGTCGCGGTCATCACGCATGCCGGAAATAATTACAAACAAGGCGATACGGTCGTTCTTGACGCCAGCGGTTCATATGATCCTGACGGCAAGATCGTGTCTTACAAGTGGAGCAACGGCGCGACTACTCCGACAATTTCTGTAATCGCGGGTGCTACTCCGAAGTACTCGGCCGACACTTATTGGCTTGAAGTAACCGACGACAAGGGCGCGACTTTCAGAGCCACGACGACGTTCAGCTATACTGTTCCAGCGCTGTCTGAAGTATTCATTTCAGGGCCTGATACGGTGTATGTCGGCGAACAGTTCTCTCTTAAAGCGCAGCTTAACCGCGGATTAGGAGAATTTTACAAGTGGAGCAACGGTGAGACCGGCGAAACCCTGAACACCGTTTTGACAAAAGAAGGCACGTATTCGTTCACGGTAGAAGTCAGCGAACTTGGCAGAAAATACACCCAGACGCACGTGGTCAAAGCCATCAGCAAGGCCGAAAACAAGCGCGATCTTCCTGCCATGTATTATGCGGGCACCACGAACGGCTGGACTCACGAAGCCATGACTTACGACAGCAAGACCGACACCTGGTTCATCGATGTCGTACTGTCGGGACAAGGCGACGCCAACGGTCCTCAGCGCTTCAAGTTCACGTCAAATCCTGATTGGACCGGCACGGTCTACGGAACTGCAGGCGGCAACGCTCTTTGCGCATTCCAGGACAAGTGCGGCGACGTCAAGGTCAGCGAAGTCGGCACGTACCGTCTTTCCGTAGGCGATTCGACTCTCATGTGGAAGCTCACGAAACTCAACAATTCGGCTCCTGTCGCTGGATTTGAGTATGTCGCAGACGGAATGATCGTCACCTTCCTCGACAAGTCCGCGGATAAAGACAGCGACAAACTGTCCTATTCATGGAATTTCGGCGACGGCACGACTTCTTCTGAAGCCAACCCGGTTCATGTTTATGAAAAAGAGGGCACGTATGAAGCGGTGCTTACCGTGACGGACGGCTCTCAGACGTCTTCAAAGACTGCCATGGTCACGGCATCATCCGTCAAGTACGATCCGGTCGTCAGCGCCCTGTATTTTGCAGGCACGACCAACGGCTGGACGCATCAGGCAATGACCTTTGATCATGCTACGGGCGAATGGAAGATAGCTCTTAAGCTTACGGGCAAGGGCGACAAGAGCGGTGTTCAGCGCTTTAAGGTAACAACCTCTCCTAACTGGCACGGAACCGTGTACGGCAAGGCGGGAACCAATCAGCTGTGCGCCAACCAGTCTCTCTGCGGCGACATCGAAATCACCCAGGTCGGCGATTACGTTCTTGCGGTTAACGATGCGAGCCTTACCTGGAAGCTGATTAAGGCTTCGGGCGCAAATTCGGCGCCGTCCGCCGACTATTCCTTTAGCGCGGACAAAGGCACGGTGACTTTCAAGAATTTGTCTTCGGATGCCGACGGCGACGCTTTGTCGTATACATGGCATTTCGGCGACGGCTGGGAAACGAACGAAGCCAATCCTGTTCATCTTTATGAAGACGAAGGCGAGTTCACGGTGCAGCTTGTCGCAAGCGACGGCAAGTCTGAAGAAGTCGTTGCTGCCAAGACGGTGACCGTGTCGGGATTGTTCGACAAAGCAACCCACTCAGCAATGTATTTTGCAGGTTCCGCAAACGGCTGGACTCACGAAAAAATGTCGTTCGACAAGAAGACCGGAGAGTGGTCAGTATCGGTCAATGACTTGAACAAGGGAGATCTCAACGGCGGTCCTCGCTTCAAGATCACTTCAAGCCCGGACTGGAAGGGAACCGTTTGGGGCGATGCGGGCGACGGCACGCTTTGCTCCGACCAGAGCAAGTGCAAAGACGTATCTTTGGCGGACGCGAAAGCGCATGTCGGAAGAATTTTCGTCAATGACAAAACTCTTGCATGGCGCGCCGAGGAAGAACTCTTGTGCGGCGTTCCGCCTGTAATTGCCGAGACCGACGGCAACGCCGTGACTGTTTCCGCAAGCCTCGGCATGTGCCAGAGCAGCTATCCAGAAGATCCTAACTGGTATGCGTTTGATTTCGGCGACGGTTCCGCGGTAACCGAACCGGTCAGAGCTTCCGAGAGAGTCACGCATGCTTATGCCGATGCCTCAGTAGAACACAAGGTCGTCATTTATCAGGTAAACGGCAAGGAGCGCCGCCTGTACGACGAAATTACGGTCAAAGCTAAGAAGTAAGTTCGTTCGAAGGAACTGAAATTAAATCGCCTCCGCCGGGAGGCGATTTTTTTTTTAACCTTTTTTGCGTCAGACTCAACTTTTATGCAAAAATTTTTCAATTGCGGCAATTTGGCTGCGATTTATCATCTCAGGCGCGATTGCGCATGCGATACAATTAAAGTGTGTTTTTTGATATTCGGATTGGCGCATGATTTTACGCATCGTCCGCGCGGTTTCTTTGTGTTTTCTGGCCGCATCATTTTCAGCCGAGGCCGGCATTGCCTTGGCTGTCGGCTCAAAAGCGTCTCTTGAAGGCGCTCCGATCGTCGCGAGCATCTCCTATGAACAGCAGGCCGCGGGCGTTGTTCTCAAGCATGAGGGCAGGCTCGTGGGAACGGGAACCCGTATTTTTCGGGTTCCGTTTACCGATTTTTCCGCAGAAATACCGGTTGATGCCTACGGATATCTCAAAACCGTCCAGTACAGGCCCGATTGGCTCGAATGGGCCGACGGCACGATAATCAATCATTCCGGCGTGTCGGGCACCTCCGTATCCAAACTTTGCGTGAACGGCGAATTGTTTGCCGGCGATCCGCTCGTCAAAAACGGGCTTGACGGCCACACGGCGACAGGCACCGTGGTTCCGTATGCGACGTCTGCAAAAGAGGCGGTAAAAATTTTCGGCGAAAGGATGAAATCAATCGGAGCCAAGGCGCCCATGTCGGTTATTTTCGCCGATGACGATGAAGTCTGGATTGCCGAGGCTTATTCGGGACACGAATGGGCCGCATCGCGCCTTCCCGACGACTCCGTTGCGGTTATTTTAGGCCTGCCCGTGATCGGCGCTCTGCCCGGCAGCGTCAAAGAAGAGAGCGGTGCGGATGCTGAAGGCGCTCCCCAAGACGCGGACGCGATGATGTCCGAAAATATCGCCGCCATAGCCGAAAATGCATGGGCCGCGGCCAAGAAAAAAAGTTCCGCCGTTTTGTCGCAAATCTTTTCATGCGGATACGACGGCGCAAGCCAGGTGATTTCATGGACCGCAAGAGATCGTTTTGCTCCCGAAGACACAGCCGATTTTGACAGAAGTGCCGATTATGCTGGCTTTTTCAGGGCACAGACGCCAATAGACATGAAAAATGTTTTTGCGTTTATGCGCAGCCGCATCGAAACCGAATTAAAACCGCTCGCCTCGCGCGACAAAAAGGCCAAATCCGCAGATGCCAAGCAAAAAGAAACCGAAAAAATTTCGATTAACGGCGACAACGCCTCGAAAGCCGTCGTTTTCCAGCACAGAAAAGGCAAACAGGATTTTATGTGGCTGAGCCTTGCAAATCCCGAGTATAGCCCTTTCGTCCCTTTTTATGCCGACATCAAGACGGTCCCAGATTCTTATGCCATGGGAAGTTCGTCTTTTGCCTCGGGCATTTCATATTGGGTCTTCAAACTTATTTCCGAAGGCGTCGAGAATGACGAAAAAGGCCTGATGGCTTCGATAATCAAAAAATCCTGGAAACATACCGAACAGGATTTTCTCGATGAAATAGATTCCATGGATATCCAGTATCTTGATTCCGATCATCCAGGCGCCACCGCGTCATTGATTGCGGGCAGCTTGGCTTCGTCGGTTTGGGAAAAGGGCATCGAACTTACGGAAAAATTATCCACGGCAATCTGCGGCGGCATGGTCGAAGAACATTTTGATCCGTTTGATGAAGAATTGCCGGGCGAGGATCCGCGCGTTACCGCAAGCAAACAGGCAGAAGATGACGCAAAATCCGCCGCAGCCGAAATTATCGATGCCGGTTCGGCATCTGAAAATGCCGGAAGTAAGGGAGGATCGATAGCCGCGGGTTCCGCATCCGTATCGGTTTCGGACGAATACAGACCGATAGCCGACGTGGTGGCCGTTGAAAACAAGGCTGACGGCGAGTCGGATTCGGTGATCGTGCAGGCGGACGCCGAAGAATCGGACGCCTCGAAGGCGATCGAGGAAGTTCGGGATGACAGCGCTGAGGCAAAGAACGCATCAGGTGAGCCGAGCCGGGATGTTTCGCAGGACGCAAAGATTAATCAAGCAACCGCTAAAGACGCAGAATCAAAAGGCAATGAAGCCGCGGACGGCGGTTCAGCTTCGGGCGCAAATCCTGCCGAAAGCATGGGACAAGAAGGCAAATCGCAGGAGAAAACCGATGAAAAGAACTAATGTTTTGCCACTCTCGGCGATTTTGGCGGCCTGCATGCTGTCATCATGGGCCAATGCGGGAAGCACTCTTTTCATGGCGGGATCGAAAGCAACCGCCGACGGTAGCGCGATAGTCGGCGCAACCGACGATTCGGGCAGCATGGACATGCATCAGCTTCGGGTAAATCCAAAGCGCGAGGGAACCGGAGCCTGGGTATATAAGGACGAAGGCACTGGACTTGAGATCGAAGTTCCTGTGGCCATGCAGAGCCTGCTGCTTGCTCCTTCGTGTCCGTCGCTCGGAAAAGGCGTGAATTCCGTCGCCACCGTCAACGAGTCTGGCATCTCCATGACGGTCATGGAAGACATTCGCGCACGAAAGGAACTGATAGCCGCCGATCCGTACGTTCCGAAGGGCGTGGCTCCGTCGAATGCGGCCATGCTGGTAATGCCTTATATCGGTTCGGCGCGCGAGGGGGCCGCAACTTTGGGAGCTCTCGTGGAAACAAAAGGCGCTTCGGTGTCTTTTGCCGCCGCATTTCTGGGACGCGGCGAAATTTGGTATCTTGAGGTGTATACGGGGCATCAGTGGGCGGCGGTGAAGCTTCCCGATACCGCTTATGCGGTCGTTGCGGACGACGTGGCGATTGATGCTTTTATTCGCTCGGATTCTGAAAATTTCATGGGATCGCGAAATCTTTTCAAACTCGCTGCCGACGCAAGCCTGATAAGCCAGGATGCGGACACCATCAATCTCGTGCAGGTTTACGGATCCGAAGCCCGCGATCAGTCAAGAATGCGCGAATGGGAAGGCAGAAGATTTTTCAGCCCTCAGAATGTCGGCGATTATGATCAGAAGGTCAGTTATCCGCTGGCCATGAAGCCCGATCATCCGATAAAAATTAAAGAATTTTTTGACCTGTCGCGCGACAGGTTCGAACGCACAAAATATTCGGTGGACGTGGCAGGCGCGGTGCCGGTTCGGCCGATTGCCGTCGATAACGCTTCGATGGGGCATTTTTTTCATGATCGCAAGGACAGACCGATGCTGTTTTGGGTGTCTGAGGGAAACCCCGCATATTCGGTGTATCTGCCTATGTACACGAATCCCGACAAGGTGCCTTGGGCCTACACCGTGGACAGTCCGAAATTTTTTGAAGGCAGCGCATTCTGGGAATTTAAGATTCTCAATGTTCTGGCATCGGCCCGCAAAGGCAAATACGCAAAGAGCGTTCGCGATCACTGGAACAGGGTTGAGACCGATATTCTGAGCAACATCGATGCCATCGACAGCCGTTATGAGCAATCCGGCAGATCGGCAGAAATGGCTTATCGCCTTTTTAAATCGACATCCGACATGGCCTTGCAGGACTCAATGGATCTTTCAAGGGGCATCCTTACCAAAATGGCCTACGATGCCTACGAAAATGCCGAAACGAACTGATAAAAATTTGCCGATTATTGCGACACATGCCTTTGAATAAAATGTGAGCGCGCAGACAGAGGATTCGAAACGATGCAAGATTATGCGTTCGCGCATCCTGAGTTTCGGAGTCAGCTGTTTAGGGCCAGAGATATATTTTATGACAATTGCCGAGGCGGTCATTTTTATTCGTCTGCAGGCTCATTCGTTTCTATAAGGCGGCTCATATGCCATCAAATACATTTTGCTGATATATGCTGACGCCGCAAACGAAAAATTATGCCTAAGTTTTCGGATTTGCGGTTTGGCAAAACGAAAGCAATTGCTGTCGGAAATGAAACTTTTTGCGAATCTATTGAAAACGTCGGCTTTTGCTTCAACGAAACTTCCCATGTCAAAACATCTTTAAAAGATGCACGTGCAAAGGATTATTGATTGTCCCGCAGCGCGCTTCGGCAACACTCTGGTCATAGGCTCTGTTCATGAGTTTTTGAGAATCAATACGACAAACCTGGCGATCGAGAAGAAATATCTCACCAATAGCGGTGTTCGGACAAAATTCACGGCTGACATAATTTTTCTTAAATTGCGGGCGCTTAGGCGCATTTAGAATATAATCCGCGAGACAATTTCTGGGAATTTTTTTATGTCGGTTTTTAGCAACAACTCCTCGGCGCGCGTCGCCATGAGAAAACTCACGACCAACAAGATTTTCGAATCTGCGATCATGCTGGTCATTCTTGTCAACTGCGTGTTCATCGGCATAGAGAGGTACGGACGCACGCCACTTTGCGATATGGTCAACCGCGTCTGCATAATCATTTACACCTTGGAAATCTTCATGCGATTCGTCGCGCGAAAATCTCTGAAGGAATTTTTTACGAACGGATGGAACGTGTTCGATCTGTTCGTCGTGCTTGCAAGCTACATTCCCGAGGATATCTCTGACAATGCGGGGGTGGTCGCGGCGGTGAGAGTTCTTCGCGTGTTCCGAATCATCAGACTGTTCAAGGCAAACTTTGAGCTTCGCCTGATCATCTCCGTCATGGTCAGATCTTTAAAAGCTCTTACCTATAATTCGGCGGTCATGCTGATATTCATGTATGTATTCGCCATCACCGGCACTATGTTTTTTAAGCTGCCCGATGCCGAGTCCGCATCGCCTGAAGTTCAGGAAAAACTCGTTAAGCTTGCCGAAATCGCCCCGCATGCGCCCGGCAACGCCGACGATCCGTACGGAACTCTCAGCGAGTCCATGTTTACGCTCTTGCGCTGCATGAGCGGCGACGACTGGACGGATCTGCGCTATAACCTGGTCACGGCATCAAGAATGGGTCTTATAAGCATGCCGCCGGTCGTCGTGACGATATTCCATATCTTCTGGTATACGTTCGCGGCTTTCTTGCTGATTAATCTTGTCGTCGGTGCGGTAATCAACAATTACCAGCTCATCATGGATGAGGAAAAAGCGGCTCTCAAGAAGACGCGCGAAGAGGAATTGTCAGAAGTCACGGAAGAAGATTCTACCGAAGGCAAATCCTGATTTCGCATAAGATGCAAAACAACAAGAAAATCCGAAGCAGCGCTTCGGATTTTTTTTGTCCTGCGTCTTGGAAAATCTGAGCGCCATGGGCTGTTTTTAATAAATCACGTCTTTTAAATCATCAGGATGCGCTGGGCATACGGCGCAGCCGAACGGGCTTGCTGCGGTCTTGTGCTTTTGGTTTCGGGCGAGAATGAGAAAATTTCTTGTCGGCCTGGCCAAAGGCAGCCCGAGGCGAACAGACAATCATTTTGGGCGCCTTTAATGGCGCGGCGGGTTTTGATAAATTTTGATAAAGGCGCGCTAGTTTGGAACTATGCTCCCGCAGTTGGGCACTTTCATCGCGGCTATTTCTTCGGGCGCTTGCGAAGTCCGGGATAATTTTCGAGGAACCATTCGTCGCTCGGGGCCGAGAAGTCCTGTGAGCTCGGTTTGGGCGCATTGTTTGCCTGTCCGTCTTCGCGCTTTAGCAGAAACAGGGGGACGTCTTCCGTCTCTGGCTGGATTTCGTTGAGTTCTTTTGACGAGTAGATATAGTCGTCGTAAAAATCGTCCGCGCCTTCGTCGCTGCCGGTTTTGTATGCTTTGGTCGTGTTGTGGCCGAGCGCGAGAAGAACCAGTCCCAAGAGCGCGATGGTTCCCGAAAACCAGAATGAATAATAGATGGCGTTCGGATTGATGCTCGTCATGCCAAGATAAACGAAAAACGGGGCCGCCATGAAAATGAACACGATCGACAGCGACGTGAAGGTGCTGCGGCGCGTGCCGTAGGGATCCCGCGGAATCTTTGCGCCGTAAAATGCCAGCAGTTCCTCAATAAAAGGCTGTCCGGGAATGGTGTCTTCTTCCGCTACCAAAATTCTGTGCTTTCCGAGGGTCGGAAGCCAGATGCCTCGCCTGTCACGGAGGACGGGGCGCGTGCGAAGCGCCGTGAAGATTTCGCCGTGCCGCGCTTTTACCGTGAGGCCGATTCGCCTGCAGGAAATATCGGTTCTCGTGACTCTCAGACGGTAGCGTTTTTTGGCAAGATACAGCCAGGTGAAGTAAACATAGATGACTATGGGAAAAGCCAGCAGAGAAATTTCGTCAAACTGCAGTCCCTGGGACGCAAGGTTGCTTCTCGGATCGATGAACGATATGCATATGCGAAGCGCGGCGACGAGAAACATGCCCGTGACGAGCACGATAAGCGTCAGACGCACCGATTTTTGCGAACGGACGGAGTAATAAAGTTCTTTGTCGGTGATGACGTCGAAATTCCCTTCCCGGTCGAGTTTGAGATTTTCGCTCGGCACGGCAAAGAAATCCGCTCCGAGTTTAGTCTGGTTCTGAACATCGGCAGCCGAAGACAGCGCGGCTTTCTCGATGTCTTTGCTGGTTTTTATGGACGTCGAAGGAGCATCGTCTATATCGTCAATATCGCCAATCATGGCAGAACCTCCGACCGTGTCTCGGTTATTTGGCAAATTTCGCGCACAGATCTCTGTTCACCGTTACCGAGGCAAGGCGAGAGCCGGATTTGTCTACCAAGTCGAAATTTACTTTTCTGGACAGAGAAAGCAGCTGGCGCACCTGCTTGTGGGCGCAGCTCTTTTCGGCCATGCCAGTTTCAAATTGTTTGGCGATTTTGGGGTCTGTCGTTTTGAGCGTATACACGAATCCAGTTTTGTCGGAGTATGAGAAGTTGACGAGCTTCATCTGCTTGCTCACGTCCATCGGAAGTCTTTTCTGAAATTCGGCGACAATGTCCGCAGGCTCCATGGCGCGCTTTTCCGATTCGTCTTTGGCGGCAGATTCCTTGTCGGAAGGCGCAGGGGCGTCTTGGACGGAAGCGTGCTGTTCAGCTTCATTTTTGGCCGGTTTGAGGGGGTCTTTGTCGATGCGGAGCTGATCGGCCGCTTTTGCTTCCGATTCGAGAGTTATCGATGATGCCAAATCAGCGGACGGCTTCTTTCCTGTCTGGCGTTCTGCGGTGCGTTCAGGCGCCTTGATTGCAGTCGGTCTGTCGCGGTTTGCTGCGGGCGCATCATCGCTTGCTACCGGCGTGCCGATATCTATGGCGATCTCGCCTTCTCCGAGACCGATATTCAGTTCTTCGCCTTCGGCGTCATTTTTGCCGTAAAAAAAGGGAAAATATATCGTGGCGGCAGTCGCGGCGATGAGAAGAACGAACAAAAATAATTTTTTAGCCATTGCGGTGTCTTTCGAAAGATTATTCAGCTTGCAGTTGCATTTTGAGATATATTCGCAAAATTTTAGCGGCAGGAGCTGTTTTTTCCAATGCCTTGCGCCCGACTGCGTGTTTTTTTTATGATCCGTGGGTAAAAAAAGCTGTTATTCGCTCACAGAGCATACGCGCCAATTCTTTTTTTTGCGCTTTTGATAGCGGCTTTGGCAAATACGGAACTGTAGATATGGCAAAACAATTCAGCGCGCGCCGCTATGCATTAAGGCGCATCGTTTTTGCGGGCATTTTCGGCATCGGCATTCTCGGTTTTGCGGCATATAAGTCGTGGTGCGACGAGCCGTGGTTTATCGAGGCCGCAGAAAATTTAAAACTTTCGTTCTGGTATTCAAAGCAAGACGGTAGGCTGTCGGGAGACGATATCGAGTCGACGGCTGCATCGATCGCAAGAATAATGCGCGCATCCGAGGGCGTCGAGTTTCAGGGCGCGCCACGCCTTGAAGGCGATGCCAGGCTGGAAGCCGTCCGAAAGGGGGAAGGGTACTCCATCGAATTTTTGTACTCGCATCTTCGCGAAGCGGCTGCCGTTTCGGGACTTTCGCCGCAAGAGGATGCAAAATTCCACCGGACCGTTGCGGTGAATACTTTTTGCGCTAATAAGCTTGATCTCAGGAGACTGGAACTTCTGGACGGGTATCGTTTCGTTTATAAAAGCCCCGACGGCGGCGAACCGCTTATTTTCAGGATAACTTCGGAAGACTGCAGAAAAAAATAGTCAAGACTGGGGGGATAGCGATCTGGGCTGCTCGGGTCGGCCGCATTCATTGGCTGTGCAGGGCTGAGAATTGGAGTCGGAGTATAAGGTCTAAAATCCAATTTGGACCTTATACACCATAATTTTAGTTTTTCGGACACAACCGAACTTAAAATACGGGATTTAAGACCTTACACGAGTCGGAAAAAGCAAACGGAAGCTTAATGCTTCCGTTTCCGCTATGCCTTCTGAATCCTTTCATTTGGCTTTTCCCAATCCTGG
>JAZQPH010000050.1:0-3029 GCA_045628385.1 Succinivibrionaceae bacterium
GGATGATGGCTATGCCGATCTTCTAATCAATAACACTCTCGAATGTTTCGGATGGTTTTCTGGTTCGAATGACATCGGAATAAAAATAATTTCTAAAAGTGTACCAAACGATGATTTATCAACCTTAATTAAGGTTGATAAATCTTGTATAGTCAATAACGAAGAAAAAATAATTGTGCACTTAGGTCCCGAAATCATTAATCCGCTGTCAAGTAGCGATTTAATGATTTTTGATATTGAACTGCATGAAAGAAATGTCAGCGAAACTCTTTTCATAAAAAATGTCAGACTTTTGCGGAAACTTTCTCCTTTATTGGATTATCAGCGCTCAACCGAGGAATTTTCGTTTCCTGATGACACTTGTGACCATGAAATAGATGAAGTGACAAGAGATGAAAAACATTCCCAACAAATTCATTTATTTCAGCAGACGCAGAACGAGGCTAACCAATTCAAAATTGAACCCGAAAGGGAACCATGCGAAGCTGAAGCGAAAAAGAAGGGGACTTCCACTGGGAGTGTCGTTGCATTGATCTTGATTGTTTTGTTGCTTGGAATCTGCGGCTTCGCATATTGGTTTTTTATATTAAACAAAAATGTATCATCCGACTCAGAAACCAATAGTGCCGAACCTTTAGCGACCAATGCTGATAACGATACGTCTAAACCTCAAGAAGACGTCGATGCAAACACATCAGAAAGCGCAAAAGCGGAAACGCCTATAGATAAAGGTGATTTAGAAACGGCCAACTCGCCATCTGACGATTTCGAAATTTATAACTCTGCTAATGCCGATGCGCCTGTGAGTTCATATGGCAGCGAATGCACCTTGTCGGAAAAAAATGATCTCGTACTTATGAAAAAATGCCTCACCGAGTATCCCAATGATGTTGATTTAATCAAGTTTATCGAAGAAGCTTTGCAAAACCAGCGATGCGATCTTGCTAAGCGAATTCTGATTGGCAAGGCAAGAAAAGGTAGCGAGCTGATTGCATATACTTATGGCAAATATTTAGATCCGAATGAGGCAACTAATTCTTCGTGCATAGAAAAAAATAAAGACCAAGCCGCAATTTGGTACAAGAAAGCTCCTAACAATGCGCAAGCTGCGGCGAATTTGGAGAGATTAAAATGATCAATAAATATCTATCCGCAGTTATATCGCTAGTGTTGTCAGGCCAGACATTTGCATCAGAACCTTTATTAATCGAAGGTAGCAACTCGTTATATCAGAGAGTTTTAACAACGCCTGAATGTTTAATGAAAACTAGTCCAAGCGATAAAAAGGGTAAACCAATACCCGCATTCAGCAGATATTATGTATTCGAGATAAGCGGAGATCAACTGCGAGTGGGCCCCGATACAACTGGCCAAAAGTTATCCGGCTGGTTGGAAAAAAGTTGTACGGTTGATTGGAGAATTCAGACTTCATTGATGTTTACAAATCCGTCTGAAAGAAACGTCACTCCAATTTTGGATAACAAAGAATATTTATTAAGTTTGCTTGAATCTCCTGATATTAATTCCTCAGCAAAGCCGTTAATCGATGCCGCGAAGAATAACAAAAATCATGATCATTTGATATCCGCAGAACCGAATAAATACATCGATTACCACAATCAATTTTATCTTTTGCCTATCCTGAATTTTGAAGAAACGATGTTTGACGACGGAAATTACGTGAGAGCAGTTGAAGTAGCATCCTTAACATCTGGCGGACAGAATAAAAACAACTCTTCAAATAATGATCAAACAGCAATTAAGGGTTACACTGCAGCGGTCGTGTTCTTAATCGATTCTTCGATATCTATGCAACCGTATCTTGACAGAACAAAAAAGACATTGCTAACAGTATACAAAAACATTGAAGATTCGATGCTAAACAATAATATAAAGTTTGGCTTGATAGCGTTTAGATCAAACTTGGATAAAACTCCAGGGCTTGAATATAACACAAAAGTGTTCGTTAGACCTGGAGAAGCAAACTCCATAAAGGAATTTGAAGATAAATTAAAAAATCTGAAACAGGCGAAAGTATCGAGCGTTTTGTTTGACGAAGACGCTTACGGAGGAGTCAACGCTGCCATTTCAGAAATTGATTGGAGCAGTTATGGCGGCAAATACATCATTTTGATAACCGATGCTGGGGCAATTGAAGGCAGTAGCAAATACTCAACTACGGGCATGAATTCAAGCGAACTGCGAATTATGGCAAAGGAAAAAGGGATCGCACTGATTACTTTGCATATAAAAACTCCAGCAGGTTCCAAAAATCACAGAAAAGCTCAAGAACAGTACCATGATCTATCGATGAATCACGCAATTGCTCAGACGTTGTATTACGAAGTTCCTGCTGGCGACGTTAATAAGTTAGGCAAAGAAACTGACAAAATTGCTTCATTTATTGTCGAAGAAATCAAGCAAACCCTAAGAGGAAACCTTGCAGCAGGCTCTGCGATGTCGGCAACAGGAGATTCTCTATCAGACGATCTCAATAGAGCAAGCAAGGCTATGCAGCTTGCGTATTTGGGCAGCGTGCAAGGCACTAAAGCCCCATCATTTTTCAAAGGTTGGATAGCCGATCATGACTTGCTAAAACATAGCATGCCTACTTCGGAACCAGTAGTGTTGTTAACAAAAATGCAATTAAGTGATCTGAAGGATATAACACAAAAAATCATAGACACCACCAATGAGGGGATGCTGGATCCCGATCAAATGTTTTCACAATTACGTTCGATAGCAGCAAGCCTCGGCCGCGATCCAAACAAAATGAAAGAGGCAAAAACATTAAAAATTTCGGAAATGGGATTGCTTGGAGAGTATTTAGATGGACTTCCGTACAAAAGCAGAATTCAGGAACTCGATGAGGAGTCATGGTCTGCTATGGGTCCTGACGAACAAAACTTGCTGATTGAAAGTTTGGAAAGCAAATTGGCCTTTTATCAAAAATGCAACGAAGATGTCGATAATTGGATTAATCTGACGGAAGGCGAAGATCCGTCAGAAGCAGTGTACCCTAAGTCGGA